>JAFXST010000045.1 GCA_017525475.1 Kiritimatiellia bacterium | reverse complement strand
GGCTGTACCATCCCAACAGCAAGGGTTCCGGCGGCGCCATGGACATGGAACTGAGGCCCGCAATCGGCGGCGCCGAAGGCTGCATCATGGTCAAGCTCGCCAACCAGCGCACCGTGGCCAGCCGCAATTCCGCCACGCCCACCTACGCCACCTTCGACTGGAAGGGCGGCATCGCCGTGAAGCTCGGCTTTATGGATTTGTGCAAAATTCTGCAGGTGATGCGCGGCGAATGCGAATGCGTCAACGACGGCAAGGCGCTGGTGCACCGCACGCCCAACGGCACCACGCTGATTTCGTTTAGGCACTTGATGGAGCCGGTGAGCGGCTATTCGCTCGATGTCACGCGCAAAACCTCCGAGGCGGAGGCTTCGCAGACGGCGCATATCTTCATCACCATGTCCGAGGCCTGCGGCCTCGCGATGGCGCTCGAGCACTCGCTGGCGGCCATTTGTTTTGGCTTGCCGTCAACGTGCGAACCCAAAACCGAGGCCGCCTATGCCGAAGCCGTGTGACAATATCGGCGTCAGGCACGGCTCCTGGGGCGAGGAGGTGGCATCGCGCTACCTCCGCGCCCGGGGGCTCGAGATAATCGAGCGCAATTCCCGGCCTTGCGCCGCCGACCGGAGGCTCGAGATCGATATCGTGGCCTATGAGAGCCGCACCGACACCCTCGTTTTCGTGGAGGTCAAGCAACATCGCGATTTTTCGCCGTATCAGCGGCGGCTAAGGAGCGTAAACCGCCGTAAACTCGCCAATATGCGGCGGGTGTGCAACAACTGGCGGCTCCGGTTCGGCTGGCAGGGCGGCTACCGGTTTGACGTGCTCGAAGTGTACGGCACGCCCGAAACCGGCGAAACGCATATCGACCATATCCGCTCGGTGCCGCTCTTTACGGCCCGGGAAAGGCAGGTGGCATGGACTTGAGCCGCTTGAACCAGCGCCGCTACGAGAATGCCATGCGCCGATTGGGGCGCGGGCGCGTCGCGGCGGCTTACGCCCAAGTGGCGCGCCGGGTGCCGCTTGCCTGGCTCAAGGACGAGCCGCGTTTGGCCGCCCAGGCGTTTGTCGCCGCCGCCCAGTTTGTGGACTGGCCGGGCTTGGCCGCTCCGCCCCGCTCCCGCCTCGAAGCCGCCGCCGTCATCTTCGCCGCCGAATATACGCATTTACCCTATTGACTTTTGGGCGGGGGATTTGGTATAATACCATAAAACATACCCGCAGAAGAAGCATGAATGCGTTGATAGCGACCGTACTATTGGCGGCCCAGCTGGTGAAGCTGGTGCCGGAGGACGGCATTTCCAAAGCGTTTACGTTGCGCGGCGAGGGCGATTACGAGACTCGCGTGAGTTTCTTCCGACCCGACGTGTTCCGCGTGGAGGTGGGCAAGAAGGTGTGGGAGGGCGAAGGCACCAACCGCACCTACAAGGTGGACTATTCCGACCCCAAGAACCAGCCGTTCTTGGCCCAGATCCTGCTCCCTGGCTACATGGAGGACGCTTCTGAAGTCGACTTTGCCGACGCTTGCGGCAAGTTTATCTTCAAAACCTCCAAAATCACGGTCGAATTCGATAAAGCAACCGGTTTGATGGCGGTTGCCGACTTCCGCGGCAAGCCGATTCTGGCCGAGTCCCAGGCCATGGAATTCAGTATGGACGAGGTGGTTTCGAACCAGCGCGTCTGCGTGCAGCGCCTCAAGAGCACGCCCGATGTGCGCTACTACGGCTGCGGCCAACAGGTGGGGAGCTTCCAGCATAAGGGCAAGCGCATGTCTATCGATTGCGACTACAAGTGGGACGAAGGCGGCGCGCCCAACCCTGCGCCGTTCGTGATGAGTTCCGAGGGCTACGGCATTTTGCGCCATACCTTCAGCGCCGGCGCCTACGACTTCACCAAGGCGGACGAGGCCGAGTTCATCCACGCCGAGGACCGCTTCGACGCGTTCTACTTTATCGGCGACTTCGCCCATGTGCTTGACCTCTATACCGAGGCTACCGGCCGGCCCAACCTGATCCCTATGTGGGGCCTGGAACTGGGCGACGCCGATGCCTACATGACGCGCGAAAACGACACCAAACTGCCCAAGCAGGAGGCGGACGGCTCGTTTACCGAGACTACCCCCGTGGTGGTGGAGCGCGTGGCCATGCGCTATCGCGAGGAGGATATGCCTTGCGGGTGGCTGCTCGTCAACGACGGCTACGGCTGCGGGCACATCCAGCTCGCTTCGGTGGCCGACAAGCTCAAACAGCTTAATTTCCACACCGGGCTTTGGACCGAGGGCAAGCTCAACCGCATCGCCTGGGAAGTGGGCACGGCCGGCACCCGCGTGCAGAAGCTCGACGTGGCCTGGACGAGCCAGGGCGGCGAATACAAGATGCAGCACGCTTTGCAGTGCAACGACGACGCCTACCGCGGCCTCACGCGCAACGCCAACGCGCGCGCGTTCATCTGGGCAGTGCTCGGCTGGGCGGGTACGCAGCGCTACGGCATCTGCTGGGCGGGCGACGAATACGGCGGGTGGGATCTCATCCGCTACATGATCCCCACGATCACCGGTTCGTCCATGTCGGGCCAGGCGTACGCCACCACCGACGTCGACGGCATTTTCGGCGGCTCCAACGAGACCTTCTTGCGCGATCTGCAGTGGAAGTGCTGGACCGGCCCCATCTACGTGATGAACGGCTGGTCGCACATGAACAAGAGCCCGTGGAGCTATCCCGAGCCCTACAAGAGCCTGTGCCGCGACGCGCTCAACCTCAAGCTCAGGCTCACGCCGTTCTTCTACACGCTCATGCGCCGCGCCTACGATACGGGCGAGCCGTTCATCGTGCCGATCGTCTACAACTTTCCCGAAGATCCGGTGACGTTCGGCGACGAGACCAAGTACCAGTTCATGGTCGGCCGCGACGTGCTGGTGGCGCCCGTCTACACGCCCGAGAAGCGCAACCGTGGCTGGTGGCGCAAGGGCATCTACCTGCCCGAGGGCGACTGGTACGACTATAACGACGGCCGCAGGGTGGCGGGCGGCCAGTGGATCAAGGCCTATCCCATCAGCCTCGCGAAGCTACCGGTGTTCGTCCGCGCCGGGGCGATCCTGCCGATGTACCCCAAGTGCGTGACGACTTCGGGATCGGACAAGTCGGTTCTTACGTTCGACATCTGGCCCGCGAGCGACAGCCGCAACGAGTTTACGGTCTATGAGGACGACGGCGAAACCTTGGATTACCGCAAGGGCGCCTTCACGCGCCAGACCGTAACGGTGGAGACTTTTGCCAAGTCGTTTGGCGAGATGGGCGACGTCAAGGTGACGATCGGCGCGGCAGAGGGCGGCGATTACGCCGGCAAGCCCGGCCGGCGCACGTACGAGCTGTTGGTCCATACCCAGGTCAAGCCCATGGACATCCCGGGCGTGCTGGAACTCAAGTCCACCAACGGCCTCGAGCGCGCGCTTTACGCCAATGCCCGCGCCGGCTGGTACTACGAGCCCGAGGAGAAGGGCGGCACCGTGCACGTGAAGGTGATGAAAGAAGGTACCTATACGCTGAGGATGACCGAGGAAGTGGTCGCCCGGGCCGCTTCTCCCGCCTATCCAGTGCCCACCGAAGCCGAGGAGGCCGAGGCCGCCGAGGCGGTCAAGGTGAATATCCTCGATCTCATGAAGCCCGAGAACAAGCTTAAGTACGGCGAAGGCGCCGATACCGTGGTGAAGGCCGGCGAAGTCCTCAACTTCGGCCCGCTGGACGGCACCTATGCGCGCATCTACGGCCACGTGGCCACGCATCGCGACAACTTGCCGGAAGCGCGCTTCACCTTCAGGATTTCGGCCGACGGCAAGGAAATCTTCGCGCGCGCCAACATGAAGGGCTCGGACGTGCCGCAGCTTATCGCGGTGGATATCCCCGGCGACACCCACTGGCTCAAGTTCGAGTTCGTCGCCGATGACGACACCGAGGCGAGCAAGGCCGCCAAGGGCGTGTGGCAACAGACGGAGTTCGTGACCGAATGACTTTTGCCGCCGCCAAATTCAGAAAGTTCCTGCCCGCGGCGATGTTCGCCATGGTCGTGGAGTTCCTTATGGAGCTCTCGAGCAGCGTGGTGTGCGGCAATCTGATTGGCGAAGAGGGGCTGTCGGTCGTAAATCTCATGCAGCCGGCCATGGGGCTGGTGGCGTTCTTTGCGCTCCTGACCGGCACGGGCACGAGCGTACTTTACGCCACCGAAATGGGTCGGTTCGACCGGCGCCGCGCGAGCGAGCTCCTGACCCAGGGGCTGTGGAGCGCGCTGATGTTCGGCGGCGCGCTCGCGTTGGCGCTGGCGCTGGCGCGCGAACCTGCGTGCGCGGCGTTTGGCGTTTCGGGCTCGGTGCTCGCGGGCGTAAGGGAATTTTGGCTGTGGTTCTTGCCGTGCGCGGCGCTCAAACCCGTGATGTTCTTTTTCGTCTCCATGTGCTATGCCGACGGCGACGATCGGATCTGCGCCTATGCGTACGCGGTGCAATTGGTCGGCTGTTGCCTGTTGTCCGTACCCTTGACGATGGCGTTCGGGTTCGCCGGGTGCGCCGGCGGGCTGGGGCTGTGGCAGCTGGCGGCGCTGGCGGTGCTCGTGCAGCATCTGCGCAAGAAGGCGAATTCGCTCAAGTTCGTCAAGCATTTTTCGTTCGGCGATACGCTCAGGATCTGCCGCTGTTCGGCGGGCGACGCCAGCGTCAAGCTTTGCCAGGCGGGCTTGTTCCTGGCGCTCAATCTCTATGTGGTGGCGCATTTCGGCGAGGGGTCGCTGCCGGTCTTGGCGGTAGTGATCGCCATTTTCTCGATGTGCGAGATTTTCGACGGCGTGGGCACGGCCGCGCAGCCGCTCGCGAGCGTCTATATCGGCGAGCGGAACGACCGGCTTACCCGGCGGATCATGGTTTACGCCGCCAAAACCGCGGTGTGGGCGAGCGTCGCGATGATGCTCGTATTGTTGGCGTTTCCGCAGCTCGTCGTACGTTTGGAGGGGATCCGCGAGGTGGCCTTGGCCGCCGAGGCGCGCACGGCGGTGAGGCTCGCGAGCCTGTCGCTACCGGGACTTGCGATGGTGATGCTCCTTAATTCCTATTATACCTTTATCGCCAAGGAAGGCCTGGCGACCACGGTCACCGTGCTGGGGACGGCGGCGATTCCGCTGGCGCTCATCATGGTCGCGGGCTTGTCCGAGTCGATGGCCTGGACGTGGGCGGCGATCGCGGCCGGCCCTTATCTCGCGCTTGCGGCGACCATGTATCTTATCAAGGCCAAATACGGCCGCGCGAACTGGCCGCTTTTCCTCTCGCGTCCGCGCGAGCGCAAACAGCGGGTTTTCGATCTCAAGCTCGACGAACAGACCATTTGCGCCGTCGCCGCCAAAATCGGCAAATTCCTGCGCATCTGCCAGGGGATGAACGAAAAGCGCGCGGGGCTCTCGTCGCTCTTGGTGGAAGAGACGCTGATGACGGTCAAAGAGCGCAACCGGGGCAAGAAAATCAATGCGGAGCTTACTGTCGACCGCAACGACAGCAAGGAACTGACCATAACCATCCGCGACGACGGGGAGATTTTCGACATCACCGATGCCGACGCCGCTGTCAATTCGCTCAGGCTGTATCTGGTGGCCAACATCATGACGGCCTTGCCGGCGCGGCGCAACATGACCACCACGGGTTTCAACCGGAACTGTTTCAAAATATGATGGAAGTAAAAGCTACCAAGTCGGGCGCGCAGCTGACGCTGGCGGTAAAAGGGCGGGTCGACACGACCACGGCCCCGGATCTGTCCGAGGCGTTGGCACTCGACGGGATCAGCGACCTGACCTTGGACTTGGGCGAGGTCGATTACATGAGCTCAGCGGGTCTCAGGTGCTTGCTCACCGCCCAAAAGACGCTGGCCCAGCACGGCGGCACGATGAAACTCGTCCACGTGGGCGCGGTCGTGCGCGAAGTGCTGGACATGACGGGATTTTCCGATTTTCTCACGATAATCTAAAGGGTACAAACCATGCAGGAACTAAACGATAAAGAGCTGGAGGCCGCCAAGAGGCTGGAAAAGAGCATTCTCGAAGACGGCAAGGTCGATCGCGCCGAGGCGCAGGTCCTCCTCGCGTTTGCGCGCCCGAAGGCGGGCGAAAGCGCCGAACTCGCCGATTTCGTCAAGGTGCTCGAGGACGTGCTGGAAGACGGCGTGGTCACGGAGCAGGAGTCGATCCGCATCGGCGCGCATCTCAAGTGGCTGCTGCGCGAGAAGGGCGAAACCCGGCCGGAAACCTCGTGGCTCGGGCGGCTCTTCAAGCTTAACGGCAACCGCACCACCGTCAAGACCGAGATCGTGGCCGGCATCACCACCTTCATGACCATGGCCTACATCCTGGCCGTCAACCCGCACCTCCTCTCGTTGGAAGGCGTGGCCGAGCCGCTGGGCATCCCGAAGGGCGGCGTGTTCGTGGCCACGGCGCTCGCCGCGGTGGTGGGCACTCTCCTCATGGCGTTCATGGCCAACTATCCGTTCGTGCTGGCGCCGGGCATGGGGCTCAACGCGTTCATGGCGTTCACCGTGGTGCTGACCATGGGCTACAGCTGGCAGTTCGCGCTGTTGGCGGTATTCGTGGAAGGCCTGGTGTTCCTGGCGCTCTCGCTCACGCCGGTGCGCGAAGGCATCTTCAACGCCATTCCGCTGTCGCTCAAACGCGCGGTGGCCGCGGGCATCGGGCTCTTCATCTGCCTCATCGCCATGAAGACCGCCGGCATCATCGTCGACAATCCCGCCACGCTCGTTTCGATGGTGCACTTCAAGGACGTCAATATCCACACCAACGGCATTTGCGCCATCCTCGCCATCGGGGACACGCTGTTCACGGGCATGCTCATCGTCAAGCAGGTCAAGGGCGCCATCCTCTTCGGCATCCTCGCCACCTGGATCGCGGGCATGGTCTGCCAGGCCGCCGGCATCTATACGGTCGATCCGGCCAACGGCTTCTACAACCTCTATCCGCAGTTCACCCTGGGCAATATCGCCGCCACCTTCGGCGCCTTCGGCAACACCATGGGCGCGCTCTTCAACCCCTCGGCCTGGACGCATACGGTCAACGGCGAGGTGGTGGGCGCCAGCTGGGATCTGGTAAGGTCGCTCGACTTCTTCGTGGTGATGTTCGCCTTCTTCTTCGTCGATCTCTTCGACACCCTGGGCACGCTCATCGGCGTTTCGATGAAGGGCGGCTTCCTCGACAAGGAAGGCAAGCTCCCGCGCATTTCGGGCGCGCTCTGCGCCGACTCCGTCGCCACCTCGGTGGGCGCGGTGTTGGGCACTTCCACCACCACCACGTTCGTGGAGTCCGCTTCCGGCGTGATGGCCGGCGGCAAGACGGGCCTTACGGCGGCAACCGCCGCGGCGCTCTTCCTCTGCTCGCTGGTGTTCGCCCCCATCTTCCTCGCGATCCCCGGCTTCGCCACCGCCCCCGCGCTCATCATCGTGGGCTACATGATGCTGTCGAGTTGCGCCGACGTGGACTGGAAGGACGCCGGCGAAGCGGTGCCCGCGTTCCTCGCGGTGGCCGCGATGCCGTTCTGCTATTCGATTTCGGACGGCATCATGTTCGGCGTCATCGCCTACACGCTGATCAACGCCTGCTGCGGGCGTTTCCGCAAGGTGCACTGGATCATGTACATCCTCACCGTCGTCTTCATCGCCAAATACGCCTTGATGTAAGCTTATGACTACCGTACTCACCCATCCGCTCGTGACGCACCGCGTCACTTTGATGCGCGATATCAACACCAAGCCCAAGCAATTTCGCGAGCTGGTCAACGAAATCACCGAGTTCCTCGCGTTCGAGGCGCTCAAGAACCTGAAGACGGTCGACGTGCCGGTCACCACGCCGGTGGCTAAGACCGTCGGCAAGAAGATCGACGGCAAGATCGTGCTCGTGCCCATCCTGCGCGCCGGCATGGGCATGGTGGACGCCATGCTCCACGTGCTCCCCTACGCCAAAGTGGGCGTGCTCGGCATGCAGCGCAACGAGGAGACGGCCGAGCCCGTGCCCTACTACTCCAAGGTGCCTCCGGCCAAGGGCGAGGAGCTCGCGATCCTGATCGACCCCATGCTCGCTACCGGCGGTAGCGCCGCCGACGCCATCGGGCAGCTCAAGAAGCTGGGCTACAAGCACATCGTCTTCCTCAACCTGATCGCCGCGCCCGAGGGGCTCGCCAAGCTCGAGAAGGAATATCCGGACGTGCCGGTCTTCACGGCGGCCAGGGACGAGCGGCTCAACAGCCACTTTTATATCGTGCCCGGTCTCGGCGACGCGGGCGATCGCATTTTCGGGACCCTTTAACTTAAGGAGCAGATCATGGCAACAAACAATGGAGCCGAAAGCTGGGCGCTGTCGCAATTGCTGGCGGCGGTCGAACGTTTCGCGTTCGCCGACGGCAAGGCGGACGTAGACGAAACCAAATCGATAATCGCGCTGGTGCGCGCGGCCAAGAGCGACGACCAGGATCTCGCCGCGTTCGTGCGCCTGTTGGAGGAAATCGCCGAAGACGGCATCGTCACGGCCGAAGAATCCGCCGTGCTGGCCGCTTCGATCGCGCGCCTCCGCGAGAAGTTCCGCAGCGGCGACGCCATCTACGACGCCCGCACGCTGGGCTTGCCCAAGATGGGCGTCTTGGGCGTGCAGCACATGTTCGCCATGTTCGGCGCCACCATTCTGGTGCCGATCCTCACGGGCCTCAGCCCCAGCGCCACGCTCTTGTGGGCGGGCCTCGGCACGCTCCTCTTCCATCTCGTCACCAAGGGCATCGTGCCCGCGTTCCTCGGTTCGTCCTTCGCCTATCTCGCGGGCTATTTCGCGCTCGCGGGCATGGCCGGTTCGGCCGGGTTCGAGGATTGCACCAAGAACACGATGCTCCAGTACGCCTGCATCGGCGTGGCGTCGTCGTCGCTCCTCTACTTTATCGTCGCCTGGTTCGTCAAGGCCTGCGGCGTAAAGACGGTGATGAAGTTCTTCCCGCCGGTCGTCACCGGCCCCATCATCATCGGCATCGGCATGGTGCTCGCGCCCGTGGCCATCAACAGCTGCACGAGCGACTGGCCGGTGGCGCTGACGGCGATCGTGGCGGTGATCCTCTTTTCGATCTTCGGCCGCGGCATGCTCAAGATCATCCCCATCCTGATGGGCGTCATCCTCTCGTATCTGGCGGCGGTCCTGTTCGGCAAGTTCGGCTGGAGCCAGGCGATCGACTATTCGGGCGTGGCAAGCGCCGCGTGGATCGGCCTCCCCGTCAAGATGGGCAACACCGTATTCCCGCTCCTGACGCATCCCGACTGGGGCCGTATCGTGAGCGCGATCGCCATCGTCTTCCCGCTCGCCTTCGCCACCATCATGGAGCACGTGGGCGACGTTTCGGCCATCTCCTCCACGGTTAAGCGCAATTTCTTCGAGCGGCCGGGTCTCCACCGCACGATGCTGGGCGATGGTTTGGCCACCTGCCTCGCTTCGCTCTTCGGCGCGCCGGCCAACACCACCTACGGCGAAAACACTGGCGTACTCTCCCTCTCCAAGGTGTACGATCCCCGGGTCATCCGCATCGCGGCGTGCCTGGCGATTCTCGTTTCGTTCTGCCCCAAGTTCTCGGCGTTGATCGGCACCATCCCGGCGGCGACCATCGGCGGCGTTTCCTTCATCCTCTACGGAATGATCTCGGCCGTCGGCGTGCGCAACCTGGTGGAAAGCCAGGTGGATCTGGGCAAGAGCCGCAATATGCTCATCGCGGCCCTGATTCTCGTGCTGACGCTCGGCATCTCGTTCTCCAAGGCCGGCGCCATCGCCTTTAGCGTAGGGTCGCTCAACATCTCGCTTTCGGGCCTCGCCGTGGGCGCGTTGATGGGCATCGTCCTCAACGCCGTCCTGCCGGGCAAGGATTTCGACTTCTCCGAGACCGCGCCTTCCATCAAGGACGCGGACCGTTTCGGCGGCGTAAAGCCGGAGGGCAAGTGATGGCTGACGAGGCCAGAACGCTCGAATCCTACATCAAGGTCATTCCCGACTTTCCCAAGCCGGGGGTGATCTTCCGCGACGTCACCGGCATTCTCGACAGCGCCGACGGCTTCCGTCTGAGCCTGGTGCAGATGGAAAAAGCGCTCATCGGCACCAAGGTGGACCTGATCGCCGCGCCCGAATCGCGCGGGTTCATCTTCGGCGCGGCGCTCGCCGACCGGCTCAACACCGCGTTCGTGCCGGTGCGCAAGCCGGGCAAGCTCCCGCGCGAGACGATCAGCGAGGAATACAAGCTCGAATACGGCACCGCTGTCGTCCACATGCACAAGGACGCCGTCAAGCCCGGGCAGAACGTGGTGATCGTTGACGATCTCCTCGCCACCGGCGGCACCGCGCTCGCGGCCGCTCGGCTCGTCGAACGCCTCGGCGGCAAAGTGGTAAAAATGGTATTTCCAATCGAACTTGCCGGCTTCGACGCCCGCAACACGACGCTAAAGGACTATAGCGTGGTGTCGCTGGTGTCCTATCCCGGCAAATGACGTAAACAAACCCATAAGGAACCAAAACAATGAACAAACTAATGATAACGCTGGCCGCCGGAGTTCTGCTCCTTGGCGCCAATGCTCAGGAAGAGGTCGTCATGGCCGAGCCTGTGGCCGAGCCTGCTCCCGTGGTGGAAGCAGTACCGGTAGTCGAAGAAGCTCCGGCTCCTGTAGCCGAAGTAGTGCCGGAAGCCGAAGTCGCTCCTGTCGAAGAAGCGGCGCCGGTCGTAGTGGAAGAAGCACCGGTCGTCGAGGCGGCTCCCGTCGTCGAAGAGGCCCCCGTGGCCGTCGAGGCTGCTCCCGTCGTCGAAGAAGCGGCCGTGGCCGTCGAGGAAGCCCCCGTGGTCGAAGCGGCTCCCGTAGTCGAAGAGGCCCCTGTGGCCGTCGAAGAGGCCGCTCCCGTGGCGATCGTCGCCGTGGCCGATGCGCCCGCGCCCGCGCCCGAGACCTCCGAGGAAGAGGATACCGGCGCTCCCGTGATCTGGGGCTTCGGCAACTACGGTATCTATTCCGGGTACCAACTCTACGGCTCCATGGTCAACTCCGAGCCCACCCTCCAGGGTTACGCCGAAGTCAACGCCAACCTCCGCGCTTGCGATATGGATCTTGGCTACGCCGGCGTGGGCGTGTGGTCCAATACCGACCTCACCGACAAGCGTCGCGCTTCCTACGGCAAGGCGTTCAACGAGTGGGATCTCAACCTGCACTGGGGCAAGACCTTCTGGTTTGACGACGAGCGCACTTGGGGCCTCGATTACCGCACTTCGTTCGTGTGGTACTACTATCCCCACCGCCGTCACAATGGCATCAACTATCCGGATGGCTCCCGCCGTTCCACCGCCACGACGATGGACTGGAACCACTCGTTCGCGCTCAACAACCCCTATATCACGCCATTCGTGACCTGGGTGCACGAGTACCACGAGAACAAGGCCAACCTCTGGGAAATGGGTCTTCGCAAGCAGGTCACCGTCGGCGACAAGCTCTCGCTCGTCCCGCAGATGGTGTGGGTCTACCGCTCCAGCCGCTACAACTGGTGCTTTCCGACCCAGAACTTCACGAGCTATCACGGATCGGGCTTCGCCACCGTCAAGCTGGGCATCGACGCCACGTACATGATCACCGATCACATCGGCCTCTTCGCCAAGGTGTATTGGTGCCACCTGTACGACCACTCGCTGCGCAACGAGGCCGAGAACAGCCACGGCGCCGCTTATGGCCAGTACAAGGACTTCGCTTGGGGCGGCACGGGTGTGACCGTCAACTTCTAATCGGTTGAAAGCTTAAGTCCAAGCCGGGGGCGGGGTGCTGGGCATCCCGCCCCCGATACTTTGTAAAGTATCTACTTGATTTTCATCCCCAAAATATGGTATAATATGCGCCCAATATGGCAAAAGAAGAATATGGCGCCGAGAGCATAAAGACTCTCGATCCGGTCACGCACATCCGTACGCGGCCGGGCATGTACGTGGGCGAGCCGGGCAACGGCACGATGTACCACGACTGCATCTACATCCTCATGAAGGAGGTCATCGACAACTCGATCGACGAGTTTGTGATGGGGGCGGGCAAGAAGATCGACGTCAAGGTGGATTACGCGACGGGCGAAACGAGCGTGCGCGATTACGGGCGCGGGATCCCGCTCGAGAAGGTGGTGGACTGCGTCAGCCAGATGAACACCGGCGGCAAGTTCGACAACGAGAATTTCCAGTTTTCGGCCGGCATGAACGGCGTGGGCACCAAGGCGGTGAACGCGCTCAGCGAGTTTTTCGAGGTGCGCGCGTTCCGCAACGGCGAATTCAGCGAGGCGTATTTCGAGGAAGGGCGGCTCAAATCGAAGAAGCGCGGCAAGTGCAAGACGAACGAGCCCAACGGCACCTTCATCCGCTACAAGCCCGACGCCAAGGTGCTGAAGCACTTCAAGACGCGCGAAGAGCACGTCCTGAGGCGCATGAAGATGTACTGCTACGTCAACGCCGGGCTTACCATCAATCTCAACGGCCAGCGCATCTGCTCCGACAAGGGGCTCGCCGATCTCATCGCCGACGAGGCGCAGTACGAAAAACTCTACGCGCCGTTCCACGTCAAGACCAAGACGCTGGAGATCATCTTCACCCACACCAATCGCTTCGGCGAGGAGTACCATTCGTTCGTCAACGTCCAGTACACCACCGACGGCGGCACGCATCTGACGGCGTTCAAGGAGGCGCTCACCAAGGCGCTCAACGACTACGACCCCAAGAAGAAGTTCGACGGCGACGATATCCGCGACGGACTCATCGGGGCGGTGTCGATCCGTATCATGAACCCGGTGTTCGAGGGCCAGACCAAGATCAAGATGGTGATGAACGAGCTCCGCGCGGAACTCGTGCAGCAGATGAAGAAGGAGATCGAGACCGCGCTCCATCGCGCGCCGGCCGAGACCGACAAGCTCATCGCCAAGATCGAGGAGACGGGCAAGATCCGCAGCCAGCTCAACACCATCAAGAAGCAGGCGCGCGAGAAGAGCCAGGCGATCAGCGTCAGGGTGCCGCAGCTCAAGGACTGCAAGAACCACCTCCGGCTCGACAAGGTCAACAAAAAGACCGGCAAGCCCGAGGGCGACGACACCATGATCTTCCTCACCGAGGGCCAGTCGGCCGGCGGCACTCTGGGACAGGCGCGCGACGCCGCCAACCAGGCGGTGTTCTTCCTGCGCGGCAAGTGCCTCAATACGTGCGGGCTCAACAAGGACGTACTCTACTCCAACGCCGAGTTCTTCAACCTCATCAAGACGCTGGACGTGGACGAGAACCTGGAGCACCTCAGGTACTCCAAGATCATTTTCGCCACCGATGCCGATGTGGACGGGCTCCATATCCGCAACCTGCTCACCACGTTTTTCATGCGCTTCTACCGCCAGCTCGTGACCGACGGGCGCGTCTACATCCTGGAGACGCCGCTCTTTCGCGTGCGCAACAAGAAGGAGCAGCACTACTGCTTTTCGGACAAGGAGCGCGAGGAGGCCATCAAAAAGTGCGGCAAGGGGTGCGAGATCACGCGCTTCAAGGGCCTCGGCGAGCTCAACGCCAAGGAGTTCAAGGACTTTATCGGCGAGGACATGCGCCTTACCCCGGTCACCTGCGCCGACGATATGGACGTGGAAAAGACCATCAAGTTCTACATGGGCAACAACACTCCCGAGCGCAAGGAATACATCATGAACTCGCTGGTGTGCGACGCCAGCGAATTTTGAGGCAGCGAGGATGAAAGACCAAGAAGATCTTTTCGGGAGCACGCTCACGGGGCAAGGCCCCATGCGCGAACTCTACGACTACAATTTCCGGCAGTATTCGGCCTACGTCATCTGCGACCGCGCGATTCCGGCGGTGGAGGACGGCCTCAAGCCCGTGCAGCGCCGCATCATGCACTCCCTGTGGGAGAAGGACGACGGCCGCTACACCAAGGTGGCCAACATCGTGGGCCACGCCATGCAGTACCACCCGCACGGCGACGCGTCGATCGGCGATGCGATCTGCGTTTTGGCCAACAAGCTCTGGGGCGAAGGCAAGGGCTATCTCATCGACGGCCAGGGCAACTACGGCTCGCTCTTCACCGGCATGCCCCACGCCGCCACGCGTTACATCGAGTGCCGGCTTACCGAGCTCGCGCGCAAGGAGGTGTTCAACCCCAAGACCACCGAATTCGTGCCCAACTACGATGGCCGCAAGGAAGAGCCGGTGTATCTGCCGGCCAAGATC
>JAFXST010000005.1 GCA_017525475.1 Kiritimatiellia bacterium | reverse complement strand
CTGGCGGCTGCGGTATTGCGGTTCGCGCTGGTGTGGTTACGGTTGCCAATGGTGTGACGATCGCGGCGACTGGCACCGCGACCGGCTGGGTCGGCGACAAGAAGACGAAGCTTCCTTGCGCAGCGGTCATCTATGATGTGAACCCCGGAGCCTATCCTGGCTATGATTCGGCTACCTCAAAGGTGGCGATCACCGGCGGCACGTTCACCTCGGATGTTGCGGCGGTTCAGATGAACGGCGAGGGTCTTGTAACCACGACTGACAACACGCTGACAGTTGCTGAAGGCTACAAGTGGGCCGAGACGGCTACGGTGGGCGTCTATCAGCTCGTTGTCCAGTCTCAGGGCATCGATCCCGACGATCCTGAATCCAAGCAGGAAGTTGTCATCGATCCTACCGGTAAGGACGAGGACCAGATCAAGGAAGCTGCGGTTGAAGAGGCTACCGTGACGATTCCGGAAGCGGTGTCTCCTGAGGCCAAGGCGGCGATTACCGACTATAAGAGCTACTTCGAGCTCAAAGCGACGGTAACCAATCCCGAGACTGGTGCTTGCACGGTCGAGATTGTTGGCTTCAAGGACGATGTTGTCCAGAACGTCAACGAGGATGCAGTGGAAGCGCTGAAGGATGCGGTTGCCGATACGGAAGCTACGACAGTCGCGGTCGAAGTGCCGGCCGGTCTCTACTATGTGGTTGAGACCTATGAGGCTTTGGGCACGCCGGTCGACAGCCAGGAAGGCTGGTCCACTGGCACGACTACGCCGGTTGACAAGCCCACGGGCACGACCCAGGGCTTCATCCGTGTTCGTATCAGCACGGCTGAGATCACCGACTAAGCGCTCCAACGCTTAGCCTAACATCAAGGAGTGCGGTTCGCCGCACTCCTTGTGTTTTATCCACCCCTCGCTTGACAACCCCCAGGGAAATATGGTATAATATACGGCATGAATGAAAGAATCGAGATAAACCCTTCGGTCTGTCATGGCAAACCTGTCATTCGTGGCACTAGAGTTTTGGTGTCGCAATTACTGGGTGCGCTTGCTGGAGGCGATTCGGTAAATGATATTCTGATGGATTATCCCAGCATCACCTCCGAGGATGTTTCCGCTGCCTTTGCGTTTGCGGGCTCGCTCGCCAGCTTTGAAGATATGCCGTACGGCAACTTGTCGGTAGCCCGATGAAGTTTCTGCTGGACGAGAATTTCCCCAAATCGGCGGCCGAGGTCGTAGAGGAGTGTGGGCATCAAGCGATAGCCTTCGAAGATGCGTGCGATTTTGGGGATGAAGACGGTACGGTTTTTGCGACTGCGCAAAGGCTAGGCGCGGTTATCCTTACTTCGGATCGCGATTTCTATCACACGATGCCGCTACTACATCCTCATCATGAGGGGATTGTGGTGGTTGCGCTTAGACAGCCTAATCGGCGAGCTATCATGGAGCGGTTGAGATGGTTCCTCGCTAATGCCGGCTCTTCATTGGTCGACAAGGTCTGCATCTTGCGCGACTTCTCGTATCGTATAAAGCAATAGCGCTGAGATGCGACCAATGCGACCTATGGGACTTGTGGGACGTGGAGAGTGAGATGGGGGAAGTGCCCAAGATCGTGCTCCCGCATGGCGGGTACAAGAGTCTGGTCGTTTACAAGAAGAGCGAGGTAATTTTCCAGGGAACGGTGCTTTTCTGCCGGCGCTTTTTGCCGGCGCGGGGCGATAGGACGGTAGATCAAATGATCCAGGCGGCCCGCAGTTGCAAGCAGAATATTGCCGAAGGCAGTGCGGCCAGCGGTACCAGCAAAGAGACCGAGTTAAAACTAACCAATGTGGCGCGGGCCACCTTGGACGAACTGATCGAGGATTATCGCGATTGGCTTATCTCCCATAACGAGGCGATTTGGACCACCGGCGACAAGCGCGTTAAGGGCGTGCGCGAATACGCTATCGCCCACGACAACTGGGCCGACTGGAAGCCAATTTTCGAGAAGCGCGAGGGCGCCGTACTCGCTAACGCAATGCTTACGTTGTGCAATCAGGCCACATATTTGCTCGATCGCATGATTGCCGCCCAGGAAGCAGACTTCAAGCAGCACGGCGGAGTGCGCGAGCGTATGCACGCCGCCCGTACTGCAGTGCGTGGCGAAGCGTGGGACAAGAGCCTTTATTCTTACTTGAGCGCCGCCACGACTCCGAGCGAGTTGGCGGGGCGCGAGCAGGCGGCCAAGGCGCAAATAGCGCGCATAGTCCGCCAACTCCGCGAGCATAAAGGCTGGGCTTAGACCAGGCCTACAAGTCCCATAAGTCGCATCGGTCCCATAAGTCCTAGGGAGTAGTGGGACCGATGCGACCTATGAAACCTAAATTCAAACTTTACGAGTGCACCGGCAAAGCGGCCGGCGCGTCCATCTATTCGGCAGGCGGCAAGCCCGACGGCCAGCGCCGCACCGTTAAGTACGCCAAGCGCCTCCAAATCACGGGCATGCAGTAAGCCCAAGGGCGCTTGACAATTGAGCGGGAAATATGATATAATATACGCCAAATGCCCGAAGATTTCAAAGAACGGCTGATCCATTACCTTACCTGCACCACGATCGTGGCGATCATCGTGGGCGGGGTGTTCTTTGCCTATCCCACCTACATGCGCACCCAGGATCTACGGCGCGAGAGCGAGCGCCTCTCCGAGCGCATCGAGGAGAAGCGGCGCGAAATCGCCCGGCTTACCGAGAACCAGCGCCGCTTCCGCACCGATTCCGACTTTGTGGAGAAAATCGCCCGCGAAAACAAGCGCGTGTTCCCGGGCGAACTCGTGTTCGTGTTCGAAAAACGCTGATGGCCGGCTTTTTGAGACTCCTCCTCGGCTTTCTGCTCCTCCCGGCTTGCTGGGGGGTACTGCGTACGCTCGTCGACGCCATCGTCTTGGCGGGCGGCGCCGACAACGCGTTTTCGGCCGAGAGCATCAGCCTCTTGGGCGGCATCGGCGCCTTTGCGCTCTGTTGGAGCACCATTTCGCACCCCATCCGCACCTACGTGCTCGGGCATGAACTCACCCATGCGCTCTGGGGCCTCATGTTCGGCGCCATGCCCTCGGACGTCAAGGTGGGCACCGCGGGCGGCAGCGTGCGCCTTACCCGCTCCAACTTCCTCATCACGCTCGCGCCGTATTTCTTCCCGTTCTACACGTTCGTGGTCATCGTCGTCGCGCTTATCACCTACGCGTTCATGCGCCCCTTGCCGTTTTTGCCGCTCTGGATGTTCCTCGTCGGCTTTACCTGGGCGTTCCACATCCTCTTTACCCTCCAAACCCTCACCCAGCGCCAGCCCGACATCAAGCTCTACGGCCGCATCTTCAGCTGGACGTTCATCTTCATCGCCAATGTGGCGCTGGTGCTCGTGTTCCTCGCGGCGGTTTCGGACCTCACTTTCCTCAAACTCGGCACCACACTCCTCGGTCGCGTCGCCGGCGCCTATTGGCCGCTTGCGCAAGCCGCCTGGAAGGGCATATGTATCCTCATTTCCTGGGCCTCCCGTTTCTTCACACGTACGGCGTGATGATGGCGGCGGGGTTCCTCCTCGCCTGGACGCTGGTCGAGCGGGTGTTCAAACGCCCCGAACTTTCCAATCTGGCGATGGCCCTCATCTTCTCGGGCATCGTGGGCTCGCGCCTCGCCTACGTTATCGAACATTGGCAGGCCGAATTCGCCGCGCACCCGATCACCGCCTTATACGTCTTCCAGGGCGGGCTCATGTTCTACGGCGGCTTTATCCTTGCCGCGCTCGTCTTCTTCGCCTGGTGCCTAATTAACCGCCAAAGCCCGCTCGCGCTCGCCGATCTTTTGACCGTGGTGGTGCCGCTCGCCCATGCCTTCGGGCGCGTGGGATGCTTTTGCTACGGCTGCTGCTACGGCCGTGTTTCCGATTCGCCTTGGGCGGTTACGTTCCCGGTGGGCTCGCCCCAGTACTGTGCCGCAGGCGGGGTGCAGCTCCCCGTCCTCCCTACCCAGCTCTTCGAGGCGGCCGCGCTCCTCGCGCTCTTTGCGCTCCTTCTGGTCGTGTACCTCAAATACCGCCGCTATACCGCGGGAATCTACCTTATGGGCTACGCCGTCATCCGCTTTGGCCTCGAGTATCTGCGCGGCGATCCGCGGGCCGCAGTGGGGCCGTTTTCGATTTCGCAAACCATCTCCATCGCCATGCTGGCGGCGGGCGCACTCTTCCTCGGCTATGAACTTGCATCTGATCGTCGGCGAGGATGACTACCTCGTAACCGCCGCTGCGCGCAAGCTCCTCCAAGGTTATGCCGTGGAGGAAATCGACAGCAACGGCGCCACCAACGCCGAGGCGCAGCTCAAAGAAATCGCCAAGGCGCGCGAAAGCTTTTTGACGCCGCCGTTCCTCGAGCCCAACAAGGCCACCTTGTGGCGCAACGTGCGCTTTTTGCCCGGCGCCGACAAATTGGCCGAGGCGGTCAAGACCGCGCTCGAAGCGCTGGCCGGGGAAATGGCCGCCAATCCCTTGCCCGACAATCAGCGCATGGTGATCACCGGCCCCAAGCTCCTCAAAACCTCGCTCTTTGCCAAGGCGTTGCAGCCGGTCGCCGAAATCGCCGTGTTCACCCCCCTGAAGGGCCGCGCCGCCATTCAGCAGGCGGTGGCTACCGCCATCGACCACGCCCAGGAACTGGGCATCGGCTTCGAGCCGGGGGCGGCCGATGCGTTGGTTTCTCGTGTCGGCACCGATACGCGCTCGCTGATGATGGAGGTAAGTAAGCTCCGCGACTATCTCGGAGAAAATCGCAAGACGATAACCCGCGAAGATGTCGATTTGCTCGCCTCCCCCGGTGCCGGCATGGAGCCCGACTTTTGGGCCATAACCGACGCGATCGGCGCGCGCGACGCCAAGCGGGCTTTGGCGGCGGTCGACCAGTTTGCGGGCGACAACGGCTTTGCGGTGATGATCACAACCACCATCGAGCGCTTTTTGCGCCAGCTCATCGACCTCGAGCTGCTCGAAGGTACGCTTGCGCCGTTCCAGGTGCAGAAGCTGCGCGCGTTCAAGCGCAATTGGACGCTCAACGAACTGAGGTCGGCCAGGTTCCGCTTCATGAACCTGCGCGAAAGGGCGGTAACGGGCGGCGAAGCGGCGGGCGAACTCGTGTATACCGAGATCGTCCGCGCTTGCGCGGCAAGGAGGAACGCATGACCTTCCCCGGCTTTATCGACGTGCACGTACACTTCCGCGATCCCGGCATGACCGCGGCCGAAGATACCGCCTCGGGTGCGCTCGCGGCCAAACGCGGCGGCTTTGCGGCGGTGGTGACGATGCCCAACACGAATCCCGCAGGCGATAGCGTCGCGTGGGTCAAGCGCCAGCTCGAGGGCGAATGGCCGGTCAAGATCATCCCCTCGGCCTGCATCACCAAAGGGCGGCTCGGCCGGGAAGTGGCCGATCTGGAGGCGTTGGCCGAGGCAGGCTGCGCGTTCTTTACGGACGACGGGAGCTACGTGGCCGATACGCAAGTGATGCGCGAAGCCATGGAGCGCGCCGCCGCCTTGAACATGTGCATCTGCGAACACGCGATGGATCCCAAGATCCAGGCGGGCGGCGTGATTCGCGATTGCCCCCTGGCGCATAGCTTGAACCTTCCCGTCATCCCCGCCGCAGCCGAGACGGCCGCCATCGCGCGCGATTTGTCGCTCTGCCGCGATACCGGCTGCCGTTTGCACATCCAGCATATTTCCACCGCGCAAGGGGTCGAACTCGTGCGCAGGGCGCAAGCGGAGGGCTTGCCGGTGACGGCCGAGGCGACTCCCCACCATTTGCTCTTCGCCTGCGAGGAGCTTACGGCCGACGACGCCAACTTCAAGATGGCGCCGCCGCTCGGCAACAGGGAAGATCGCGCGGAGCTGCGCAAAGCCGTGAAAGACGGCGTCCTCATGTTCGCGACCGATCACGCGCCGCACCCCGCCGCCACCAAGGCCAAGGGCTTTTTGGGGAGCGCCAACGGCATTATCGGCCTCGAAGCGGCCGTGCCGCTTACTTACCGGATCATGGTGGAAGAAGAGCGAATGCCCGTGGAAGACTGGGCAAAAGCGTGGTGGGACATGCCCGCCTGGATCGTCCAGGGCGGCCGCGCACGGCTAGGCGGCAATGCCGTAACCACCATCAACAAGGTTGCGCCTTATACCATAAATATCGATGCCTGGGCTTCGCGTTCGCGAAATTGTCCTTATAACGGCTTGACAGTCGGCATCAAAATATGATATAATACCCGCCACTTTACCGAACATGTCGGAGCGTAGCGCAGTCTGGTAGCGCGTTTGGTTCGGGACCAAAAGGCCGAGGGTTCAAATCCCTCCGCTCCGACCATTTCCCGAGATTTACCCTATTGACTTTTGGGCGTGGGATTTGGTATAATATCCAATACTTTAACCAAAACGCGACTGTAGCTCAATTGGATAGAGCGTTGGCCTCCGAAGCCGAAGGTTGCTGGTTCGATCCCAGTCAGTCGCACCATACCTTTAGATGAAATTCTGTTTGCGCACCTACGGTTGCCAGATGAACGTACGCGACTCCGAGGCGGTGGAGGCGCTGAT
>JAFXST010000044.1 GCA_017525475.1 Kiritimatiellia bacterium | reverse complement strand
TTTCGGGCGAACGGTCGCATATTATAGCAAAAATTCCGTTCGCCTGTCAAGGGGGTATTTTAAGAAATTTTTCATCCCCCTTTTCCAGGCCTCAAACCGGCACAATCGCCAAGCGGCTACTGGGCTTGGGCGAAGCGGCGGCTTACTTGGCAAGGTATTATACCACAAATCCCCGCTAAACGCAAGGGGGAATTTGGCGGTTAACCGCTGGTCGTTAGCCTTTAGTCGTTTGTCGTTAGGGAACCACGGAATACACGGAAGGCACGGAAAGGTGCTTGGTCTCCACGGAGAACGCGGATGGTCTCCACGGAGAATGCGGATGGTCACAACGGAGAACGGCGCTGGTCACCGTGGAGAACGGCGCTGGTCACCGTGGAGAATTCGTCCGGTCTCCGCGAGCAACTCGCTCGCGTTCCACGGAGAACAAGTCGCGTTGCCTAGAGCAACTAGCCAAGTTGCCTAGAGCTACTAGGCCATTCCTCGGGACCAAATTCCAACCCCGTCCGGACTCGATGGGCATCGGGATGGGGGACAGCGCGCGATAATTGCGCAAAATGAGGTTTGACTTCGCCCGCTTGATGAACTTGATCAACAGCAACTTGGCGTCCCAAAACTTGTTCTGGTAGAATATCCCCTGCTCCGGCACCGCCCCGCCATCCATCGCCTTGAAAATCGCATCAAACCGCTCCTCGTTATGCGCCTGATCGCCAAGCCTGGCGGTTGTCTCTTCCAGTTGCCTCCGCTCCACTTCCGCAATTCGCGTCATTACCGGAGCTATCGACGCCAACGCCTTGCGCAAGAAATAATCAATCGCGCCCCTATCAATATCGGCAAGCGTTGCGCGCTCATTCCCCACATCATCCCAAGTGCGGCCCATCTTCTTGAGAATAAACCGTTGCAACGCAATCCCAGTAAGCTTTTAAATGTTCGGGAACTTACGCATTGTCAATCTCCTCGATTAACGCGTTAGTCCATTCGACTGCTTCATCACAAGTTGCAAGCACCTTCAATCCTTGTTTTGCATCATCATATAAAGAGTCCCATCCGTCTCCTTTCGTTAGCGTTGGCGGCCAAGATTGCCGCCGACGATAATCGAAAAGGCGTAAACAAATCGACTTGGTTGCGGCAAGGTTCACCGACGACAACCCGCATATAAGCTGAAGATCGACCAAATCGTGAGGACGATCCGCGCCTTCGGCAGTAACTGCATGGAGCTTTTGCGCAATCTGATAAAGCCATTCCACCCGACATTCAGGTTGCGTTCAAGGACGTCCAAATACCGATCAAGCGGCATCACTCGCGCCGTGTCCATATCGCGGGTATAGCGCGTAGAATCCTCGCCATACCGAAACATTAGAGAACTGCCGCCTTTAACCACTCCATCCGGTAACATCTGCGCAACAATCACATTGGCAAGCGCGCGGCTCATCCTCAACGAATCCCTACTGGAACCTGCGATCCGATTTATGGCCTTTATGAGATTCGTACACGAGTTTGGACGATTCATTGCTTGAATTCCTTTTTGAGCATATCGTACTCCTGCCTGCCTACCAATCCAGTTTTCCGCGCTTCTTCTATTGCGTCAACCAATCGCTCTCTAAGCACCGTCCCCTTGCATGTGCAAATAGCATCGTCAACCGCTTGACATGCAATCCCTTCGAAAATCTCTTCCTTTACCCGGTCCGGCTTTTTGACTACATGTATCCATTCCGGCAATTTCCTGCGCACCCGCCTCGTCGTGGCAACCTGTATTCGCTTGGGATTAACCAAAGCCAGATTATGCATCGACAGCACTCCATCTCCGTATATTATTGCATCGCCCCCTACCAAAGCAAGCGCTTCTGCGTAATGATCGTACGGAGTGGGGACATGATATGTCACTCGATAAACACCGCGACCACATCGCTCAAGCCTGCCCATTGTTTCCCACAAAAGCAATTGCTTGCGATGTATACCCAACTTGGTAGCGCCCTCCACGGTAATCAAACCGTAGCGATCGACAGCAAAGTCATAGACTTTTTCGATATTCTTCATGCTAATATTATATCATGTTCCCAATCCAACTGTCAATATCAATAATGATGATATGTCAATTTGATGCCTAAATTGTCATCAAATTGACACGCGAGCCGTTGCGCTGCCATACGAGATACACGCTCTAGCGACCACATTATCATGCTCGCGCCACCATTCTACCCCTTGCGAGGCTTGATCGAAAGGGGCACCTAAATCAATACCCGGCAAAACACAGGGCGAGGATCGCTCCCCGCCCTGTGTGTGCCAGATATGGAGGCTGGGTTACTGCCTGGCTTCGGCGGCGGAGAGGCCGACGCCGATTTTGTAGTACTGCACCGTACCGGAAAATTCCGGGGCGGTAACCGATGTGGAGTCGCTGGTTGCCTGTACAGCATCGCCGTAGCCATCAGGCACCCAAACACCACTTCCATTGAACGCGCCAGTCTGGACGGCATAGTAGAGCCCGGGAATCGTCTTGATGGCAAACGAGGCTTCGGTATCGCCACCTACCGTATCATCAAGCGTCATCGGCGACGAAGCGGCAACCTGCGGGATAACCTTAATCTGCTCGCTGCCGACCAGGACAGTTTTATCGACACCACCAAGGGTCTGGCCGGCAAAAACTAGCGCATCAGAAAATTTTGTCCCCTCCCCTGGCGTAAGTGCAGCATTAAACGCCTCGGTGATATTCTGCTCATATACAACATCATTAATCGTATACTTCGCATATAGACTACCAGCCATAATCTGCGCCGCAGTTCCAACAAATGTAAAGCTGCTGGTGGAGGGATATAATTTAACCGCCGTTGCACTGGCCGGGATAGTAACAGTCTCGGTTGTATTTGTGATTACCGCTGTTGTACCGTCCATGTAACCGAGCTCTTCATCGTCCTCAATGATTTTCTCGCCAAGGTAGTAAGTTACTATTCCTACGGATTCTGAAGACAAGACAGTATAATCAACTACCCCGCTCGTTGGCGTTGTCGAAAGAGTAACATGATCAACCGCAAGCGAAGCGCTCGCCGTTGCCAAAGCGACACTACCGGTAAAGGTCTTGGCAGAGGTAGCATCCAACACAATTCCAGACGCCGCAATCGACATATCTTCTACTGTCACATTGGCAGAAATTGTTATAGTGGCAGACGACATATTGATTATTACGCTATCGCCCGCCTGCGGACAGCGCGAGGCCTCGGTTTCCACACTGCTGGAATTCACAAACGACCAATTGCCTGGAGTCGCCCAATCCCACACTTCATTTTCCGTGTCCAACTCATCGGCACCCGTCCATGTATAAGTAGTAGCCTTAGGCAATTTGGTGTAGGTCACGACTCCTTCAACCGGTTCACCAGGCTGCATCATATATTCTTCCGACGGACTTTGAACGGTCACGCTAACTCCGGCATCCACCTTGATTTTCAAAGTGTTAGTCCTGGCGGTCACAGTAGCATTTTCATACGCCATAATATAATCGTAACTGCCGTGAGCCTGTTCAATAGACACTATCTGATTTACCGCATTCTGTACGGATGTGTAGTAGGTAACGCTCTCTCCATTGACGATTGCGGCTGGCTTCTTGACAACCGTGCCATCATTCACATAGTACGCATCCGGCATCGGCGCAGTAGCATCAATTACCGTTATGGACGCAAGGTTGGCGTCACCTGCCGCAGTAATCGCATCCTGCATTGTGGCATAATAAGTCGTTGTCACATCAACCGTTCTGCTAGCAACTGCAAGATAGAGACCCTCCGTTCCACCTATTGGCGCATAATGGACCAGCATCTTCCCGTTGGCGTCACCAGCAACTGTCACAGGAATAGCCTCGTCCTTGACGCCATTCGGACCGAAAAGCTCGCCCGCCGTCGCTGTTCCTGTGCCAACATCCCCAACGGCAAAAGGAACAATGCAATCAGTGCCCGAGGGTGTCGCCGCAAAATCAACCGCATCAATCCTGAGCGAGTAGCCTTTGCCTACAGTAATGGAACCGGCGCCATCACCATTTAGCGACTTTACATAGTAGTAGCAGTGTGCGCTATTCCAAATTCTGGTCGATGCCAGAGTAAACAAACCATCAACTGTGAAATCATTGAATTGTACGGTCTTAGCGGCATCCCAGGTATAGTTTGGATATTGCGTCCATCCATTGTTAATGGTAACATTGCCAGCAATAATAACTTTGGAGGGTATCAAGCCGGTTCCGTTGCCATCGCCATCATTGAAATAGGCGTTATTTGCCGAAAGATTTCCGAGCTTGATTGTGGACTTCGCTCCGCCCCAATTGGCCACGTTAAGACCGGACCAGTTGAAGTTCAAATACGTCGTCGCCTCGGAATTGGCGTCGACCACAGGTGCCAAAGTCTGGGTCGCTGTATACTCAGCCTCGCCGCTGAATCCGGAGCCAATAGCTGTCGCCTTCCCAGAATTGGCCGTGTAAACGACCCTGCCAGTACCGGATACGAGGTTTGTTACAAACGCATACTGAGAACTATTTGTGATAACACCACTCCAATCAACTACATTGTTGACAGCGTAATTGACTTGTGCTCCCTTGTCTCCGAAAACAATAACTCCGTCACCAGTAAGGTTTGGCACAGTCCGCTTT
Organism: Kiritimatiellia bacterium; assembly: GCA_017525475.1. Classification (GTDB taxonomy): domain Bacteria; phylum Verrucomicrobiota; class Kiritimatiellia; order RFP12; family UBA1067; genus UBA1067. Next base: position 24,374 of record JAFXST010000044.1, on the reverse strand, counting down.
GTTCCAGAGGATCCATCGTTGATTGACACAAATCCAGAAACCTTAAGTGTAGGATTCACATCTGAACCAAAATAGCTGTTACCAGGAATCGTGCAACCTTCGGCGATTTCAACCGTCGAGCCACTCTGGCCGACCTTATTCACAGCAGCAGCTAGATCAATCCTCGCGTCAGGTCCAGCATAGTCAATAACGGCAGTACCGGTCCATGTGCCGAAGGTTAGTGCGGGTGAAGGCAAAAAGGTGTAACGAATCACTCCATCGCCACATATCTTCTGGCCATTAGCATCGCAGGTAAGCTGGGCACCGGAGGCCATATTCACCTTGCCATAGATCAAGAAACCACCTGCGCCATACCATGTTCCGTTGACATTGACCTCCTTGTGGGCAGTAACGATAATCTGGCCATAATCCGTTGCAGTCGGTGCATCATCTCTGGAGTCCTTGAACACCACAATGCCACGATAAGAACCAAGGCTGCCATAATTTACAACGCCGGTAAAGCCAGACACATCTCCATTAAAGGTGTAATATGCCTTCCCTGTCTGCTGGTGCTTCATTCCAAAGGCAATCGTTCCTGAGCCTGTAAGCGGCGCGGCAAAATTATAGCTTGTCGCACTGCCAGAGGTGTATTGATCGTTGAACGTCAAGCCGCTGCTGCCGATGTCAAGAGCCTTTATGTTGCTTGCAATCTCGGTAGTGCTTCCTGCAGAGGCGCGAAGATAGCCAGAAAGTCCATTGGGACGAACAACAGACCCGCTGTTTCCGAAGTAGCCGAAGTCGATATTCTTCATTGATCCAGAGAGTTCGCAAACGCCCTGCCAGTTGGAGTTCTGCAACTTGGTCTTGATGCCCGTAAGCGCACCCGCATTCTGCGCATTGTAGTTGTTGGACCAGATGACAACCGTTCCATCGCCGGTGAGTGTAGCGCTCTCACCAAAGGAAACCGTGGGATAAGTGCCGTTCTTGCCGAGTCTGAGCACTGCTCCATCAGGAACCGAAACGGCACCATTGAAGGTCACCGTGGTGAGAAGATCGCACTGATTGGTTCCGGTGAAGGAGCCATTGAAGGCAAATGAGCCGGACTCGACAAAGCAGTCATACCCCTTGCCGTCAAAGTAGATGTTGCAATCAACGGTGACGGCATCGCCGCCAAGGCTCTTCAAGCCGACTCGCTCCAGCTTGAGCGTACCAGAGCCATCTGCATTTCCATCAATGCCGATGCTTGGCCAGTTGTTGCCAAGACTGCCCGTGCAGGTCACTGTGACCGTGCCGTTTACAGTAAGGTTATTGACAGGGATCGCAGAGGTTCCAGTAACAGCAATCTGCGCACCATCAGGAAGTGTGACCGAAGTCGCGGAGGTAGGAACGGACTTTGTTGACCAGTTGGCCGCCTCGGACCACGAGCCGCCCGCCGTGCCAGTCCATGTCGCAGTGGTATTCGCAACGCCGGTATATACGCCATTCGACTCGCTTACTGCGACGCCGCTTGCACCTGTCACAGTGCCAGTGTATGTTTTACCGTTCGTGTCAAATACAAAGTCAACGGACGGGATTTCGAACGACTCGTCTGTGTTGTTGACAAGGGTAATTGTCTTATCCAGAGAATCATCATCGTTTATAGCCGTAAGCGCCTCTGCGATGGTGTAATATTCTGCATCGTTGGACGTCTTCGCCACCCTGCTCACCGTATATGTTCTCGCTGAACCTTCACCAGACGTTGTTACGAGCGAGCGCCCTTCCGGCACCGTTATAACGCTTGAAAGGTCGGTATTGGCGGTGACGGAACCTCTGATCAGAGATATTGCGGCAGGCGAGAGCGTGCCGGTGGCAGTCACCGTGCCATTCACCGTCATCGTGCCAGTAACGGTCAAGGTATTATTAACGGTAACGGTGCTGCCTACATCGCATGTCAATGTATTGACTGAAAGCGCGGATGCGAACTCGCGACCAACCTCAAGCGTGGCACCAGTGCCAACGCGGAATATACCATTTGCACATGTGCTTGTCGTGGTAGTGCCTGTCGTCGCTACCGTGCCGCCTTTGACATAGAGCGTGCCAGTGCCGGTGATAGTAGTATTGCAAAGCCAGAAGCTGCCGGTCCCGTCTTTGGTAAGAGTATATGTGCCAAGGGCCAAAGTGTTTGCGGCGTAGCCACCTGAAATCATTCCCCACTGATGATCACTTTTGATTGTAGCATTGCCTGACAGCGATATATTGCCCACCTGCTTTGAACCATTGCTGAAGTCGCCGCTATCGGCACTTACATACAATGCGCCGGAGCCACTCACGCCATCACCGGCGATATTGTAGGAATATGCGCTCTCAGCCGTATGAAGGACATCGATTGCACCGCCATTCTCTACCGTCAGAACCGAAGCGGCCGGACCGAAACCAGTGTTGTTTGTCGTCTTGGCATTGCCGCCCGCCGCAACGGTGAATCCGCCGGTGAACGTGTTAGCTGCAGAGAACGTGACTGGATTGGCGGACACCTTGACCGCACCAGCGCCAGAAATCACGCCGCTGTACGTCGTATTGGCACCAGCGATGTTAAGCGTCGCATCGGACGCCACCTCGATAGGCATGGAAATCGACTGAGTAAGACTTACGCCATCAGCAGAAATCTTTACAGAACCAGATCCGCTTATGGCATTGCCGAAAGTATTAGGAACGGCAATTTCCAGTTTGGCGTTGCTCGCGAGTTCGACAGGCGCGACAAGCGGCATTGTTTTGATGGACGCATCACTAGTTTCCAACTTGAGCGTCACATATTGAGGAACCGAGATCTTCGTAGCCGTTAAGACCGACACACCTGCACTAGCAATGAGTCTTACTGTAATAGGATTGGCGGATGTGGCATCGGGTGCACTTATGGTGATTGTGCCAAGCGTAGTGGCATTTGCGATATAAATAATCGTGTCCTCCAAAACGGAAATGATTGCATCATCGCCGCTATTGGGAGTTTCATCCCAGTTGTCAATGCCGTACGAATTGGTCAGATCAATAAGCCCACCTTTACCGCTAAGGCCGTAATCCGACAAATTCACGGCTGTCCAAGTGCGCGGAAGTCTTTCCACAATCTGCAACGCCGCAATACCCTCGCCATAAGCATTGTATGTAATCGTCAATGTGCCGGAAAGACCATTGACCCTCAGTGCATTTGTGCCATACTCAATCGTACTCTGCCCGCGAGTTCCCCAGTTTGCCGACCCGGTTGCCGTCTTATATGTCCCAGTATCAGATGCTGTATATTGTGTTCCGTTCACAGTAAGGGGCGCAAATTTCCCGTCACATCCACCAGTCGATGTAGTAGAACCAGACATAATGACAACAACATCATAATTAAAGGGAACGCCAGCAACCGTCAATGTGGCATCATGAGCACTGTTATCTTTTGTAGCAAACCAACTTTTTAAAATATCAACCGTATAGTTTGATGCATCAGAGCCATGATTGCCATCCACTGGAATGCCAATCACTTCGTGAATCGTAACAGTATGTGTATCACCACCATACGAAATACTGGTTGTAAAGGTATTATCCCGAACCGCATTTGATGTACCCTCAGCCCAAGTTGCAGCTTCAAAAGTACCAAGTGGCGTCGTTTGATCTGTACTCACGTTGCCTACGGGCTCAGCCGCCTGACAAAGGTTTATGCTGATCGTCGTCGGATCCGCCGCCCAGGCTCCGCCAGATAGGCAAAGCGCAAAGAGCAATGCGGCGGATTTGAATATAGAGTTTGTTGATTTCAGCATACTATACCTCTTTCCTTTTTTAAATACGCTTGTGCCGCCCCTGAAAATTGATACACCCCGCTAACGAAGGTACAGGATAGTCTGCGCCTTCGCTAGTGGGGTGCTCAAAAATGTAGCGGTTTTTGAACATTGTAGCGGTTTGACGAGGGGCCCGCCACCCTTCCGGATAGCGCTTATGCCTTGTGAGGTACCGCTAAGAACCCATGTACATAAGCGCTAACCGGAAGAGCGACTTTCCCGGTCGTCTGGGACATAGTATAGCATTTTTTTTTTTTTTTTGTCAATCCGGTAAATTATCTAATTTTCCGGTCAGCACCTCCGCACCTTAAGTGCGCCCGCTTCCAAGCTTCAAAAAAAAAAAAAAAAAGTTAGCGCGGGCGGGAGAAGGTGCTGATGCGCTTGTTGCCGCGCTTGAGCCGGTAGAACTTGATCCAGTCCACGTGCATGGCGACGGGCAAGGTGGCCGGATCCACCGGCCCCACCCAATTGCCGCCCAGTTGCATATCGAGGAGGATGTAGAACGGCGAATCCCACGGCCAACGCAGGCGGTCCTCACCCACCTTGAAATAGCGGTGGGTGAGCGAGCCGTTGACGCGCCACACCAGCTTCTCCGGCGTCCACTCGAGCGTGATCACGTTCCACGCGTCGGGCTTGATTTTGCCCTTCTCGCACGATACCGGCGATTGCGCATGGTCTTTGGTCCAGCCGGAATGCACCGTATGGTAGACGAAGGGGTCGTAATTGAGCCGTTCGAGAATGTCGATTTCGCCGCACTCCGGCCAGCCGCCCTGCGGATTTTGCGGCAGCATCCAGATGGCGGGCCAGGCGCCTTTGGCCGCCTCGAACTTGACGCGCAGTTCCACCTTGCCGTATTTCATGCCGAGATTGCCTTGCGAGGTGATGCCGCCGGCGAGGACTGCGCGCGGATCGGTGGAGCCGGGGTCGTTGCGCTTGCCGTAGAGGTGGAGGACGCCGCCCTTCACTTCCACGAGATCCGCCCGCGAGGAAATATTGCGCCGCCAATCGGCCGAGGGTTCGGAGGGATCCTGGTCGAGCCGCGCCCACAATTTGGGATTGAGCTCGGTGCCGTCGAAATTTTCGGTATAGCATAGCTCCCACTTGTCGGGCTGGGCGGCGACCGCCCCCAAAAGGAGCATAGAACCGAATATCGCCGTGGCCACCGCCATGGGGAACTTAGCCTTCGTACGGGCGCACCCTTAAAGTAGCGCCCAGACTTGCGCAAAGTTGCCGGCACCGCTCCTGCTGCGCCTTGGTGGTTACCGGCTCGTCCACCACCGTCATCACCGTTTTAACGCCCTTTTGGGCGGCGTGGCGCGCAAAGTCGAGCATGGCCGGATACGCCGCCGCGCCGAATTTGGGGCGGCAGACTTCCAGATATTCCTTGGGGTCGTCGGTGTTGAGCGAGATGGAGAGCACATCGACCTTGCCTACGAACTCGCCGCTCGTATCGCGATTCCAGATGAGGTCGGCAAGGCCGTTGGTGTTGACCCGGATGGTCAAGGTCGGGTCTTTGGCCTTGAGGTGCGCGGCCGCTTCGAGGAGCACGTCCAGCCGTTCGGTGGGCTCGCCGTAGCCGCAGAACACGACTTCGCGGAATTGCGTATAGTCCCAGCCATCGAGCGAGGCGATTGTCTCGGCGGCCGTGGGCTCGCGCTCCAGCCACAAGTTGCCGCTCCCGAAAATCTCCGGGCCGTTCCGGCGCAGGCAAAATTTGCACGCGCAGGGGCAGCGGTTGGTGAGGTTGACGTAGACGGCGTTTTTGACGCGATAGGTGACAGTGAGCATCAGGTCAAATCCCCCAGCACTTCTTCGATGGCGAGGCCGTCTTTGAGCGGCACCCCTAGCGCGATGCTCCGCTCCACCGCATGCGCCACAAAGAGATTGGCGGTATCTACCGCATTGACGAAGCTCTGGCCGTTCATCACGGCGCCCAAGACGACCGACGAGAACACGTCGCCCGTGCCCGAGCGGTCTTCGCCCAGCTTGGGCGTTTCGATAACGAGGCTCGCACCGTCCTCGTAGACGAAGTTGACGAGGTTTTGCCCGCGGGGGATGCCGGTTATCACCACTTTGGCGCGGTTGGGTTCGCTCAAATGGCGCGCCACTTTGGTAAGTGCCGCGTTGGACATGGCCGGATCGTAGGGAAGACCCGCCAATACGCACGCTTCGGTGAGATTGGGGGTCAAGATATCCGCCACCGGCAAAAAGCGGCGCATCGACTCGGCGAGCTCCATCGAGTAGGTGGAGTAGAGTTTGCCGTAGTCGCCCATTACGGGATCGATGGCGACGAGAAGGCGGCTAGACCTGAACGCTTCCAAAAACCGGAAGACGAAATCGATTTGCCGTACGCCCCCCAAGAAGCCCGTCTGGATGGCATCGAACTTGAGGCCGAGTTTGAGCCACTCTTCGATGTAATCGTCCATGTGGGCGGAGTAGTCGGTCCACTTGAAGCTGGGGAAGCCCGTATGGTTGGTGAAAATGGCCGTAGGCACCGGGCAGCACTGGATCTTCATCGCCGACAGGATCGGGATCGACACCGCCAGCGAACACCGGCCGAAGCTCGCGAAATCGTTGATTACCGCTGCGCGTTTTTGCATCGTTCGAAATAGCGCAGACTGTCGCCGCGCTCTCCATAGAGTATGTGTTCGCCAATGGCCGCAAGCCGCCGGTCGAGGCACTGCCGGCAGAGTTCGGCGTTTTCGCCCGTGCAGGGCTTGCCGGCGTAGAGCTGATATTGCTTGCGGTATTTAACGCCGGTGATATTGGGCATGAGCACGTTGGCCCCGGCTTTGAGGCCCTGCTCGCGCCCGTCGTCGGCCAGCGCCTGCAACGCGGTGGCGGCGGCGATGTTGATTTTGGGCAAAGTGAGGCGGGTGGCCGCAATCATCTTGAGCCCCAGCGTCAGCCGCTCGGCGGCGGTTAGGGGATGTTCCTCCATAAGCGGCGCATCGGGGTGGGGAATGTACGGGCCCATGCCGATCATGTCCACATCCTCGTCCGCGAAAAACCGGATATCGTCGGCGAGATCTGCCGTCGTTTGGCCAGGGAGGCCGCACATCACGCCCGTACCCACCTGATAGTCGCATCGCCTGAGCGACCGAAGGCACTCTAAGCGGCGGCGCCAGCTGTGCGAGGCGGGATGGAGACGCGAGTAAAGCTTTTCGTCGGAAGTTTCGATCCTGAGCAGATAGCGCGTGGCTCCCGCCTCGCGCCACCGGCGATAGACCTCTTCCTCCTGCTCGCCCAGCGAAAGCGTAAGCCCCATATCCAAGGCGGCAATGCGCTTCACAGTGCGCTCGATAAGGCGCGTATGTTCCTCGCTTTCGATCTCGCCCGACTGGATGACTACGCTTTGGTAGCCAAAGCTCTTGGCCAACTCCGCAAGGCGCACCATCTCGTCTTCGTCGAGCAAATAGCGCTCCACCTTGGCGTTGGACCTTCGGATGCCGCAGTAGTAGCAATCTTTGGCGCAGACGTTGCCCGCCTCGATAAGCCCGCGCACCGAGACTTTGGGCCCGATGGTCTTAAGCTTGGCCGCATACGCCTCGGCGTACAGCGCCTGGAGCTCGTCGGGGCGCTCGAGGGCGAGCATCTCTTCAAGCGAGTTCATCGAGGAGCCTGAAAAAGTCCGGATAGCTCTTGGCGGCGCAGGCGGTGTTGTCGATCGCTACGGGGCCCTCGGCGATGGTGGCGCCTACCGCGATCGACATGGCGATGCGATGGTCGGCGTAGCTCGTAAATTCGCCCGGCCGGAACTTGCCGCCGCCATGGACGGTAAAGGTGTTGTCGGTCATCTCGGTCTCGAACCCGAAGCGCCCGAGCACGTCGGCCATGGCCGCGGTGCGATCGGACTCCTTGATCTTGAGCCGGCGCGTGCCGGTAAAAAGCGTAGTCTGGGGCCGGGCCGCCGCCACCACCGAGAGGACGGGGAAAATATCGGGACAGGAGGAAACATCGATTTCCTTATTCCCGAGCAAGCGGACGATGGCCCGGTCGGGCTGGGCGCTTTGGGGGTTGAGGCCCGTAACTTCCACGCTGCTCCCGAGCGTATTCATCGCGAGCCAAAACGCCGCCCCCGACCAATCGCCCTCGGGCCTACCGGCATCTACCGGCCGGTAGCGCTGGCCGCCCGGCACTTTGAAGCCGCCCGCGGGCGTTGCCGCAACTTCAATCCCGGCCTCGCGCAACACCTGGAGAGTCAAATCCACATAGCCGCGCGACTCGAGCGGCGAAGAAAACCGGATTTCGCTTGGCCCCGGCAAGAGCGGCAAGGCAAAGAGCAAGCCCGTAACGTACTGCGACGAAACATTGCCCGCAAGTTCGTGGACGCCGCTTGTTAAAGTTGGATATTCGATTACCGGGCGACTAGCCAATCGGCCCGCCTTGAGGTACGTTGGCGTCTTGCCGAGCGCAGCGGCCACCGGCATCAAAAAGCGCAAGGTGGAGCCGCTTTCGCCGCAGTCGAGCACGGGATTGTCGCCCGCTTCGCCCAGCGCTTTGAGGCAGCGGCGGGTCGCGAGAATATCCTGCGAATCGCCAAGCTGCGGCGCGAAGAAATCGCGAGCGCCACCCAAGAACGACGCGATGAGGAGCCGATGCAAATGGCTCTTGGAAACGGGCGCCGTAACCGTACCGTGGCGCAAACCTGGGTTGACTACGGTCATGGCAGCGGCTTGGCGAGATCGAGCTTGACCGGGCGCACATCGCCCCAGCCGCAAGGAAGCGTAAAGGTTACGGTGGAACCGGCGCGCTTCTTGTCCTGGCGCATGATTTCGGCGAGCGCCATAAGCGTCATCCCCGCCGGGAGTTCGGTGGGGAGTTCCGCCGCCTTGAACGCGGCGGCGAATTCCTCCACCCAGGCCGCGTCCGCAAGGCCCAGGCGCACGGCGAGTTTGGCCTCTTCCACGCAGCCGATCGCCACCGCCTCGCCATGCGAAAGCGCATAGCCCGACGCCTTTTCGACCGCATGGCCGATAGTGTGTCCGCAATTAAGAAGAATGCGCCTGCCTTTGGTTTCGAACGGATCCTCGCGCACGATCCCCACCTTGACGGCGAGATTGTCGGCAATGTCGCGTGCGTCCGGCATTTTGCCCCACGTGGCCTTGCCGCCGATGGCCGCGTGCTTAATCATCTCGGCGAGGCCGCACTTGAGGACTTCGGGCGGGAGCGTAGCCAAAAATTCGGTATCGACGATTACCAGCTTGGGGCTATGGAAGGCACCAGCCAGATTCTTGCCTTCGGGGAGGTCGCACCCCGTTTTGCCGCCGGTCGAAGCATCCACCATCGAAAGGAGCGTGGTCGGCACGTTGATCCAATCGATCCCGCGCATCCAGGTGGCCGCGGCAAAACCGGTCATGTCGCCGGTAACGCCGCCGCCCACCGCGACTACGCGGTCTTTGCGCCCCAGCCCCGCCTGCGCAAACGCGCCCCACATCTCCATGATCATCTGGGGCGTCTTGAACTCTTCGCCCGAGGGCATCACGAAGATGGCCTCTTTGATGAAATCGGGGTAGAGCCGATCCACATTCTCGTCGGCTACGATATGCTCGTTCTTGACGATGGCGCGAGCAAGGCCCTTGCCCACGATGACCGTGGAGCCGTCCAAGAGGAAGTAGCGCGCCAGCCGCACCGGGAAGCTTGCATAGTGGGGCGCGCGCTCCTTGGCTTTGTCGCCCAGGGGACGCGAGGTGCCGCCGGCGGCGATACGCTCGGCGAGCTCCTGCTCGCCCGGCGCTTCCAGACAGATTACCGTACCCGACTTTTCGGCGAGGGCGCGATTCTCCGCCCTGAGGAGCGTGCCGCCCCCCAGGGCCACCACCCAATCGCCCTCCAGCGCGCAGGCGCGCGCGAGCGCCTCGGATTCGCGGTCGCGGAAGTAGGCTTCGCCCTCGGTGGCGAAAAGGTTGGAAATGTTGCACCCGGTGGCCATCACCACCATTTCGTCGGTGTCGGCGAACCGGTAGCCGAGCGCTTCCGCCAGCGCCTTGCCGAGGGTGGTTTTGCCGCTCGCCGGAGGGCCGTAAAGGAATATCTTACGCATAGTAGAGCCTCCGCTGTTCCGCCGCCTGGTTGACGAGCATGGTCCAGCCGTTTTGCGCGCGCCCGCCCGCCGCGAGGCAACGCGCCATGGCGGTGGTGGTCTCGGGATGGTAAACGAGATCGAACAGCGCCTCGCGGCCGGTGAAATTGTAGGCTTTGAGCGCGTCATCGGCGGAATTGAGCCCCACCGAGGTGGTCTGCACGATGATCTCAGCGGGCTTGATGTCGGTAGGATCGCCCACCCTGAACCAGTACTTGCAAGCGACCTGCTCGGCCTTTTCGAGCGTGCGGTTGTAGATTACGGCATCGCCCTCGAGTTGGTGGATGGCGTAGGCCACGGCACGCGCGGCGCCGCCCGCGCCGATGATGGCCACGGTTTTGCCCTTGAGCGTGTCGACGCCGAGAAAATCGCAGAGCGCCTTGGCGAAGCCGGGCGCGTCGGTGTTGTAGCCCTTCCAGCCAGCGGCGGTGCGCACGAGCGTATTGACCGCACCGATCGCCTTGGCGGCCGGATCGAGCTCGCTCGCCGCCTGCAAGGCCGCCTCTTTGTGCGGCACGGTGACGGCCGAGCCCTGCACGTCCAAAACCTCGGCAAAGCGCAGGAACTCGCCAAAGTCCGCGGCCGGGAACGGCACGAGCACTTTGTCTTCCTGCTCGTTGTGGAACGCAAAGTTGTTGAGCTCGGGCGAGCCGGTTACTTCGAGCGGCCAACCCGTAACCGTGTAGATTTGCGTCGAGGCCGTGAGCGTGCGGAAGCGGTAGGTGGAGACGAGCTCCTTGGGCGTCAAGTGGCCGAGGCTTTGGGTGGCGGCGCCGGCGGGACTCGCGAAGGTGAGCATGCTCCCCAACCGACCGGCCAGGATGCGCGTAACCTTGCCGAGGCGCCCCATGCCGCAGACGATGTAGTCGAAACCGCCAAAGCCTTTTAGTTCCCGGAAGGCGTCGGTGACGTCGTCGGGCGTAAGCGGCGTAAAGGCGATTTTGGGGATTTCGCCGGTATCGCCGCGCAGTTCCTGGAGTTTGGCCTTGAGATTCTTGACGGGCCCCGTAAAATCGTGGAGCGAGCGGATGACCCTCGCGCCATGCGCCTTGGCGAGCTTGTCGAGCGCCGGGCGGCGGAAGTCCGCCTCGAAATCGACATACTTGAAGCCCCGGCCCTCGCGCAGGAAACGGGCGAACAACGCTTCGCGCCGGTCGTCGTCGCCATCGGGCCAGCGCCCGCCGTCGCGTTCGCGCCGCAAAGTGAGGATTACCGGCAGCTTCGCCCGGGCCGGGAACTCGAGCGCCCGGGCAAGCTCGCCCTCGTCCAGATAATCGGCCCTAAGTTCGCACATGTCCACATGGTCGCGCGATTGCTCCAGCATCGCCAGATCTTCGGCCACGGTCTTGCCCGCAAGCGTAAGGCAGATGCGGGGAGTGAGCGACTCTTCGTACAGGAGGCGATCGGCGATCGCCAGGGCGACCAGCGCCTCGACCACCGGCACCGCCCGCAAAGCGATGCACGGATCGTGACGGCCCTTGATCTGCAAATCGGCGTTTTCGCCCTTCTCCAAATCGACCGACGGCTGCACCTTGTAGATGCTGGGCGTGGGGCGCATCGTCACCTTGACGACGAGCGGCGCGCCATTGGTCATGCCGCCGGTAAGCCCGCCCGAATGGTTGGTGGTTAACGTAACGCCATCTACGAAGCGCAGGCAGTCGTTGAACTCGCTGCCCTTCAGGTCGGCCGCCTTGTCGCCATCGCCAAAGGCGATCGCCTTGACGCCGGGGATGCCGAAAAGCGCGGCGGCCAGACTGCTCTCGAGCCCGTCGAACATGGCCCAGCCGAGCCCCTTGGGGAGGCCGGTAGCCGTACAGACGATTTGGCCGCCGATCGAATCGCCTTCGGCCTTGGCCGCCAGCACCGCTTCGGCCGTGCGCAACGCCCGGGCCGAAACCTCGATGCCGCGCGCGGCGAGATACTGCTTGCACAGGCCGCCGGCAATGCACATGGGCGCGGTCATCCGCCCCGAATGGCAACCCCCGCCGGCCGGGATGATGCCGGTCTTGACCCACACGGGGTAGTCGCTATGGCCAGGGCGCGGCACGGTGCGCACGCTGGCGTAGTCCTTGCTGCGGAAATCGCGGTTGACGATCCGGGCGTCGATGGTGCCGCCGGTGGTCGTACCCTCGTCGAGCCCGGCGAGGAACTCCGGCTCGTCCGGTTCGTTGCGGGCGGTGCTGGTGGCGTCACGCCCCGGGGCGCGCCGCTCCATGAACGCTTTGAGCCGGGGCAAATCCACCTTGAAGCCGGCGGGGAAGTGCTTTAGCCGCATGCCGATTTCGCGCGCATGGGAGGCGCCGCGCACCGACAGTTCCAGCAGTTTGCCCTTGAAGGTGGATCCGGTCATTGGAGACTCCGTTTGGTGTCGGCGCCCTTTTGTATCCAGGCCATGAGCCCCGCCTTGTCCGACCGGGCGAGGAGCGAGCGGAAGGTGGCGATTTCGCCCGCAAACCGGTCGACGCTCTCGAGGAGATGCTTGCGGTTCTCGAGGAAGAGGTCGCTCCACGTCTCCGCGTCCATGGTGGCCACGCGCGACATGTCGGCAAAGGAGCCGGCCGTGTAGCCCGGCGTCTCCGGGGCGAGCGGATTTTGGATGTACGCGCCCGAGATGACGTGGCAGAGCTGCGAGGTGTAGGCGATCATCTCGTCGTGATGGCCGGGCGTAGTCGAGACGATTGTCGTGAAGCCGAGCTTGGTCAAGACCGGGCAGAGCCGGTCGAGGGGGCCGCGCCCCATGAAGGGATAGGGCGTAAGGATCATGGACGCGCCCTGGAACAGCCTGGCGTCGGCATTCTTGAAGCCGGTCACTTCCTTGCCCGCCATGGGGTGGCCGGGGATGAACGTCCACTTGGCCTTCATCGCACGTTCGCGGAACTCTTCGAAGATGGGCGTTTTGACGCCGCATACGTCCACGAGGATGGCGCCTTCCTTGAAGGTGGCCTCGTGCGCGTCGATCCACGGCTTGATCGACCTGGGCGGCAGCGCCGCGAAGATGAGTTCGCGGTCGGACAAGTCGGCATTGTCGCCGTGATGGAGCCCGACTACGTCGAACCCGGCCGCCTCGGCCGCCTTGAGGAGCGACCCGCCGATAAGCCCCATGCCAACAACCGCGATTTTCATTGGTTACAGCCTTTCGATTACCGCCTGGCCGATTTCGGAGCACTTGGCGGCGCCACCCAGATCGCGCGTGCGGATGCCGTCGTCCAAGAGCCGCCCCACCGCCCGCTCCACCGCATCCGCTTCGGCCACGAGGCCGAAGCTGTGCTTGAGCATCATCGCGACCGACAGGATCGTAGCCAAGGGATTGGCGATATCCTGGCCCGCGATATCGGGGGCGCTGCCGTGGATGGGCTCGTAGAGGCCAAAGCCGTCGCTCCGGAGCGACGCGGACGGCAACATGCCGATGGAACCGGTGATCTGCGACGCCTCGTCGGAGAGGATGTCGCCGAACATGTTCTCGGTCAGGATCACGTCGAAATGGGCCGGCGCGCGCACCAGCTGCATGGCGGCGTTGTCCACGTACATGTGGTCGAGCTCCACCTCCGGGAACTCCGCGGCGCGAATGCGCTCCACCGTCTCGCGCCACAGCCGCGAAGTCTCGAGCACGTTGGCCTTGTCGACGCTGGTGACGCGGCCGCGGCGGCGCCGGGCCGAAGCGAACGCCACGCGGGCGATGCGCTCGATTTCGCCCACCGAATACGGCATGAGATCGAGCGCGCTTTGGCCGTCGGCGGCGCGTTCGTGGCGCCCGAAGTAGACGCCGCCGGTAAGCTCGCGCACCACCAGAAGATCGAGTCCCCCCTCCACGATTTCGGGCTTGAGGGGAGAAGCGTTTTTGAGCGGCGCCCACACCTTGGCCGGACGCAAATTGGCGAATAGCCCGAGCTCCTTGCGGAGCGTCAAGAGCGCGCGCTTTTCGGGACGCTGGGGGCCGGGCAGTTTATCGTACTTGGGTCCCCCCACCGCACCCAGCAATACCGCATCGGCCGCCTTGCACGCCGCGAGGCTCGCATCGGGCAGGCAATCGCCGCACGCATCGTAGGCGGCGCCGCCGACGAGATATTCGTCGAGTTTGAAATCGTGCCCGAACTTGGCGCCGACGGCCTTCAGGACCTTGACCGCCTCGGCCACGATCTCGGGGCCGATCCCGTCGCCGGGGGTTACCGCAATCGTCTTGGTCATGCTTGGGCCCTCCGCTGCATATAGGCGCCCAGCCCGCCCGCGGCGATCAAGTCTTGCATGAACGGCGGGAACGGCTCGGCCTGGAATTTGTCGCCGGAGATGGCGTCGGTAATGACGCCGGTTTCGAAATCGACTTCCACCTTGTCGCCCGCCCGGATGGCCTGGGCGGCCGCAGGGCACTCCAGGATGGGAAGACCGATATTGAGCGCGTTGCGGTAGAAGATGCGCGCGAACGTGGCGGCGATGACGCACGCGATCCCCGCCGCCTTGATGGACGCGGGCGCATGTTCGCGGCTGGAGCCGCAACCGAAGTTCTTGCCCGCCACCAGAATATCGCCGGGCTTTACCCGCTGCGCGAAACCGGCGTCGATATCTTCCATGCAGTGCTTGGCCAGCTCCTGCATGTCCGGCGTGTTGAGGTATCGCGCCGGGATGATGACGTCGGTATCTACGTTGTCGCCGTACTTGAAAACGCTGCCGTTTGCTTTCATGGCTCAGTCCTCCGGTTCCGCCAGTTTGCCCGCCACCGCCGAGGCCGCCGCCACCGCGGGCGAAGCGAGATAGATCTCGGACTCCACGTGGCCCATGCGCCCCACGAAGTTGCGGTTGGTGGTGGCCACGCACTTTTCTCCTTTGGCGAGAATGCCCATGTAGCCGCCCAGACACGGCCCGCAAGTGGGCGTGGAAACTACGCAGCCCGCCTCGGCGAAGATTTCGAGCAGGCCCTCCTTCATCGCCTCCAGCCACACGCGCTGGGTGGCCGGGATCACGATGCACCGTACGTCGGGATGCACCTTGTGCCCCTTGATGATGGCCGCGGCCGCGCGCAAATCGCCGATACGCCCGTTGGTGCAAGAGCCGATGACCACCTGGTCGATCTTGATTTCTCCGGCCTCGCGCACCTTGCGGGTGTTCTCCGGCAAGTGCGGGAAAGCGACGGTCGCCTCCAGCTCGTCGAGGTCTATTTCCACCTCGCGCTCGTAAACGGCATCGGGATCGGCCGTGTAGACTTTGGGCTCCTTGGCGCCATGCGCCTTCAAATACGCGAGCGTCTGGTCGTCCACCGGGAAAATGCCGTTCTTGGCGCCCGCCTCGATCGCCATGTTGGCGATGGTGAAGCGGTCGTCCATCGTAAGCGCCTCTATCCCCTCGCCCGCAAACTCGAGCGACTGGTAGCGCGCGCCATCCACGCCGATGAGGCCTATCAGGTGGAGAATCAAATCCTTGCCGCTCACATGGGGGCGGAACTTGCCCTTGACGTTGACCTTGATGGCGCCGGGCACCCTGAACCACGTTTCGCCCGCGGCCATGCCGCAAGCCATGTCGGTGGAGCCTACGCCCGTCGAAAACGCGCCCAACGCCCCGTAGGTGCAAGTGTGGCTGTCGGCCCCGATCACGAGGTCGCCCGCCGTCACCAGCCCCTTCTCCGGCAAGAGCGCATGCTCCACGCCGCAATCGTGGCCGACTTCGAAATAGTTCTCGATCCCCTGCGCCTTGGCGAACTTGCGCATGGTCGCGCACTGGGTGGCCGCCTTGATGTCCTTGTTGGGCGCGAAGTGGTCGGGGACGAGCGCGATCTTGGACTTGTCGAACACCGCCTGGCGCCCGAACTTGGGGAATTCGCCGATCGCCACCGGGGTGGTGATGTCGTTGCCCAGGACGAGATCCAGCTTGGCCATGATGAGCTCGCCCGCGTGCACCTCGGCCTGGCCCGCGTGGGCGGCGAGGATCTTTTGCGTCATCGTCATCGCCATCGGCTTACTCCCCCTGATCCTGCATCATGCGGTTGACAGCGCTCAGAAGCGCGAGGATGCTGCCCTTGATGATGTCGGTGCTCACGCCGCGGCCGCGGTACATGCCCTGCTTGTCCTTGATCTTCACGATCACTTCGCCCAGCGCGTCGCGATGTTCGGTGACCGCGTGGATCTGGTAGTCCTCGAGCGTGAACTTGTGCTTGATGATCTTCTCGATGGCCGCGAACGACGCGTACACCGGGCCGGTCGCAAGCGCCACTTCCTGGCGGATCTTGCCGCCCTTGGAGAGCGTGACCTGCGCGGTGGTGGACATGAGGTTGCCCGAATTGACCACGAAGTTGTCGAGTTTCCACTCGCTCTTGGGCTCGCGCCTGACCGTGATCTTGCTCTCGGCCAACGCCACGAGATCGCGCTCGGCGATCACCTTCTTCTCGTCCGCCAGCTGCTTGAACTCGGCGAAGAGCTGGTCGATCTTGTCCTCATCGAACCCGTAGCCCAGTTCTTTGAGCCGCTCGGCGAACGCATGGCGGCCGGAGTGCTTGCCCAGCACCAGTTCGGTGCGCTTAACGCCCACCGACTCGGGTGTCATGATCTCGTAGGTTTCAGCCTTGGCGAGGACTCCGTGCTGGTGGATGCCCGACTCGTGCGCAAACGCGTTGGCGCCCACGATCGCCTTGTTGGGCGCGGTCTTGATGCCGGTGATGGTGGCAAGGAGGTTGGCCGTGCGCATCAGCTCCTCGGTCTTGAGGTTGCAACAGAGGCCCTTGTAGTAATCGTGCCGCACCCTCAGGTTCATGGCGATTTCCTCCATGGCGGCGTTGCCGGCCCTTTCGCCGATGCCGCAGATGGTGCACTCCACCTGCCGCGCCCCGGCCCGGACGCCGGCGAGCGAATTGGCCACGCCCAGCCCCAGATCGTCGTGGCAGTGCATGGAGAGGATGGCCTTGTCAATGTTGGGCACCTTCTCGTGCACCGTCTTGACCATGCGGTAGATCTCCTCCGGCACCGAATAGCCAACGGTATCGGGCAGATTCACGATGGTCGCGCCCGCCTTGATGGCCGTTTCCGTGGCCTTGCAGAGGAAGTCGAGATCGGTGCGCGAGGCGTCCTCGGCCGAAAACTCCACTTCGTCGCAATAGTTGCGCGCGTAGGCCACCATCTCCTTGATCTGCCTGAGGCAGTCGGCGCGGCCGATCTTGAGCTTGTACTTGAGGTGCAGGTCGCTCGTCGCGATGAAGGTGTGGATGCGCGCGTGCGCCGCCGGCTTCACCGCCTTGGCGGCAGCGTCGATATCCTTGACGAGCGCGCGGCAGAGCGAAGCCACCGTGCAGTTCTTGATCGTCTTGGCGATTTCGTTGACCGACTGGAAGTCGCCCGGCGAAGCGATGGCGAAGCCGGCCTCGATAACATCCACCCCCAGCGCCTCCAGCTGCAGCGCCATGCGCAGTTTTTCGTCGAGGTGCATGGAGTAGCCGGGCGCCTGTTCGCCGTCCCGGAGGGTAGTGTCGAATATCTTGATCTGTTCTTTTTGCATGGCTCTGGTCTCTTAGGCCTCGGTATAGGCGCCGAGGAAAGTAAAATGTTCGATTTCCGGATCGTCCGCCAGCTCCGCCAACAGCCTGAGCACCTGCTCGTCGCGCGGCGAAGCTTCGAAGTCGAAAATGAAGCAGAACTCGAAGTCCATACCCGGGATGGGGCGCGACTCGAGCTTGGTGATGTTGACCCCGATGGCCGCGAACTTGGAAAGGATCGTCGAGAGCGACCCCGGGCGGTGCGGTAGCGACAGCATGATCGAGAACTTGCGCGCGTCGGGATAGATCTCGAGCTTTTTCGAGATGCAGATGAAGCGGGTGTAGTTGTAGTTCTCGTCCTGGATGTGATCGGCGAGGATATCGAGACCGTACAGTTCCGCGCAGGCGCGCGAGGCGATTACCGCGAGATCCGTGCGTCCCGAAGCCGCCAGCTCCTTGGCCGCCACCGCGGTGTTGATGTCGCCCACCACGCGCCACGGCTGGGCCTTCAGGTATTTGCTGCACTGCGCGAGCGCCTGCGGATGCGACTTGACTTCTTTGATCGCCTCCAGCTTGGCGCCGCGGCACCCCAGGAGCACGTGGTTCACCTTGAGCTTGAGCGCCCGCACGATGCGGCAGTCGCGCTTGACCATCAAATCGTACACCTGCGTGACCGTGCCCGCCGCCGAATTCTCGACCGGCAGCACCCCGTAGGGCGCGTCGCCCCGGTCCACCGCGTCGAACACCTTTTCGAACCCGGGCACGAACTTGATCGTGGGGTAGGCGAAGAGCTTGCTCACCGCCTGTTGCGCGTACGAACCCTCGGTGCCCGAGCAGACCACGTCGGCCACGGTGGGAAAGCGGTTGGCGGTGGTGGCCATGGCCGACTTGATCTCGCCCACAAGCTCCGGCTCTCCCCTCAAGACGATGCGTTGGCGCGCGCGCGAAATCGACATCAGCGTCGAGAACAAAAGGCACGCCCCGTTCTCGTATTCCGGGCCCACTTCGCGGGCCACTTTCGACAGAATCTCGCGTTCGCGGACCGGGTCGAACACCGGCGCGCCGCGCTCTTTCTTGTTGGCGGCGACCTTCTCCACGATCTCCAGTCGCTGGCGGATCAGCTTGACCAGCTGCTCGTCGATAGCGTTGATTTCGCCGCGGATCGCGCCCAAATCTTTAGTCGTTTGTTCCATCTTTTGCATATTAAGGGGATATTATACCATATTCTGCCCCAAAAATCAAGGGGTAGGTTGCGCAAAAGGGCCTAGATTCTACAGCTTCTGCGAAGCAATCAGTCTTCGTAGATGCGTACGTAGGAGTTGCCGCGCAGCCTCGCGGTCCATTCCTTGTAGAGCCGCTCGCTCTCCGCCTGGCGCACCGCCGCCTCCACCTCGCGATACGCATCGCGGAGCGGCCGCAAAGCGCCAACTTCCTCGTCGTCTTTGCGCACGCGGAAATAATGGTCTTTGGCCACCAGCCACTTGGAGCTCTCGCCCTTCTCGAGCGCGTTTATGGCCTCGCAGACATCGGGCAAAAACACTTCCTCGGGGCGGATATTCTCGTAAGGGTAGCCGTCCTCCTCGAAGGTGGCGGTGGCGAGACGGTCGGTCTCGTCGGACGCGAGGAGAATAACCGTAACCGACACCTTGCCGCTCTTTTCCGAGTAGCGCTCGGGATGCGCGGCATACTCGGCGCGCACGGCGGCGGGGGTGGCGATGACGTTCTTGTCCACCGTCTGGTAGCGCATGGCCGAGATGATCATGTCGTCTTTGATGCGGGCGTGCCACTCGGGATAGGAGATGCGGTCGCGCGCGAGCTGGTCCATAAGCCGATTGCGGTCGCCGTCGAAGCCGCGCTGGATGATTTCGCGCACGCGATTCTCGATCACCCAGTCCTGCATGGTCATCTTCTGGTCGTGCGCGGCCTTGACGATGAGGCGGCGATTGATCAGCTCGTCCAGCACCTTGCGGGCCGCGGCGGCGTCGTATTCGCAGATGCGGGCCATCTCGCCCAATACCTCGCTGCGCAAAATAACGCCATCGTCCACCCGGGCCACGATGCCGTCCACCGGCACCGCCGCCGTAGCTCCGAGCGCCGCCAGCGCCACCGCCAAAAAGCCGAATTTAACCGTATTCATCGAGTTTCCTCCTATATCATGGCCGCAATGGCCGCTCCGATCATCGGCGCGTCTTCGACCTTGGGCACTATCCGGTAGTGCACGTTCCGCCGCCGCACCAGCATATTGTCGAGTTCGCGCTTGACGATGCCGGCGAAATCCACCGCCTGCGTCTTGTAGTAGGTGGAGCCGTCGATGCAGATGGCCACCGGCTCGTCGGCTTCGATACCTTCGCCCGACAGGATGACGAACGCCGCCAGCTCCACCGCCGCCAGCACCGCCGCGCGCTCGAACACCGGTAGCGTAAAGCGGCGCGCCAGCCGCGCATCGTCGGGCGCAAAGCCCATATCCCCGTCGCCGGCGCAGAAATCGCCGAGTTCCTTGGTGGAGAGCGCGCGCAAGCCCGAAATCAACCCCCGGGCGCGGGCGCTGAAATACCCCGCCTTGGCGGCCGCCCGCAGTATTTCGAGCCCGATGCTCCCGAGGTAGGCGCCCGCGATCATCTTTTCGAGGAACTGCTGGCCGGGGTTGCCGCTCTTTTCGTCCACCGCCCGGTCGAACTCCGATCGGTCCACCTTATCGAACGCGCCGCTCTCGGCGTTGACGATCATCCCCAAATCCTTGTCCACGTAGGCCGTGTTGGTGCCGGTGCCCAGGATAAAGCCGATGTACGACGAATAGAGCCGGTCGCCTTCGAGCGCCTTGGCCGCGAGGAGCGTGGCCACGGTATCGTTGATGACGGCGATTTCGCCGATACCGGCGCGCCGCTTGAGTTCGCTGCCCACGTACTGGCCCACGATTGCCGGCGCCTTGATGTTCTTGGTCCACTTGATGAGCCTCGCGTCCAGATCGGGCGTGGTGGCGGCCGGGTAGCTGAAGCACCACCCCACCTTGGCCGTGTTGGCGTAGGGCTTGAGCCGCGCGATTTCGTTGGCGAAACTCGCGTAGAATTCGTCTTCGCCCACCTCGCGCTCGACACCCGGCATCGGCCGGTTCTCCTTGTGCGAAATCGCCGGCGGGATCGAGACGATGGCCCCGCGGAAATTGGTGCCGCCCGCGTCCAGCACCACCGCCTTCTTGCCGGCGAGATTGGTGCGCGTGGGCGCGATGTAGGTTTTGATCATCGCGAGCGACGATGGCTCCCCGGCGAGCCCGGCGCGCATTTCGGCGTCGAACAGCGCGATCAGGCGGCTGCGGTCGATGTGCGCGGCCAGCGTAAAGCCATGGTCCTCCAGGAATTCTTCCGGAATTTTCATTGTCCGCAAAGTCCTTTCGCAAGTTCGATCCAGTCGTGGTTGGAGAGTTCCTCGGCCCGGGCCGTGGATTGGACGAAATCCTTGAAGATGCTGCCCAGCTGCTTGCGGCGATGTTCGAACGCCTGCTTGGTGATGCGGTGGAACATGTCGCGCACCTCGCCCGCAAGGCCGAGATTGCGGTCGTGGCGCCGCAGGCGCACCACGCTCGAACCGATGGCCGGGCGCGGCCAAAAGCACGAGGCGGCCACTTTGCGCAGCACCTCCACGTCGTAGTCGAGCTGCGCCCACACGCCCGCGAGCCCCCGGGTCTTGCCCCCCTCGGCGGCCGCCAGACGCTCGGCGACTTCCGACTGCACCAGAACGGTCATCGCCGGATATCGGCGCTTGAGCACCAGTTCCAGCAAAATCCTCGTGCCCGCCTGGTAGGGGAGGTTCGACACCATGGCGTCGGCGATTGGGAGTTCGACTTTGAGCGCGTCGCCCGCCACCACCCTGAGCGCCGGCGGATTGCCCAGGCTTTCGGCCAAACGCGCCGCCAGCACCGGGTCCTTCTCGATCGCCGTCACCGCCACGCCCCGGTTGAGCATCTCTTCGGTCATCACCCCGAGCCCGGGGCCGATCTCCACCACGGTCTTGGCGCCATCCTCCAGCCCCGCGTCCACGATGGCCGCGAGCACGTTGCGGTCGATCAGGAAATTCTGCCCCAGCACCTTGTTGGGGTGGAACTCGTGCTCGATGCACCACGCCTTGACCTGGCTCGGGCTCGTAAGGTTCATAGCCCCACCTTGTCCAGCATGCCTTGATAGTCCCACTCGGCGGCGTCAATGGGTCCGCGCACCTTGTATTCCATGAGCAGCTTGGTGAACGGCCACAGGATGGGGCGGATGAGATAGAACCCCAATACCGAATCCTGGCGCGTAAACTGGAGCTGCACGGTAAAGTCGAGGTTGTCTTGGGCGATATCGTAGGTGCCGTGGGCCGAAATGGAGAAGAGGCTCCCCTCGATCAGCAGGTCGTCGGTCTTGAACACGCCATCCTCGATGCGGTAGGTGCAGGCGCCCGTATTCTGGTTGACGATCGTCCCCACGCCCGGCACCGTGTTGGCCAAGGCCGCGGTCATGCCGGCGAAGAGTTTCATCTGCGCCAGATGCCCGTCCTGCACCTGCACGTAGCCGTAGCCGTTGCCGCGCTTGAAAAAGTCCTCGTTCAAGGGCCCGGTCATGTGCATGGCGCCTTCCAGCCGGCCTTTGCGGTCGCCCAGGTCGAAATTGAAGAGCTCGCCCAATTCCTCCACCGAACCCCGGCGGTACTGCACGTCCAGTTCCGCCGTGGCCTTTTCGGGGTTGAGCCCCGGCACGTGCAACGTCGCCCAGCCTTCCATGTCGCCGTCCTTGGAGCCGCTGGCGGTGGCGTTGGTGAAGACGATATTCTCGCCCAGATAGGCGTAGCCGGTCTTGGCGTTGACGAGCGGAATGCCGAAGAGCGCGCAGTTCTCGCAGGCGATCTCGCCCCTCAAATCGTTCTCGCGCTGATCGGCGACATCGGTGGCCAATAGCCCCGAAACCGTCATGTGGGGATTCTTGAGGCACTTGAAGCAATCGAGTGTGCCGTCGTTGAGGCAGTCGATGATGTCGAGGAGGTTGTCGAGCTTGAGATCGCTAACGGCGCCAAACTCCACCATGCACTTTTTGCCGCGCCGGTGCACGATAAGCCCGCCTTCCAGGAGCTTGCCCTCGGGATCCATCGCCGTCAGCGGCCCCACGTGCACGTCGAGGTTCATCTCGCCCTGCTCGTACCACACCTCGATCTTGAGCGTGCCGTCCACGCGGCGCATCGGCACCTTGTTGTAGAAGCCCAAAGTCGGGTGCAGCCCCAAATCGAGGATCGTATGCCCCGTATCGAGATCGACATCCCAGGCGAAGTACGCCGGCACCGGATTTTCCACGCCGGTAAACCCGTCCATGTACGGCAGCGACACCGGCACGTCCAGCACCACCAGATGCGGCCGGATGAACGCCTGAGTGCACAGCCCCTCGGTCTCGCCCTTGAGCCGCTTGGTGGGGATATCGAAGAAAATGTAGCCGTTGCACACCATCGGCAATCGCGACTGCCGCGGCCACTCCACCTTGATGTCGTTGATTTCGGCGCGCTCGGGCCTGATGCGCACCCAGCCCTCGACGTGCTGGGGCTTGAGGCCCAAAATATAGGGCCTTTCGGCGATCAGCTTGAATTTGGGGATGCGCGGCAGGCGAAAATCCCACGGCGGCGGCGGCATGGCCATCAGCGACCGGGGGCCGTAGGCGTAATCGCCGGGTTCGTAGTAGCTGTCGGGGAGCTTGTCGTAGTAGGCGCCGATGGCGCGCACCCGCCGCCGCAGAAAATCGATTTCGAGCCTCTCCGCCGCCACCATGGGCGAAAGCGCGTCTTTGCGCGTGCGGTCGTAGAGTTTGACGTCCTCGAACTCGAGCCCGTGCCTCAAGCCGAAGGAACAGCCGCCCAGGTGCAGCACCAGCGATTGGGGCAACCGCGCCTGGATCCGGGCCTCGAGCCATTCGGCGGGCAAAGTCTGCTGACGGAAAAAGAGCGAGCCTATATAAACGCAAAAAGCGATGAAGATCAGCTTCATCGCCTTGCCCAACAATCTTAAGGCTTTACCAATCTTGCGCACTTCGTTGGCAGCCCCTAGGAGAGTCGAACTCCTCTTGCCTGGATGAGAACCAGATGTCCTAGCCGATAGACGAAGGGGCCGTGTTGGTTGGTGCACCCGGTGGGATTTGAACCCACACACCTTGCGGCACTAGAACCTGAATCTAGCGTGTATGCCAATTTCACCACGGGTGCTCAATTGTCGAGTATTATATCATATTTCCCCCTTGGGTGTCAAGGGGGAAAATGATATTTGTGACTTTAGCCCTGGGCGTCGAGCTCGGCCATGGCGGCCTTGCGCGACAGCTTGATGCGGCCGCGGTCGTCGACGTCGAGGCACTTGACCTTGATCTTGTCGCCCACCTTGCAGACGCCGTCCATCGACTTGAGGAACTTGTCGGAGAACTCGCTGATGTGGCAGAGGCCGTCCATGCCGGGCAGAATCTCCACGAACGCGCCGAAATCCTTGATGCCGGTAACGGTGCCTTCGTAGATCTTGCCGGGTTCGGCCACGGCGCTGACCGCGCCTACCGCCTGCTTGGCCGCCTCCATCGATTCGAGGCTGGTGGCGAAAATCGACACCTTGCCGTCGTCGTCGATATCGATCTGGGCGCCGGTGGTCTCCACGATCGCGCGGATGTTGGAGCCGCCGGGGCCGATGAGGGCGCCGATCTTGTCCACGGGGATCTGCATCTCCTCGATCCGCGGCGCGTACTTGTTGAGTTCGGCTCGCGGAGCCGGGATGACCGTCTCCATGAAGTCGATGATCTTGAGCCGGGCGTCGTGGGCCGCCTTGACGGCGCCCTCGACGAGATCCCAGGTGAGGCCGCGCAGCTTGAGGTCCACCTGGAAGCCGGTGATGCCCTTCTTGGTGCCGCCCACCTTGAAGTCCATGTCGCCGCAGTGGTCTTCGGCGCCGAGAATATCGGTGACGAGCACCTTCTGGCTCTGGTCGGCGTTGGTGAAGAGGCCGATCGAAATGCCCGCGACCGTGCGCTTCAAGGGCACGCCCGCGTCCATGAGCGCCAGGCAGCCGTTGCAGATCGAAGCCATC
>JAFXST010000043.1 GCA_017525475.1 Kiritimatiellia bacterium | reverse complement strand
TGATGTTGATCTGCGTACCCTTCCACTCGCACGAAATCGCCGCGCTCTGGATGGTGATGCCGCGTTCGCGCTCCTGCACCATGAAATCGGTGATGGTGTTGCCGTCGTGCACGTCGCCATGCTTGTGGATCTTGCCCGTGTAGAACAAAATCCGCTCGGTGGTGGTGGTTTTGCCGGCGTCGATATGCGCGACGATCCCGATGTTGCGGGTGTTCTGGAGTTCGCTCATGCTGTAATAAGGAACGCGGGCGCAGGCAGCTTGCGTGGCCACCAACGCCCGGTTATTATCCCTGCAAAGGTAAAGGGTTTTTACTTCGCGGGAGCGCTGCCGTCGTCGCCGTAGCCCTTCGACTTCAGGTACTCCACGACCTTGCCGACAGTGGTGAGCTTCTCGGCATCCTCTTCGGGGATGGCGGCGCCGAACTCTTCCTCGAACGCCATGATGAGTTCGACGGAGTCGAGCGAATCCGCACCCAGGTCGTCGATGAACGAAGCCTCGGCCGTCACCTGCTCGGCGTTGACGCCCAGCTGTTCGACGATGATGTCTTTTACGCGATCTTCAAGCTTTCCAGCCATGATGTTTTACTCCTTTGCTTTGGATATGAGAATATTATACCATATTTTGGACGTTTTGTATAGGGGGGAATTTGAAAATTTTTATCCTCACCCGATCATGCCGCCGTTAACCGAAATTATCTGCCCGGTCACGTAGGCCGAGTCGTCGCCCGCGAGCCACAGCACACACTTGGCGATGTCCTTGACCGTGCCGAAGCGCTTCAAGGGGATCTGGTCCATGTACGCCTTGCGCACGTCCTCGGGGAGGACGTCGGTCATCTTGGACTGGATGAACCCGGGCGCCACCGCGTTGCAGCGGATGTTGCGCGAGCCCAGTTCCTTGGCCGTCGTCTTGGTGAGCGCGATGACGCCGCCCTTCGAGGCCGTGTAGTTGGCCTGGCCGGCGTTGCCCATGATCCCCACCACCGAAGCGAGGTTGATGATGCTCCCGCCCAGCTGCGTGCCGTCCTCGGCCTTGTTCTTCATCATCGGCCGCGCGACCGCGCGCGTAAAGAGGAAGGTGCCCTTCAAATTCACGTTCAAAACCGCGTCCCAATCCTCGTCGCTCATGCGCATCAAGAGGCCGTCCTTGGTGATGCCGGCGTTGTTCACCATGATGTCGATGCGCCCGAGCTTGGCGATCACCTCTTTTACGCAGGCGTCGACCTCGGCCGACACCGCCACGTTGACGCCGAGCCCCAGGCCCTTGACGCCGCACGCTTCGATCGCCTTTACCGTTTCGTCGCACCACTCGGATTTAAGATCGCACACGGCCACGTCCGCGCCCGCCGCCGCCAGCGTCTTGGCGATTTCCGCGCCGATGCCGCGCGCCGCGCCGGTCACCAGCGCCACTTTGCCCTTGAGGTTTGCCATAGTCTTGTCTCCTTGCTGATTAGTTGAAAGCCGTCATGTCGCTCACGTTCGAAACGTCGAGCGCGGGGTCGATCTTCTTGATGAGCCCCGACAACACCTTGCCGGGCCCGAACTCCACGAACGTGTCGCACCCGAGGTCGCGCGCGGTAACAACATCCTGCGCCCAGTTGGTGGTGCCGGTCACCTGCTCGAGCATCAGCGCCTTGATGGCGGCCGGGTCGCTCGAGTGGGGCTCGCCCGTCACGTTGGAAAGTACCGGGAACTTGGGCGCCTTGAACTCGATCGTCTCGAGCACCGATGCGAGCTTGACCCGCGCCGGCTCCATGAACCTCGAGTGGAACGCGCCCGCCGTGGCCAAGGGGATCGCCCGCTTGATGCCCAGCGCCTTGGCCGTCTCGGCCGCCTTGGCGATGGCGTCCTTGGAGCCGCTCAACACCTGCTGCGCCGCCGAATTGATGTTGGCCACCGTGCAGCCCGTCTCCGCACAAAGCTTTTCCAGCTGCTCCTTGCTCGCGCCCACGATCGCGATCATGCCCGAAGGCTCGGCTTCGCACGCTTCCTGCATAAACCGGCCGCGCGCCTCCAGCACCTTCAAGGTCGCGTCGAAATCGAGGACCCCCGCCGCGCAGAGCGCGCCCCACTCGCCGAGCGAGAGGCCCGCCGCGCAGGCGAACTCGGTGGGCGTGCGCTTCTGGTAAGCGAGATACGCCGCGTAGCTCGTCACGAAAATCGCCGGCTGGCAGACGTTCGACTTGGTGAGCTCCTCCGCCGGCCCCTCGAAGCAGATCTTTTTGAGGTCGAAGCCCAACACTTCGTTGGCCTTGTCGAACAACGCCATGATCTCGGGATCCGCCTCGGCGAAATCCTTGCCCATACCGGGGACTTGTGCGCCCTGGCCCGCAAATACGCAACATTTCTTCATAAGTACCTCGTATTATACCATATTCCGCCCGGGAAAGCAAGCGGAAATCAAAAATGTTTGACTTTCGGCGCGTGCGCGGCGGCCTCTTCGGGCGTCATTTGCGCAAACGCCATCACGATCAGCCGGTCGCCCACCTTGCCTTGGTGCGCGGCCGCGCCGTTCAGGCAGCACACGTGCGAACCGCGCGCGCCCTCGATGGCGTAAGTCTCGAAGCGGTTGCCGTTTTTGACGTCGGCCACGAGAATCTTCTCGTACGGCACGATCCCCACCGCCTCCATGTCGTCGGGGTCGAGCGAGAGCGAGCCTTCGTAGTCGAGGCAGCTCTCGGTAACCTTGATGCGATGGAGTTTGGCCTTGAGTAAAGTCAGCGTCATTTGCAAAGTTTCTCCTTGATCAGCTTGGCGGTCACCGTCACCTTCTTGAGCTTGGGATTGCCGGGCGCCTCGTACATGACATCGGTCATTAGGCGCTCCATCTCGGCCCTGAGGCCGCGTGCGCCGGTCTTGCGCTTGAGCGCCATCTTGGCGAGTTCCCTCAGCGCGTCCTCTTCGAATTCGAGCTTGACGCCGTCCATCGCGAGGAGCTTCTGGTACTGCTTGACGAGCGCGTTCTTGGGCTTGGTGAGCACGTCGACGAGCTGGTCTTCGGTAAGTTCGCCCATGGTGGCGATGATGGGTAGGCGCCCGGTGAACTCCGGGATGAGCCCGAACTTGACGAGATCCTCGGGCCGCACGTCCTTGGCGATCAGCTCGCTGTCGGCCTGGGCGGAATCTTCGCCGCCGAAGCCGATCGTATGCTTGCCCGTGCGCGCGGCCACGATCTTGTCGAGCCCCACGAACGCGCCGCCGCAGATGAAGAGGATGTTGCGCGTATCGACCTCGACGTATTCCTGGTCGGGGTGCTTGCGCCCGCCCTTGGGCGGCAGACGGCAGATGCTGCCCTCGATGATCTTGAGGAGCGCCTGCTGCACGCCCTCGCCGCTCACGTCGCGGGTGATGCTCACGTTATCGGTCTTGGAGGCGATCTTGTCGATCTCGTCCACGTAGATGATGCCGGTTTGCGCCAGCTGCACGTCCTCGCCCGCGTTCACGTAAAGGTAGCGCACCAGATTCTCCACGTCCTCGCCCTCGTAGCCCGCCTGGGTGAGCACGGTCGCGTCGCCGATCGCAAACGGCACGCCAAGGAGCTTGGCCAGCGTCTTGGCGAGGAGCGTCTTGCCCGTGCCGGTGGGGCCGATCAAAAGGATGTTCGACTTTTCGATCTCCACGTCGGCGAACTCGGGGTTCGCCGTTTGCGAAAACGCGGCCTCCAGGCGGCGATAGTGGTTGTGCACCGCCACCGCCAGCACCTTCTTGACCTCGTCGTGGCCGATTACGTGCTCGTCGAGGAACGCCTTGAGTTCTTTGGGTGTAGGGATCTTCATCCGAGCACCTGGTCGATAAGCCCCCACTCCTTGGCCTCGTCGGCGCTCATGAAGTGGTCGCGGTCGGTATCGGCCACCACCTTGTCGAGCGCGTTGCCGGAGTGCTTGGCCAGAATCTCGTTGAGCTTGGCCTTGAGGCGGATGATTTCGCGCGCGGTAATCTCGATATCGCTCGCCTTGCCCTCGGCGCCGCCCCACGGCTGGTGGATCATGATGCGCGCGTTGGGGAGCGCAAAGCGCTTGCCCTTGGCGCCGGCGGTGAGGAGTACCGCGCCCATCGAAGCCGCCTGGCCGATGCAGTAGGTGTGCACGGGGCACTTGACGAACTGCATCGTGTCGTAGATCGCGAGCCCCGCCGTGACGCTGCCGC
>JAFXST010000042.1 GCA_017525475.1 Kiritimatiellia bacterium | reverse complement strand
GCGCGAATACCGGGCCTGCCGGATCCGTCCAGCGGGAAGGTGCGCGACGTTTTCGACCTCGGCGACAAGCTGCTGATGGTGGTGACCGACCGCATAAGCGCCTACGACGTGATCCTCCCCGGCGGCATCCCCGAGAAGGGCAAGGTGCTCAACCAGATTTCGCTCTTCTGGATGGAGTTTCTGGGGGTCAAGAACCACCTGATAACCGCCAACGTCGACGAGTATCCCGCCGTATTGCAGCCATACAAGGAGGATCTGCGCGGCCGCTCGATGCTGGTCAAGAAGGTGAAGATGGTGGAGGTGGAGTGCATCGCGCGCGGCTACCTCACGGGGAGCGGCTGGAAGGAGTACAAGGCGCACGGCACGGTGAACGGCGAAAAGCTGCGCGCGGGGTACGAAAACGCCTCCAAGCTCGACGAGGTGCTCTTTACGCCCACCACCAAGGCGGCTTTGGGCGACCATGACGAGGCCATCAACTTCGAGGAGACGGTTAAATTGGTTGGCGCCGACATGGCCGCGCGGCTGCGCGAGGCGACCATCTCGCTCTACGCCAAGGCGGCCGACTACGCCCGCTCGCGCGGGATCATCATCGCCGATACCAAGTTCGAGTTCGGGGCCGACGCGGACGGGAGCCTCATCCTGGCCGACGAGGTGCTTACGCCCGACAGCTCGCGCTTCTGGCCGGAGGCGAGCTACAGGGTGGGCGCCAATCCGCCCAGCCTCGACAAGCAGTACGTGCGCGACTATCTCGACGAAATCAAGTTCAATCACCAGCCGCCGGGCCCGGTGCTGCCCGACGAGGTGATAATGCGCACGCGCGAAATCTACATCAAGGCATACCGGGATCTTTCCGGAAAGGAGCTGGACTAATGGGAATGTTCGACAATATCAAAGAAGCCATGGCCGCCCGCGGCCAGGCCAAGAAGATGGACGCCATGATCGCCAAGATCACGGCCGAATACGCCAACGGCGGCATTACGGTGGTGGCCAAGGGCGATATGACCATCGACAAGATCGTGGTTGAGGCTTCGGCCTACGACGAAGTGAAGGCCGGCAAGCCCGCCCGCTTCGAGACCATGCTCCTCAACGTGGTCAACGGCGCGCTCAAGAAGGCGCGCGAGGCGGTGCAGGCCACGATGATGCGCGAAATGCAGGCCGCCGGCGGGTTGTTCGGCCGCTGATGCTCGAGCCCATAGCCAATCTGGAGCGCGCCCTAGCGAAACTGCCGGGGTTGGGCAGGCGGTCCGCCGCGCGGGCCGCCCTCGCTTTGGTGCGCGAGAAGGCGCATTTGCTCGAACCCCTCGCGCAGGCTTTGCAAGCGGCGCAGGCCGAGGTGTGCTGCTGTTCGCGCTGCGGGGCGTTTACGGTAAAGGGGCGCGACCCTTGCGCCATGTGCACCGATCCCCTGCGCGATGGCGGCATGGTGTGCGTGGTGGAGGAGCCCGCCGATATCGTGAACCTCGAAAGCTCCGGCGCGTTCCGGGGGCGGTACCACGTTTTGGGCGGCAAACTCTCGCCGGTCAAGCGCATGGGGCCCGAAAAATTGCGCATTGCCGAGCTGGAAAAGCGTTTGGCCGAAGAAAACGTGGGCGAGGTGCTGCTGGCGCTTTCGACCGATATGGAGGGCGACGCCACCGCCGGCTACCTGGGCGAAATCCTCGCCAGGCACGGGGTGAAAGTGTCGAGACTCGCGTTCGGGCTTCCCGCCGACTCGGGGATCGCCTACTCCGATCCGCTCACGCTAAGGCGGGCAATAAACAACAGGCTATTTACTTTTTAGCCGGAATATGGTATAATACCGTAAATATATGAAGACATACAATGTAGGTTTGGTGGGCGTCGGCGCCGTGGGCACCGAAATGCTCAAGGTGCTCAAGGAGCGCAACTTCCCGTGCGGCAAGGTGCAGGTGTTCGCCTCGCGCGAGCGCGACGAAGAGATTCTGGGCGAGAAGTACCATGTGCTGCCGGCCACCGAAAACAGCTTCGCCGGGTTCGATATCGTGCTCTTCGCGGGCAAGACCGACGTGGCCATCGAGCTTAGGGACGCGGTAGTCAAGGCCGGGGCCAAGATGATCGACAATTCCCGCGCGTTCCGCCAGGATCCGACGGTGCCGCTCGTGGTGCCGCAGGTGAACGCCGAGGATCTCGACTGGAACCGTGGCGTTATCGCCAACCCCAACTGCACCACGGCCATCATGCTCGAGGCGGTGGCGCCGTTGCACAAGGCCAAGAAGCTCAAGCGCCTCATCGCCTCCACCTACCAGGCGGCGTCGGGCGCGGGCGCGCCGGGGCTGGAGGAGCTGGAGACGCAGCTGCGCGAATACGTGGCGGGCAAGCCGCTCACCGTCAAGGCGTTCCAGCATCAGCTGACGTACAATCTCATCCCGCATATCGACAAGTTCGACCCCGAAAACTGGTATACGCTCGAGGAGCTCAAGATGCGCAACGAGGCGCGCAAGATGCTCCACGCGCCGGAACTGATGCTGAGCTGCACCTCGGTGCGCGTGCCGATCGCCCGCGCCCATTCCGAGAGCCTCAACCTGGAGTTCGAGGAAGACGTAACCCCCGAGGAGGCGCGCGAGATCCTGCGCGCGAGCGAGGGCGTGAGGGTGGTGGACGACCCCCTGAACAACGTCTACCCGATGCCGCTCGACGCCACCGGCAAGTACGACGTCCTGGCCGGTCGCATCCGCCAGGACCTGAGCCGCAACGACAAGAAGGGGCTCGACATGTTCATTTCGGGCGATCAGCTTTTGCGGGGCGCCGCGCTCAACGCGGTGGAGATCGCCGAACACCTTATCAAGCGGGGGCTCGTCTGAGCGTGGCGCGGCTGGCGGTAGCGGTGGTTTCGGCGCTGGCGGCGGGCATGGCCTTGGCCGCGCAGCAGCCGCTGTCGCGCTACCAGTCGATAATCGACCGGCAGATGTTCGGCGCGCCGCCGCCCGGGTTCGACCCCGACAAGAACCCCAACGAGGTTGCGGGCGGCAAAAACGCCGACAAGGAGCTGACCAAAGAGCAGGAAAAGCTCCAGAGCGCCATCCACTTTTCGATGATCAACATCACGCCCTCGGGCGAGACGGCGGTGGGCTTTACCGACAATTCCGACGGCAAGCAGCCCGTGCACTACTACCTCAAGGTGGGCGAAAAGCGCAACGGCTGGGAGGTGAAGGAAGCCGATCCCGTGCGGGCTTGGATGCGCATCGCCAAGGGCGACATCGAGGTAGAGCTGGAACTCGGGGGCAATTCGGCCGCCAAAGACGCCAAGGGCGCCACTACGCGCGCCGCCGGCGCCGACGAGAACAGCCCCAGGACATTGCCGGCCGCCGCCTCGGCGGCAACGCCCAAGAAAAACCTTTTGGGCGGTTTGCGCGATCGCCGCAAGGCGCGCCTGGCCGAGGAGGCCGAACGCGAAAAACGCGCGGCCGAGGAACGCGCGCGGCAGGAAGAGGAGCGCGCGGCCCAGGAGGAGGAGTTGTTGCTCATGAAAGAGGAGATCCAGCTCCAGCGCGAAGAGCGCGAGGAGGAGTTGCGGCGCTTGGAGGAGGACCGCCGCCGCGAAGAGGATTTGCGCCGCCGCGAGGAAGAGTTGCAGCGCCGCGAAGAAGCAGCCAAAGCAAAGGAAGTGACCGATGAAAGCCATGAAGCTTGAGGAATTCCGCAAGATTCTGACGGAAACCGGCGAGTATCGTTCGGACCCGGCGCGGCTCCCGGAGCGCTCCGGCAAAAGCCGCTGGAACACGATCCGCTACTGCTGGGATTGCGGCAGCGTCTTCCCCAAAGTGGCGGTGTACGAGGGGTGCCGCATTCTCGATACCGACAAGTGGGCGCATTTCTGCTTCCATTCCATCACCGGAGCCGAGCGCATGGGCGTACCCGTGCACGTGGACGGCTGGAACGTGCTGAAGGAAGTGGAAGGCCCGGTGATGTTTTTGTCCAACCACATGTCGACGGTCGAAACGGTGATGCTCCCGGCCTTGATCCTCACCTACAAGCCGTTCAACGTGGTGGTGAAGGAGAGCCTGACGCGACTGCCGTTCCTCAAGAAGGCGGCGGCGCACATGGGGCTGGTGCCGATCGGGCGCAAGTCGCCCAAGCAGGACTTGATCGACATGATGCGCATCTCCACCGAGCGCATCGTGGAGCAGCGCAACAGCTTCCTCATCTTCCCGCAGGGCACCAGGAGCAAGGTGTTCCGCCGCGCCAAGTTCAGCTCCATCGGCGCCAAGATCGCCGAACGGGCCGGGTGCCCCATCGTGCCGATCGCGGTGGATACGCGCATCATGCCCACGCGCGAGGGCAAGGGCTGGATGGACAAGACATTCAATGATTTTGGCACGGTGGACCCGGCCTTCGATTTGAAGTGCAGCTGCGGGCCCATCATCCCCTGCGGCAAGGCCAAGGACATGCACGAAGCCACTTTCGATTGGATCGCAAACAAACTGGAGGAGTGGGGTTGCCCCACTGAACGCTAATGGCTACTTTGGAAGAACGCCGGCATTCGGCGGCGCATTTGACGGCGCGCGCGGTCAAGAACGTTTTCGAGGACGTGCAGATCGATATCGGGCCTGCCACCGACGACGGTTTCTATTACGATTTCGATCTGCCGCACCGCATCAGCCCCGAGGACTTCCCCAAGATCGAGGCGGAAATCGCCCGGCTCATCGCCTTGGACGAGCCGTTCGTCCGGGCGGAGGTTTCGCGCGCGGAGTGCCAGGCGATGCTCGCCGGGCAGAGCTACAAACTCGACCGCCTCGGCGACATCCCCGAGGGCGAGACGATAAGCACCTACACCGTGGGCGACTACGCCGAGATGTGCCGCGGCCCTCACGTGGCGCACGCCAAGGAGATCGGCGTCGTCAAGCTGATGCGCGTGGCGGGCAGCTACTACCGCGGCGACGAGAAGAACAAGATGCTCCAGCGCATCTACGGCATCGTGGCCGACAGCCAGGCCGAGATCGACGCCATCGTGGCGCGGATCGAGGAAGCCAAGCGCCGCGACCACCGCCGGCTCGGCGTGGAGCTCGATCTCTTCCACCTCGACCCCGAAGACCCCGGCCAGATTTTCTGGCATCCTAGGGGGTGGAGCATCTACGTGACGCTCCAGGACTACATGCGCGGCAAGCTCGAGAAGGACGGCTACCAGGAGGTGAACACGCCCGCCATCATGCCACGCTCGCTGTGGGAAAAGAGCGGCCACTGGGACCACTACAAGGCCAACATGTTCATCACCGAGTCGGAGAAGCGCATCTTCGCGGTAAAGCCGATGAACTGCCCCGGCGCGCTCGAAATCTTCAAGAGCCGCACGCGTTCCTACAAGGATCTGCCGCTTCGGCTCGCGGAGTTCGGCCACTGCGCCCGCAACGAACCGAGCGGCACGCTGCACGGGATCATGCGCGTGCGCGGCTTCGTGCAGGACGACGCGCACATCATCTGCACCGAGGAGCAGATCGAGGCCGAAGTCGCCAAGTTCTGTCGGCTCCTCAAGGACGTGTACGGCGATTTCGGGTTCGACAAGAATCTGATCGTCAAGCTCAGCACCATGCCCGAGGATCACGTGGGCGAAGTCGCCACCTGGCAGCATGCCGAAGCGGCGCTGGCCGCGGCGTGCAAGGCGAGCGGGCTCGATTACGAGATCCAGGCGGGCGAGGGCGCGTTCTACGGGCCCAAGCTGGAGTTTACGCTGGTGGACGCCTTGGGCCGCCATTGGCAGTGCGGCACGATCCAGCTCGACTATCAGCTCCCTGGCGCCGACCGGCTCAACGCCGAATATATCGGCCCCGACGGGCAGAAGCACCACCCGGTGATGCTGCACCGCGCGGTCTTGGGTTCGCTCGAGCGCTTTATCGGCATCTTGATCGAGCACTACGCCGGGGCGTTTCCGCTGTGGCTCGCGCCCGAGCAGGTGCGGATTTTGCCGATCAGCGACAAGGCGATCGC
>JAFXST010000041.1 GCA_017525475.1 Kiritimatiellia bacterium | reverse complement strand
CTCGCTCTCCACCTTGGAAACGCCGATGCGGTCGCAGAACTCGCGGATGGCCCCGGGCGTGAACCCGCGCCTGCGCATCCCGCACACCGTAGGCATGCGCGGGTCGTCCCAGCCGTCCACCACCCCCGTCTGCACCATTTGCAGCAACAGGCGCTTGCTCATCACCGTATAGGTGAGGTTGAGGCGCGCGAATTCGCGCTGCTGCGGGCGGATCTTGACCCCGCCGCGCTCCACCAGCATGCCCATTTCGTCGAGCCGGTCGACCACCCAATCGTAGAGCGGGCGGTGCACCTCGAACTCCAGCGTGCACATGGAATGCGTCACCCCTTCGAGCGCATCCTCGATCGGGTGGGCGAAGTCGTACATGGGATAGATGCACCACTTGTCGCCGAGGTGGTAGTGCGCTACGTGGCGGATGCGGTACAATACGGGATCGCGGAAGTGGATATTGGGCGAAGCCATATCGATCTTGGCCCTGAGGCACCACTCGCCGTCGGCGTACTTGCCCGCGCGCATATCGCGGAAAATCTCGAGGTTGCGCTCCGGCGACGTATCGCGCGAGGGCGACGGCCGGCCCGGCTTTTCGGGCACGCCGCGGTATTCCTTCCACTCCTCCTGGCCGAGGTTGCAGCAATACGCCTGGCCCGCGCGGATCAGGTTCTCGGCGATCTCGTACATCCTGTCGAACATGTTGGAGGCGTTGTAGAACCCCGCCTCCCCGGCGTCGCCCGCGCCCGACCACTCGAAGCCCAGCCAGCGGATGTCGTTCTTGATGTTCTCGGCGTACTCGTCCGACTCCTTGGCCGGATTGGTGTCGTCAAGCCGCAAGTGGCACTCGCCGCCGAACAGCGCCGCCATGCCGAAATCCACGCAAATCGCCTTGGCGTGGCCGATGTGAATGTAGCCGTTGGGCTCTGGTGGGAAGCGGGTAACCACCTTGCCGCCGGTGCGGCCTTCGGCCACGTCCTTGTCGATCCACTGTTTGAGGAAGTGCCGGGAAGTGTCGGTTTCGTTCATGCCGTTACTTGATTACCTCGACCTCGGCCAGCGCCGCGTAGTCGTTGCCGTAGTAGTTGTTGAGCGCCGTGAGGCGATAGAAACGGATGTCGGGGAGCGTGCCGCCAAAGTCGATATCCTGCTCCTCGCGCGTGTTCTCCAGCTGCACCGTGCCGAGATCGTACCACTTTTCGCCATCCTGGCTCACTTCGATGCGCACGTCTTTAAGCGTGCCGTTGACGCCGATCTGGCGCTGCCACACCTTGAGCCCCTTCATGCCGGTCGGTTTGGCCAGTTCCACCTCGATCGTATGCGGGAAGTTGCCCATGGTGGTGCCGTACTGCGAGTGCCAGATGGTGTTGAGATCGCCGTCGATCAAGTGCTCGGGTTCGCCATGATCGGGTTCGCGGCTGGAGCAGAAGACGATCTTGGCGTCGGCCACCTTGCGCTCGGGGAGGAGCGCCTCCAGCTCGTCGGCCACTTCCTCCTCGTCGGCCGCGCGGCGCGATTCCAGCCGCTCGTCGTCGAAGTTCATCGTGAAGGCGAGCGTAAAGTCGTCGGTGTTGCGGATCGTGTCGCGCTGCATCGGCGCGGGGCCGCAGCTGGCGCCGCCCAAACCGCGGGTGGCCGCGTAGATGCCCACGAACGTATGCGTGGAGGCGGGCAGTTCCTGGGCGTGCACCACTTTGGCCAGTTCCTCGGGCGTCCAGGGGTTGACCTCGAACGCGAACGGCGCGCCCAGCGAGCGGAAGGAAATGCCGTTAACCAGCCTGAAGCCATGCGTGCCTTCGCGGTTGCCGCAGTCCTCGTTGCGCGAATACGGGAAGAAGAAATCGTCGACCTTCAGGTTCCACCGGCCGAGGAACGCGCCCGATTTGCGGTCGGCGTAGTTCTCGAAGGGGCCATTGCCCAACCATTCCACCCTGTCGCCAAGACGGCGGGGAGCTGTAAACCTGAGCCCCAGCCGCGCCAGTTCCGCCCGCGGTCCCGAACCGCGGATGCGGCTTTGGCAAGCAACCTCGCCGTTGGCATAGATCGTCCACTTGGCGGCCATCGTAATTTCCACCGGCCTTTCGCCGGCGCCGCGCCATACGGTTTTGGCGACGAACGACTTGGCGCCGTTTTCGCAGGCCTTAATCTCGCCGATTTCGCACTCCGCCGCTTCCATGCGGTCGAGCCCCAGCTGTTGCCAGTAGGTATCGAAACCTTTGTCATTGGAAATCGGCGCGCGGAACGTGTCGAGCGTCATGGGGCTCTCCATCAGTTCGCCGATGCCGCCGGGGCCCGCATGGCCAAACGCGCACGGCAGGCCCGTTTTGCGGCAGAAGACCACCGTATTGCCGCCCGCCTTGAAGGTAAGCGTCTTATCATCGGCCGTAGCCGCCACTTCGCCAACCGGTTCGGCGAGCGTTTCGGGCTCGTACGGGAAATCGATCTGGTCGGTGGCGATAACCTTGCCCTGATTTTTGAATTCCACCCTAAGCGAGCACATGCCGCCGCGATCCTGCCAGTTCTTGAGCACGAACTTGGGCATCTTGAACACGCGCTCGGTCTGCGGCTTGATGGCGGGGTCGCGCACGGGGCCGCCCTCGTTAAGATCGATAACGCCGCGCGCCATCGGCTCGCCGCCTTTAAGGCCGATCCACTCGCACACGACGCCGGTAGAATCCTTGAAATAGTTCTTGTTGCGCACCACGAGCTTGGTGAAACCGTTGGTGGCGTAGGCCGTCCAGTTCTGGTACACGTGCTTGATTTCGGCGTAGCCGGGCTTGGGCGTGCGGTCGGAGAGCACGCAGCCGTTCATGCAGAACATGCCGTCGTTGGGCTTGTCGCCGAATTCGCCGCCGAACGCCAAAATCATCTTGCCGTCCTCCGTCTTCTTCCACAATCCCTGGTCCACCCAGTCCCAGATGGTGGCGCCCAAGATCACGTCCGAACTTTCGATGGCGTCCTGGTAGTCCTTGAGATTGCCCATGGCGTTGCCCATGTTGTGGGCGTATTCCGAAACGTAGAACGGCTTTTTGGCGCGCACGTCGTTTGCCTTGAGCTGCAGCCAGTCCACCGCCGGATACTGGCAGCCGTCCATGTCCGCCACGCTCCAGTCGCGCTCGTAGTGCGTGGGCCGCGTAAGGTCGCGCGCCTTGATGGCGTCGCGGCAGGCGGCGAAATTCTCGCCCGGGCCCGCCTCGTTGCCGTAGCTCCAGATCACCACCGCCGGGTGGTTCTTGTTGCGCTCCACCATGGCCATGTCGCGCGCCACCGTGGCCGCCGTCCACTCGGGGCGGTGGCTCAGCGAGGTTTCGCCGTAGCCGTAGCCGTGCGTCTCCACGTTGGCCTCGTCCACGAGGTAAAGCCCCCGGGTATTGGCGAGATAGTAGAAATAGTCGTCCTGCGGGTAGTGCGAGCACCTTACCGTGTTGCAGTTGGCGGCCTTGAGCATCTCCACGTCCTGTTCGCGGCGCGCGAGCGGCACCCAGTGGCCGTACATGGGATCGCTCTCGTGCAGGTTGGCGCCCTTGAGCTTGATGGGCTTGCCGTTGAAATAGTAGCGGCCCGCGCGGATTTCGCTCACGCGGAAGCCGAATACGGCGCTCACGAACTCCTTGCCGTTACCGAGCACCACCTTGTAGCAGTTGGGTTCCTCGGCGCTCCAGAGTTTGGGCGAGCTCACCACCAGCTCCTTGGTGTCGCTGCGGCCCACGAGCTCGTCGTCCCACGTGTAGAGCGAGAGCGTAACGTCGCTCTCGGTATCCACCTTCAAGAGCCAATCGCCGCCGAAATCCCAGTCGACCACGGGGCTGGCGGTCACGAAAAAGTCCTTGATCCGCTCCTGCGGGCGCTCGATAAGCCACGTGCGGCGGAAAATACCCGAAAGGCGGAACATGTCCTGGTCCTCGAGGTAGCTGCCGTCGGAATAGCGGTACACCTCCATGCGGATCAGGTTTTCGCCGGAGTGCACGATTTCGGTGATGTCGAACTCGGCGGGCGTGCGCGAATCCTTGGAGTAGCCCATATAGCGGCCGTTGACCCACAGATAGAAGAAGCTGTCCACGCCGTCGAACTTGAGGAAGTAGCGGCTGTGGGGATTGCGCTTTTCGAGCGTGAACGTGCGCCGGTACACGCCCACCGGATTGCGATCCTTGTAGGCCGTCCAGTCCTTGGGCGGTTCGCCGGTCACCTTGGAGCCGCCGGGCACGTCGATGGCGAAGGGATAGCGCGCGTTGGTGTAGAGGGGCGTGCCGAAGCCGCCCTCGGGCGTGGCGCCCATAGCCTGCCACGAACACGGCACCTTGATCACCTTCCACTCGCCCTCGCCGCGCTTCTCGGGCGTGGGCGACCACGAAAACGCCCACTCGGTGTCGCTGTCGAGGCTCCACTGGCGGTCGGAATATTCCGGCAGGATCTTGAGCGCGTCCTCCAAACGGGAGAAGCTCGAGAACGCCGCCCGCGGCGGCTCCTTGCCCTCGCCCAGTTTCTGGTTGTTCTGCCATTCGTCCCCTGCGGGAGCCAAAGCCACAAGTGCCATAATCGTTGCCAGTATATTCATTTCGCCGTCGGTTTCCTTAAGAGTGGGTATTCCAAATTTCAAGGGCCCGCCGTTGCGCGGCGGGCCCCTGTTTGCTGCTCTTTAGTTGAGCTCCATGCGGCCGCGGCGCGAACGGTTGCGGATGCGCGCGCGCTGCGATTTCTTCCTGGCCTTTACGCAAGGCTTTTCGAAATAACGCTGGTCGCGGATGGTCTTGAGGAGGCCCTCTTTATCGAGGATCTTCTTCATGCGCTTGAGCCCGCGTTCCACGGACTCGCCCTTCTTGAGCTTGAGCACGATCGCCATTTTACTTCACCTCCTTCGCCGGCTCTTCCTTGGCGGGAGCCGCCTCGGCGGCGGTAACCCACGCCAACACGCACATTTCGGCGCCGTCGCCCTTGCGGGTGCCGAGCTTCACGATGCGCGTATAGCCGCCCTGGCGCTCCTTCATCGCCGGGGCAATCTTGGCGAAGAGCTTCTGGACGGCCTCGGGGCTGACGAGACGGCTGGCGGCCAGACGGCGCGCGGCGAGCGTGTCCTTCTTGGCGATCGTTACCATCTTGTCGGCATCCTTGCGGGCCTCCTTGGCCTTCGGCAGGGTCGTTTTGATCGACTCTGCGAGGATCAGGTTGCTGACCAGGCTGCGCATGAGCATCTTGCGGTGCTCCATGGAGCGGCCAAACTTCTTCATTACACGTTGATGACGCATTGCAAAATTCCTTCCTTATTTCTTCTCCAGCAGTTCCGGATCGAACTTGTACCCCAGGCTCAGGCCGAGATCGATGAGCTTCTGCTTGATCTCGGTCAGCGACTTCTTGCCGAAATTGCGGTACTTGAGCATATCGGCTTCGGTCTTGGAGGCGAGTTCGCCCACCGTTACGATGTTGGCGTTGTTCAGGCAGTTGGCCGCGCGGACCGAAAGCTCGATCTCGTTGACGGACATATTCAGGAGCTTGCGGAGGCGTTCGCGCTCGTTGGCGTCCTTCTTGGTCTCGTCCTCGAACTCCACGTCCAGGTTTTCGCCGCCGTACTCCACGAACACGTCAAGATGGTGGCGCAACACCGCCGCCGCCGTCTTCAACGCCTCGTCGGGCGAGATGCGGCCGTCGGTCCAGATGTCGAGCACCAGCTTTTCGTAGTCGGTACGCTGCCCCACGCGGGTGTTCTCCACGAGGAAGTTGACGCGCGTGATGGGCGAGAAGATGCTGTCGATCGCGATGCGGCCGATCTCCTGGTCGGGATGCTTGTTGCCCTCGGCGAGGCAGAAGCCGCGGCCGATCTTGACCTCGGCCTCCAGCTCCAGCATGCCGTCAACGTCGAGCGTGCAGATCTCGAGCTCGGGATTGAGCACCTGGACGTTGTTGTCCAGGGCGAAATCGCCGGCCTTGACCACGCAAGGCCCCTTGGCCTTGAGCGTGAGGTTCATCACGTCGCGCGTATAGGTCTTGAGGAGCACCCGCTTGAGATTCAGGATGATGTCGGTAACATCCTCCGTGCAGCCCGGGATGGTGGCGAACTCGTGGCTCACCCCCTTGATCTTGATCGAGCTGATGGCGGCGCCCTCGATGGACGAGAGCAGCACGCGCCGGAGGGAATTGCCGATCGTGCGTGCATAGCCGATCTCGAAAGGCTCCGCGGTGAAGCGCGCGTAGTTGGGGTTGCTGTTCCCCTCGGACGTTTGCTTATCGACCTTGGCGGGCATCTCGAAACGGCTCAGACGAATAGGCATTGTTTATCTCCTAGGAATTGTTTGTCGGCTCGGCGCTTTAGCGAGAGAAGAATTCGACGATCAGCTGGATCTCGATATTCTCCGGAATCTCCGCCCGCATCGGCACGCTCAGGAGCGAACCCTGCATGGTGGCGTCGTCCCAGCTCAGCCAGTTGACGACCGGCGACTTGTGGGACTTGAGCGAATCCTGCACGGCAACGAGATCGCGGCTCTTCTCCTTGACGGAGACGACTTCGCCGGGCTTGATCACGCGGCTCGGCACGTTGCAGATCTGGCCGTTCACCGTAACGTGACGGTGGGTGACCAGCTGGCGCGCGCCGGGACGGGTGGGCGAAAGGCCGAGACGATAGACGATATTGTCGAGCCGGCACTCGCAGAGCGCCAGGAACGCATCGCCCTTGGTGAAGCCTTCGCGGGCCTTGGCGCGATCGAAGAACAGGCGGAACTGGCCTTCGCGCATGCCGTAGATGGTCTTGGCCTTCTGCTTCTCGCGCAGCTGCACGCCGTATTCGGAGAGTTTCTTGCGCTTCTTGTTGGCGCCATGCTGCCCGGGAGGATTGGGACGGTTGTCCAGAACCTTGTCCGGACCGAAAATCGGCTCGCCGAAACGACGGGCAAGCTTGCTGCGCGGACCTGTAAAGTGACCCATGATTAGACCCTCCTACGCTTACGTGCACGGCAACCGTTGTGCGGAACGGGCGTCGTATCGGTGATTTGAGTTACGCGGATGCCGGCGGCCTGGATGGCTCTCACCGCGCTCTCGCGGCCGGCCCCGGCGCCCTGCATGCGCACTTCGCATTCGTGCATGCCCTTGGCGAGCGCCACGCGGGCGGCGTCCTGCGCCACCATGGTGGCCGCGAAGGCCGTGGACTTGCGCGACCCCTTGAAGCCCGCCTTGCCGGCCGAGCTCCAGCTGATCACGCCGCCGCGCGCATCGGCGATGGAAACCTGGGTGTTGTTGAAAGTCGAACGGATGAAGGCGATGCCCGCGGGAATCGACTTGCCCGGCTTTTTGGCCTTTACCGTCTCTTCGCCCTCTGCCGGAGCGGCGGAGGCGGCGGCTTCATTCTTTACTTCTTCTGCCATTTGGTACCTCCTTGTCGCTTAGCGGCCGGCCTGCTTGGGCATGGCGATCGAAACGCGCTTGCCGCCCTTGCGGGTGCGGGCGTTGGTCTTGGTGCGCTGGCCGCGCACGGGCAGACCCTTCTTGTGGCGAAGCCCCCGGTAGGAGCCGATCTGGATCAGACGACGGATATTCTGGCTGACCTCGCGGCGAAGATCGCCTTCCACCCGGAAGTGATCCTGGATGTACGTGGTGAGCGCGTGGATTTCGTCCTGAGTCACATCGTCCGCTTTCTTCATCGGATCGACATTGCAAGCCGCCAAAACGTCATCGGCGCGTTTCGGCCCAATACCGTGGATATAGCGGAGCGCGAAGCGGATATGCTTCTTGCCCGGGATGTCCACACCCATCATTCTAGGCATGTTTGTTTACCTTACCTTTCTTAGCCCTGGCGCTGTTTGTGGCGCGGGTTGGTACAGATCACGCGCACCACGCCCTTGCGGCGGATGATGCGGCAGTTCTCGCAAATGCGACGAACGGAGCTTCGTACTTTCATGTTGTTGTGTTCTTTTTATGGTCGAATGAACTTGTATTATATCATATTTCGGGTCGACAAGTCAAGGGGGTATTTTGAGAAATTAAAAAAAAAAAAAAAATGCCGGCGGCGTCCTACTCTCGCACGTCCGAGCGACGCACTACCCTCGGCGATGGGGCCCTTAACTTCAGTGTTCGGAATGGGAACTGGTGTGACAACCCCTCTATGGCCACCGGCAAAAAACCG
>JAFXST010000040.1 GCA_017525475.1 Kiritimatiellia bacterium | reverse complement strand
GCTCACGCAGTCCACGTCGGCCTCGTACCTCCTCCTGTCCTCGCTCGACATCGCCAGGCGCAATCTCTATTTCAAGGGGCGCGCCATGTACCAGAAGACGATGGAGTTCGCCGACTACGCGCGCGAGGAGATCAATGCGCTCGGCGGCTACTACGCGTTCGGCACCGAGCTCATCGACGGCGACGCGGCCTTCGCGTTCGACCGCACCAAGCTGTCGGTGCACACGCGCGACATCGGGCTCGCCGGCATCGAGGTGTACGATCACCTGCGCGACGACTACGGCATCCAGATCGAATTCGGCGACATCGGCAACCTCCTCGCCATTCTGTCGGCGGGCGACCGCATGATGGACGTGGAACGCCTGATTTCGGCGCTGGCCGAAATCAAGCGCCTGCACGAGCGCAGCGCGGCGGGGCTCTTCGACCACGAATATATCGACCCCAACATCGCGATGACGCCGCAGGCCGCATTCTACGCCAAGAAGCGCCGCGTGCCGATGAAGGAGTCGGTGGGGCTCGTCGCGGGCGAGTTCGTGATGAGCTATCCTCCGGGCATCCCGATCGTGGCTCCCGGCGAGAGGATCACGCCCGACGTCCTCGAGCACATCCTCTTCGCCAAGGACCGCGGCTGCTTCATGACGGGCACCGAGGACATGAATCTCGACTATCTCCAGGTGGTCGGCTAAGGGAGGCTTCGCGATGGAACTTTGGTACACAGACCAGCATACCGACGACGTGCGCTTTTCGATGAAGGCGTCGGTCCAGGTCGCCTCCAAGAAGAGCGCGGTCCAGCAGATCGACATCCTCGACACTCCCGCCTACGGGCGCGTGCTCGTTCTGGACGGCGGGCTCATGACCACCGAGAAGGACGAGTTCATCTATCACGAGATGATCACCCATGTGCCCATGGCGGTCAACCCCAACGTCAGGAACGTGCTGGTGATCGGCGGCGGCGACGGCGGCACCGTGCGCGAGCTCGTCAAGTACCGCAAGCTCGAATCGATCGACCTCGTCGAAGTGGACAAGGACGTGGTGCTTTTGGCCAAGAAGTACCTGCCGTTCACCTCGTCCAAGCTCAAGGACAAGCGCGTGAGCGTATGGTTCGAGGAAGGTCTCAGGTACGTGCGCGGCAAAAAGGCCGAGTACGACCTCATCATCGTGGACTCCTCCGAACCCTATGGTCCCGCCGAGGGCTTCTTCACGCGCGAGTTCTACGGCACCTGCTTCAAGGCGCTCCGGGACGACGGCATCCTCATCAACCAGCACGAGTCGCCGTTCTACCACGCCCACCAGCGTTCGGTTCGCGACGCCCACCGCCACATCGCGGTGGAGTTTCCGGTGTCCACCGTGTACCAGTGCCACATCCCCAGCTATCCCTCTGGCCACTGGCTCTTCGGCTTCGCGTCCAAGAAGTACCATCCCATCGAAGATCTCGACGCGGAACGCTGGAACAAGCTCGGCATCCGCACGCGCTACTACAATACCGATCTGCATCGCGGCGCGTTCGCGCTGCCCAACTACGTCAAGGATTTGCTCAACCGATGAACTTCATTGGCGCCGACAGCACCTTCGCCGATGCGCGCATCGTCCTTTTCGGCGCGCCTTGCGATTCCACCACCAGCTTCCGCCCCGGCACGCGTTTCGGGCCTGCCGCCATGCGCTCGGAGTCGTTCGGCATCGAAACGTATTCTCCCTATCAGGATCGCGATCTCGAGGAGCTGCAGATCCACGACGCGGGCGATCTCGAGCTCCCGTTCGGCGCTCCCGACCAGGCGCTAGCGCAGATCGAGGCCGAAGCCGGGCGCATCCTCGACGCGGGCAAGATCCCGTTCCTCTTGGGCGGCGAACATCTCGTCACTTTGGGGGCGGTGCGCGCCGCCGTCAAGCGCTACCCCAAGCTTTGCATCCTCCATTTCGACGCCCACGCCGACTTGCGCGAGGACTACCTCGGCGTCAAACTTTCCCACGCCTGCGTCATGCGGCGCTGCCACGAGCTCGTGGGCGACGGCCGCATCTGGCAGTTCGGCATC
Source organism: Kiritimatiellia bacterium (assembly GCA_017525475.1). Classification (GTDB taxonomy): domain Bacteria; phylum Verrucomicrobiota; class Kiritimatiellia; order RFP12; family UBA1067; genus UBA1067. The sequence continues at coordinate 12,118 of JAFXST010000040.1, read as the reverse complement.
CGCTCGGGTACGCGCGAGGAATTCGCCTTCATGCGCGCGGGTCGCGTGACCACCGAGCCGTTTACGCTAAATACGCTCGATAAGCTCGAACTCCAGGCGGGTACGCCCGTCTATCTCACGGTCGATCTCGACGTCATCGACCCTTCGGAATTTCCGGGCACCGGCACGCAGGAGGCGGGCGGCGTCGGCTTCGTCGCGCTCCTTGCGGCGCTTCGGGATATCCTCGGCCGCTTCAACGTGGTGGCGCTCGACAACGTGGAGCTTTCGCCGCCCCTCGACCACACCGGCCGCTCCACGGCGCTCGCCTGCAAACTTTTGCGCGAAGAACTGCTGTCGCTCAAGACCAAAGGAGAACCTGCCAATGTCTAAAGTCATGCTTATCGGCGCCGGTGGCGTCGCCGGCGTCGCCGCCGCCAAAATGGCCCAGAACCCCGACGTGTTCGAGGAGCTTTTGATCGCTTCGCGCACGGTGGCCCGGTGCGACGCCATCAAGGCCGATATCGAAAAGCGCGGCTTCGCGAAGAACGGCAAGAAGACGGTCGTCACCACCGCCAAGCTCGACGCCATGGACAAGGCGGCCACCGTCGCGATGATCCGCGCCTTCAAGCCCGATCTCGTCATGAACATCGCGCTTCCCTACCAGGATCTCGCCATCATGGACGCGTGCCTCGAGGCGGGCGTCAGCTACCTCGACACCGCCAACTACGAGCCTCCGGAAGACGCGCACTTCGAGTATTCGTGGCAGTGGGCCTACCGCGAAAAGTTCGAGAAGGCGGGCCTCACCGCCATTCTCGGCTGCGGCTTCGACCCCGGCGTCACCCAGGTGTTCTCGGCCTACGCGCAAAAGCACTATTTCGACGAGATCCATACGCTCGACATTCTCGACTGCAACGGCGGCGACCACGGGTATCCTTTCGCCACCAATTTCAACCCCGAGATCAACATCCGCGAAGTGGCCGCCAAGGGCAGCTACTGGGTAAGCGATCCCAAGGACGACCGTCCCGAAGTCGCCGTCGAAAACCGCAAGGCGTTCGACAAGGGCTGGTGGGTCGAAACGGCGCCCATGGCCATCAAGCGCGTCTACGACTTCGATCAGGTGGGCGAAAAGGACATGTACCTCCTCCACCACGAGGAGCTCGAGTCGCTCGGCTGCAACTTGAAGGGCATCAAGCGCATTCGCTTTTTCATGACCTTCGGGCAGAGCTACCTTACGCACCTCAAGTGCCTCGAGAACGTCGGCATGACGCGCATCGACCCCGTCAAGTTCAACGGCGTCGACATCGTGCCCATCCAGTTCCTGCGCGCGCTCCTCCCGGATCCCGCGTCGTTGGGTCCGCGCACCAAGGGCAAGACCAATATCGGCTGCATCTTCGAGGGCGTCAAGGACGGCAGGCCCGTGCGCTACTACGTCTACAACGTGTGCGACCACCAGGAGTGCTACGCCGAGGTGGGCTCGCAGGCGATCAGCTACACTACCGGCGTCCCCGCCATGATCGGCGCCAAAATGTTCCTCGAAGGCAAGTGGACCGATAAGGGCGTACATACCTGCGAAGAGTTCGACCCCGATCCCTTCATGGCCGAGCTCAACGTGCAGGGCTTGCCGTGGAAGGAAAACTTCGACCCCGTAATGGTGCCGTAAGTTGCCGCCCACCCCCTATTATCTCATCGACGAATCGCGGCTCGAGCGCAACCTCAAGCTCTTGGCGCGGGTGCGCAAACTGGCCGGCGTCAAGATCCTCCTCGCCCAAAAGGCGTTTTCGGCGTTCGACGTCTATCCGCTTATCGCCCGGTATCTCGACGGCACCACCGCGAGCGGCCGCTTCGAGGCGCAGCTTGCGCACGAGGAAATGCCGGGCCGCGAAAACCACGTCTTCAACCCCGCCTTCACCGAGGCGGAAATGGCCGACCTCGTCAAGTGGTGCGACCATATCGTCTTCAATTCGGTCGCGCAGTGGCGGCGTTTTCGCGATTTCCCCCATCTCCCCTCTGCGGGGCTTCGGGTCAACCACGGCTACAGCGAAATCGAGCACGACATCTACAACCCCTGTGTCGCCGGCTCGCGCCTCGGCGTACCGCGCAAGTTCGTCTCCGCCGCCGATTTGGAGGGGCTCGAGGGTCTCCATTTCCACACCATGTGCGAACAGGGCGCCGAAGTTTTGGCGCGCACCTTGCCGCATTTCGAGGCGCAGTTCGGCGAGTTCCTGCCCCGGCTCAAGTGGGTCGACTTCGGCGGCGGCCACCACATCACCAAGCCGGGCTACAACGTGCCGCTGCTCGTCAAAACCCTCAAGGATTTCCGCTGCCGCCATCCGCACCTTACCGTGTATCTGGAGCCGGGCGAAGCGATCGCGCTCAACGCCGGGACGCTCGTCGCCACCGTTCGCGAGGTGTTCGACTATGGGCGCCCTATCGCCATCCTCGACGCCTCCGCCGAGTGCCACATGCCCGATGTCATCGCCATGCCTTACCGGCCGCCTTTGGCGGGCGCGGGCATGCCGGGCGAAAAGCGCTACACCTATCGTCTCGGCGGCCCCACATGTCTCGCCGGCGACGTGATTGGCGACTATTCGTTCGCCCGTCCGCTCAAGCCCGGGCGCCAACTCGTCTTTGGCGACATGGCCATCTACTCGATGGTCAAGAACAATACCTTCAACGGCATTCCCTTGCCCGCCATCGCCATCAAGCGCAAATCGGGCAAAGTCGAAACTTTGCGCGAGTTTTCGTACGCCGACTTCAAGTCGCGCCTCGGTTCGGCGCGTTAAGGCCGATGATCTGCAATCTCTGTCCCCATCGCTGCGGCAAGCGTCCCGGCTATTGCGGCGCCGGCGAAACGCCGCGCGTATTCCGCTGGGGGCCGCACTTCGGCGAGGAGCCGCCGCTCGTCGGAGATAAGGGCTCGGGCTGTGTATTTTTCTCGCGCTGCACCATGAAGTGCCTCTACTGCCAGAATTCGCCGTGGAGCTGGCAGGGCCGGGGCGAAGACAAGTCGATCGCCGAATTGTCCCAGATTTTCCGCGACCTCGCGCTCAAAGACGGGTGCGGCAACTGGAACCTCGTTTCGCCCACGCCGTACTTGCCGTTCGTCCGCGAGGCGCTCGCCCGCTTGCGCAAAGAAGGGGTCTGCCTCCCGGTCGTCTGGAACTCCTCCGGCTACGAGCGCGTCGAAACTTTGGCGGAGTACGGCGAACTTCTCGACTGGGCGCTCTTCGACCTGCGCTACTCGCGCGACGCTACGGCGCTTAAAGCGAGCGGCGTCAAGGACTACGTGGAGCATGCCCGCGCCGCCTTCAAATACGCGGTGGAACAGCGCTGCGGCCCCGAACGCGCCATCTGCCGCATTCTCGTGTTGCCCGGCCACCACGAGGAAGCGATCGAGTCGCTCGCTTGGCTCGCAGCCGAACTGGGCACCGAGGTGATGGTGTCGGTGATGGCGCAGTATACGCCGGCCTACAAGGCCCTTGCGACGCCGCCGTTCGATCGCCCGGTGACGCCTAAGGAATACGCCGAAGTGGCCGAGGCCGCCGCCGACTTCGGCTTCGAACGCGGCTGGGTGCAGGACCTCGCCGCCTCCGATCCCAAGCTCGCGCTCTTCGGCGAAAACATGGATAAGGGCCACGGTACGGTACAGTAAGCCTATGCAACCGGAAATATCGGGAGACGGATCGGCCGGAAGGGCGATATCGAGGTGGTGGGGACTGAGGGACTCGAACCCCCGACCCGCTGCGTGTAAAGCAGCTGCTCTAACCAACTGAGCTAAATCCCCAAAGTATGCCGGATATTATATCATATTTGAGAGGACAAAATCAAGATGAAACTTGAAAAAATTATCGGGTGGCTCGACGCGGAGCTGGAAACGGCCAAATTCTCCGACGTATCGAACAACGGCTTGCAGATCGCGCGGTCCGATGGCGACGTGGACAAGGTCGCGTTGGCGGTGGACGGCTCGCGCCGCGCCGTGCTGGCCGCCGCCGAGGCCGGTGCGCAGCTCCTGGTGGTGCATCACGGCATCAGCTGGGGCGGCGGCATCAAGCGGATCGCGGGTAGCGAATACGCCGTGATCGCGGCGGCCATTAAGGCGGATGTGGCGCTCTATGCGGTGCATCTGCCGCTCGACGCGCATCCCAAGCTCGGGCACAACGCGCTTTTGGCCAAGGAGCTCAAACTTACGCATCTAAGCCCGGCCTTCAGCTACCACGGCAACATCATCGGCCTCGTGGGCGTGGACCCACAAGGCCGCAAGATCGGCGTCTGCTCGGGCGGCGGCGGAGAATTCGCCGCCGAGGCCAAGGCGCTCGGTTGCGTCAAGCTCGTAACCGGCGAAGCCGACTGGGGCGAGACGGTGGCCGCCGAGAACGTGGGTATCGAGCTCGACTGCCGCGGGCATTACGAAACCGAGCTGTACGGCATCCAGGCGCTGGCCAAGGCCATGAAGCGCGCGCTCAAAATCGAAACGGTAATCGTCTGATGGGCAAAATCGTTTTTCTCAGCGGCATCGGCACCGATGTCGGCAAAACGGTGGCGACCGGCCTTTACGCCAAGCGCATGCTGGACGCGGGTCTCAAGGTCGCCACGGTCAAACTGGTGGAGACCGGCTCCAAAGACGGCAAGTCGCAGGATGTGGCCGTTCACCGGCGGCTGATGGGAACAAAAAAACTTCCGGAGGACGCCGCAGGGCTTACGTGCCCCATAACCTACAAGTTCCCCGCTTCGCCCGAACTCGCCGCGCAGCTCGAGGGCAAGAAAGTGCCGGTGGCCAAGCTCGTGGCGGCCGCGCGCAAGGTGTCGCGGCGGTACGACCTTACGCTCGTCGAGGGCGCCGGGGGGCTGATGGTGCCCTTGACCGCACGCATGACGACGCTCGACTTGATCGTGCGCGAAAAGTGGCCGTTGATGCTCGTCTGCACCGGCGAGCTCGGGGCCATCAACCATGCGCTCTTGTCGCTGGAGGCGATAAAGGCGCGCGGCGTCAAGCTCGAAAAGGTGTTGTTCAATCATTTGCCGGGCGAAACGGCGGCGATCGCCGCCGACAATCTCAAAGTCGTCCGGCGCTGGCTTAACGCGAATCTCGAAGGGGTTGCGGTCGATGAACTACCTTGCCTATGACCGCCGGTACATCTGGCATCCGTACGCGAGCCTCAAGGACCCGCCGCCCGTAAGGCTGGTCAAAAGCGCCGCGGGCACGGAGCTCGAATTGGCGGACGGCTCGCATCTGACCGATGCGGTTTCGAGCTGGTGGTGCGTGGCGCACGGACACAACCACCCCAAGATCGTCGAGGCCATCCGCCGCCAGAGCGAAAAACTCTCGCACGTGATGTTCGGCGGCTTTACGCACGAACCCGCGGTGGAACTCGCGTGGCGCCTGGCGAAAATGGCGCCCGCGGGCCTCGATAAGGTGTTCTTTGCCGATTCGGGGTCGATCGCGGTGGAAGTGGCGGCCAAGATGTGCATCCAGTACCAGCACGCCAAGGGTCGGCCGAACCGCCGCAAACTCCTGGCGCTCAAAGGAGGCTACCATGGCGACACCGCCTGCGCCATGGCGCTTTCGGATCCGGACGGGATGCACGTACTCTTCGCCGGCATGATGCCCAAGCACTTTTTTGCCGCCATGCCCAACGGCAAACTCGACGACTGGGACTTCGAAAAGGAGCTCGACGCCCATCAGGCCGAAATCGCCGGCGTCATCTGCGAGCCCATCTTCCAGGCGGCCAACGCCATGAATTTCTACGACGCGGAGTATCTGCGGCGGATGCGCCGCGCTTGCGATGCGTACGATATCCCGCTCGTGTTCGACGAAATCGCCGCCGGGTTGTACCGCACGGGCCCCAGATGGGCGCACGAGCGCGCGGGGATCAAGCCCGATATCATGACCGTGGGCAAGGCGCTCACCGGCGGCCACATTACCCTTGCGGCCACGCTCGCCTCGGAGGCGGTGGCCGACGTCATCTCCTCGGGCACGCCCTCGGCGTTCATGCACGGGCCCACGTACATGGCCAATCCCTTGGCCTGCGCCGCCGCCAACGCGAGTTTGGAGCTGTTTGCGCAAGGCGGCTACGAGGAGAAAGTCGCCCAAATCGAGCGCGTTTTCAAGGAAGAAGGCATCCCGCAGGTGCTGGGGGCGGTAGGCGTAATCAAGGTGCCGTGTCTCCCGGCGCGCGCCGACATCGAGCGCGTAATCGACGAACACCGCGTGTGGCTAAGGCCGTTTTGCAACTTCATCTACGCGATGCCGCCGCTTACGACCGACGAGCCCGCCTTGCGGCGCATCTGCGCGGCGCTCAAGGACCTGGCCGCGTGTCCGCCCGGGCCGGACTTGGGCGAAGGGGACTTCCATGAGTAGCAGTTACGCCATCAAGATGCGCGCCGCCAAGGGCGAGCGCCATATCAGCGGCGCCGAGCGCATCGTGGCGGCATCCGACGCTCCGGCGGCCGCGGCGGCTTTGGTCAAGCGGGCTCTGGACCACGCGCTCGATACGCCCGACTTTATCAATGTCAAGCTGGAGGCGGCGCGCAAGGTCAAGGAGCTCGAGGCGCTCAAAGTAACTACGCATCAGGTCGCTACGCCCGAGGCGGGTTGGGCGGTCATGGCCGAGGTGTTGGGCTCTATCGGCATTACCGATATGCGGCGCATCAAGGCGCTCTTCGAAGCTACCTACCAGATGCGCGGGGCGATGCTCCTCGATGCCGATACGTTCGAGCGGCTCGAGCCCGATTACAAGCGGGGCATCCGGGCCACCTACATGGATGGCGATTATCCGGAGCGCAATTCGCCCGTCAAGCATCACTTCGAGGAGGCGCTCGTCCTCGCCACCAAAGTGGCCAACGCGCCCGGCATCGTGGCCGAAATTTGCGTCAGCGACGACCCCGGCTACATTACCGGCTACGTGGCCACGCGCCAACGCGGCTACGAGCGCATCACGGTATTGAAGAAGCCGGGCTCGCCCCTCGGCGGACGGATCTTTTTCTACCGCGGCAGCCGCGATAAAGTCGCCAAGACGATCGCGTTCCTCGAAAAAACGCCGGTGATCGTGCGCGGCGTGGGGCGCAAAGCGATTGCTCCCGCCGAGAGTCTAAGCCTGGAACTTGCCGAGATCAAGGCGGCCGGGCTCTATCGCGAGGCGCATCCGGCGGACCCCAAACTTGCGGTCTTCGCGGCCAACGACTACTTGGGCCTTGCCCCGGCGATCGGTGGCTCCACCGGGTCGCGCCTTACGACCGGCACCACCCGGTACCACGAAGCGCTCGAAAATCTCCTCGCCCGGTTCAAGCATCGCGAGGCGGCGCTCCTTTTCGCCACCGGCTACATGGCCAATGTGGGCACTATTTCCGCCTTGGTCGGCAAGGAGGATGCGGTATTTTCCGACGCGCTCAACCACGCCTCGATCATCGACGGCTGCCGCCTTTCGGGCGCCAAGACGGTGGTGTACGGCCATTTGGATTACGATGGTCTCGAGCGCCAGCTCGCCGCCACGAGCGCACGGCGCAAACTGGTGGTGTCCGACGGCGTCTTTTCGATGGATGGCGACATCCTCGACCTTCCGCGCTTTCTCGCGATCTGCCGCCGGCACAATGCGCTCGCGATGGTGGACGAGGCTCATGCCAACGGGGTTTTGGGCAAAACCGGGCGGGGGCTCGCCGAATATTTCGGCTCCGAACCTCCCGATATCGAAATCGGCACCTTGTCCAAGGCGTTCGGCTCCGAAGGCGGCTTTGTGGCGTGCTCGCGCCTGGTGCGCGAGTATCTCGTCAACAAAGCGCGGCCCTTCATCTTTTCGACGGCGCCGTCGGTCAAGTCGGTAAAATCGTCGATCAAGGCGGTAAAGGCGGTAATGGCGCATCCGGAGCTCGTCGCGCGTCTCCACCGCAACCTGCGGCTTTTGGGCGACTATCCTACGCCCATCGTGCCGGTCGTGGTGGGCGACGAAAAGCGCGCGCTCCGGTTGGCCGAAGAATTGGCCGCCGAAGGCTTTTTGGCGAGCGCCATCCGCTACCCGACGGTGCCCAAGGGCAAGGCGCGGCTTCGGATCGCCGTCTCGGCCGCCCACACCCCGGCGCAGCTTAGGCGCCTCAAAGCGCTACTCGAAATAACTTGAATTACCCCCTTGACTTTTGGGGAGGGGATGTGGTATAATACTTAAAAATTTGCCCTCATTGCGCACAGTTAACAAAGTGGCCGCTTACCACACTTCAGGCGCGATGGGGCGGAAATGCGTACTCAAAAATAACCAAAGGTAAGTATTCAAGATGCAAGCTGAACGCAAAGTTTTCGGTCGTCTTCAGGGCGCGGCGGCGACTCCGCCCGACATGATCGAGATCCAGACCAAGTCGTACGCCGACTTCATCCAGCTGGACGCCAATCCGCTCAAGCGCAAGAACCAGGGCCTGCAGGCCATCTTCCAGGAAATCTTCCCGGTGGTCTCCAGCGACGCGCGCTACAAACTGGAATTTCTTTCGTACCGTTTCGAGAAGCCCGCCAAGACCTACCTCCAGGCGCTGATGGACGACGAGACCTACAAGTGCTCGCTCTACGCCACGTTCCGCCTGTGGGAGGGCGAGGAGTACCGCGACAAGGAAGTGTTCATGGGCGACATGCCCATCATGACGCCCGACGGCGCGTTCGTGATCAACGGCTCCGAGCGCGTGATCGTGAGCCAGCTCCACCGCAGCCCCGGCATTTCGTCGGAGCGTCAGGTCCACGCCAACGGCCAGCCGATTCTTTCGGTGCGCATCATTCCCGATCGCGGCAGCTGGATTGAATTGATGCTTGACACGAATGACGTCATCTGGTGCTTCATGGACCAGCGCCGCCGTTCGCGCAAGTTCTTCGCCACCACGCTCCTTAGGGCCATGGGCTACGGGCTCGACGTGGATCTGATGAGCCTCTACTACACCTTCAAGAAGCTCCCCACCGCCACCAAGTACGTGGAGAAGGACCTGCGGCTCATGGTGATGAAGGACGACCTCGTCGACGCCGAGAGTCAGGCGGTGCTGGCGCGCCGGTACGACCCGGTCACGCCCTCGCTCATGGAGCAGATCGCCGCCGCCAACATCCCCGAGGTGGAAGTGGTCGACGTCAGCTTCGACAACGGCACGCTCATCAAGACCATGCGCGAGGACGCCAAGCTCGGCATCCACAACCGCGAGGACGCGCTCAAGGAGATCTACCGCCGCATGCGCCCGGGCGACCCCGCGAGCGGCGCCAACGGCGAGAGCCTCATCCACCGGTTGTTCTTCGAGCAGAACCACTACGATCTCGGCTATGTCGGGCGGCACAAGATCAACAAGCGCCTCAAACACGAGGGTAAGGTCGACGAGAACCTGCGCACGCTGCACGAGACGGGCATCGACGCGATCGAGGCGCTGCGCCTCCTACTCAACATCCTGATGGGCCGCGACCAGACCGACGATATCGACCATCTCGGCAACCGCCGCATCCGCACCACGGGCGAACTCATCGAAAACCAGTGCCGCCTCGGGCTCGTGCGCACCGAGCGTCTGGTGCGCGAGCGCATGAGCGTCTACGACCAGAGCGCGGGCGTGCTTACCGCCGACAAGCTCATCAACGCCAAGACGTTCAGCTCGGTGGTCAACGACTTCTTCGCGCGCAGCCAGCTGTCGCAGTTCATGGACCAGACCAACCCGCTTTCGGCGCTGGCGCACAAACGGCGTCTTTCGGCCCTGGGTCCGGGCGGCCTCAGCCGCGAACGCGCCGGCTTCGAAGTGCGCGACGTGCATCCTTCGCACTACGGCCGCATCTGCCCGATCGAAACTCCTGAAGGCCCGAACATCGGCCTTATCTCGAGCTTGGGCATCTACGCGCAGATCAACCGCTATGGCTTTATCGAAACCCCCTACCGCAAGGTGGTGGGCGGCCAGGTCACCGACGAGATCGAATATCTGCCGGCCGACGTCGAAGAGCAGTACGTGATCGCCCAGGCCAACGCGCCGCTCAAGGCCAACGGCCGGTTTGCCGAAGAAATGGTCACCTGCCGCTTCCGCACCGAGTTCTGCGAGAAGCCGGCGCGCGAGGTGCAGTATATGGACGTGGCGCCGATGCAGGTCATCTCCATCGCCGCCGGCCTCATCCCGTTCCTCGAGCACGACGACGCCAACCGCGCCTTGATGGGCGCCAACATGATGCGCCAGGGCGTGCCGCTGCTGAAGAGCGAGCGCCCCTACGTGGGCACCGGCCTCGAAGCCGTTTCGGCCAAGGACAGCCGCGTTACCGTGGTGTCCGAATCCAACGGCACCGTGGCCTACGTCTCGGCAGACTACATCGTGGTCACCAAGGACGGCAAGCTCCCCGCGGGCAAGGGCCCGGTGACGACCGACCCCGAAAAGGGCGTGTTCCGCTACGATCTGCAGAAGTTCCGCCGCTGCAACTCCGGCACCTGCTTCCACCAGAAGCCCAACGTGAAGAAGGGCGAGAAGGTCAAGAAGGGCGACTGCCTTGCCGACGGCCCCGCCACCGACCAGGGCGAGCTCGCGCTCGGCAAGAACCTGCTGGTGGCGTTCATGAGCTGGCGCGGCTACAACTTCGAAGACGCCATTCTCGTCAACGAGCGGCTGGTGCGCGAAGACGCGCTCACCTCGCTGCACATCATCGATTTCGAATGCGGCGCTAGGGATACCAAGCTCGGCCCCGAGGAAATCACCCGCGACATCCCCAACGTTTCGGAAGACGCGCTCAAGAACCTGGGCCCCGACGGCATCGTGCGCGTGGGCGCCGAGGTCAAGCCCGGCGATATCCTGGTGGGCAAGGTCACCCCCAAGGGCGAAACCGAGCTCAGCCCCGAAGAGCGGCTCCTTAGGGCCATCTTCGGCGAGAAGGCGGCCGACGTGCGCGATACTTCGCTCGTGGTGCCGCCCGGCACGACCGGCGTCGTGATGGGCGTGCAGGTCTCGACCGGCATGGTCGAGGAGGTCGAAGAGACCGACGAGATGAAGCGCATCAAGAAGGAGCAGAAGGACGCCGAGAACAAGCGCAAGAAGCAGATCGCCAAGGTGCTCAAGGATCTCACCGACAAGCTGTCGGCCGAACTGGTGGGCGGCAAGCTGCCGTTCGAGGTGATAGACACCGAAACCGGCGACGAGATCATCCCCTCCAACAAGAAGATCAAGCACAGCCAGGTGGCCACGCTCGCCGAGTGCCATGCGCACTGGGAGATGGAGGATTGCGCCGAGCGCGAGCGCATCCGCGAGATCATGGACCCGTACGATCTGGAGTTCGCCGCCATCGAGGACGCCGCCGAGAACGACGGCGGGCTTTTCGGCAACTTCGGCAACGAGGGCGAAGTGGTCAAGAAGGTGCGCGTGTTCCTGGTGGACAAGAAGAACCTCCAGCCCGGCGACAAGATGGCCGGCCGCCACGGCAACAAGGGCGTGGTTTCGCGCATCCTGCCGAGCTGCGACATGCCGTTCCTGCCCGACGGCCGCCCGGTGGATATCGTTTTGAACCCGCTCGGCGTGCCTTCGCGCATGAATCTGGGGCAGCTGTTCGAGACCTATCTCGGCCTCGCGTGCCGCTACCTCGGCTTCCACGCCGCCACCCCCGTGTTCGACGGCGTGCAGGAGAGCGAGATCGACAAGTTGCTCCTCGAGGCCCGCAAGGTGCAGGAGCAGGAGGAAGGCGCCCAGGCGTGGATCACGCCCGAGGGCAAGACCGTGCTGTACGACGGCCTCACCGGCGAACCCTTCGAGCAGAAGGTGGTGGTGGGCGTCATCTACATGCTCAAACTCCACCACCTCGTCACCGACAAGATCCACGCGCGTGCGGTGGGCCCCTATTCGCTCGTCACCCAGCAGCCGCTGGGCGGCAAGGCGCAATTGGGCGGCCAGCGCATGGGCGAAATGGAAGTGTGGGCCCTGGAGGCGTACGGCGTCGCTTATGCGCTGCAGGAACTCCTCACCGTCAAGTCCGACGACGTGCAGGGCCGCACCCGCATCTACGAGTCGATCGTGAAGGGCACCAACATCCTCGACTCCGGGATGCCCGAGTCGTTCTCGGTGCTCATCCACGAGCTCCGCGGCCTCTGCCTCGACACGCAGCTTCTGGGCGGCGACGCGGCTCCGAAGCGCCGCAAGGGCGAGGTGAGCTCGGCGGCTGCGGCCGACGCGGCCG
>JAFXST010000039.1 GCA_017525475.1 Kiritimatiellia bacterium | reverse complement strand
GATGAGCGTGTATGTCGCCATGGGATTGCCGGTTTCGGCCATGCCGAACCAATGTTCCGTCACAATGGATAGATCTTTGATTTCCCGTTACAAAATTGATTACCAATGGGACAAAGCCTATATCGATTTCGATGATACAATTGTAGTTCGCGGCAAAGTCAATCTGCGTGCGATATGGTTTCTTTACCAGTGCAAAAACGAAAACAAGCAGGTGGTGTTGCTTACGAAACACAAGGACGAAATCGCCGCAACGTTGGAAAAATATGCAATTCCCGCGGGGCTTTTTTCGTCGATCGTCCTTCTGGAGCCGTCGGCAAGCAAATGGAGCGCAATCGATCCGCTAAAGGCGATTTTCATCGACAATGCCTTCCAGGAACGGGCCGATGTCGCTAAACGGCTTGGGATCCCCGTATTCGATGTCGATGGGATCGAGGTGCTAATGGATTGGAGGGTGTGAAATGGCGTTGCGTGTCGCATTGATGTCGGTAGCCGATATGCAAAATTACGGCGATATGTTGTTTCCGTTCGTGGCCCGACGGGAATTGCAACGCCGGTTGGGCGATCTGGAATGCCGGTTCTTTACGCCCACCGAGCAAATGATCGAAGGTGAACGGTTTTACGCTTATTCCAAGGAAAACCTGAGCAGGTTTTCCCCCGATGTCATTCTTGCCGTAGGCGGAGAGGTTATCCACAACTTCGAAATCATCTGGGAGCGGGCTTACAAAAACGTAAACGGCAAGGTGCTGTCCGGGAAAGTATCCGATGTGTTTTTCGACTGGCTCGACTATCCTTGTGCTTTCAAGGGATGGTTTTCCGTAGGCGCCATCGGGTTGCCGCCGGGGAAAGCCGATCAATGCATCGAAAAGTTGGATTATGTCGGAGCAAGGGGCGTGCTTAGCAAAAAGATTCTCGAGGACATGACGCTGCTCCGAAATGACAGACGTGTGCGCTTGGTGCCGGACGTGGGATGGATTTTCTCGAGAAATGCCGGAGTGTTCAAGGGCGAATTATGCGCTCCGGAGTCCAATCGATATATCGTTTGCAACGTCAACAGCACGACAATCGACAGCAATGACGTCGAGCTTGTCCGTGGGGCCATCGTCGATTATGCCAGGGCCAACGACTTTAAGATCGTCGAGGCGGTGCAAATGAGAGGCCGGCATGAAAGCTTGTTTAGGGATGGCGACGATGTTATCAGGATGGGATGTCTGAATCTGAGGTCTCAGCTAAACCTGCTTCAGAATTGCTCGCTGTACTTCGGCAGCTCGCTTCATTACGCGATTACGGCGCTATCGAACTGTCATCCCGCAGGCCTGATCCACAAAAAGGCTTTGACCAAATTTCAGGATATGTTTGGCCACTTGATGATGGCTGACAAGTGGTTGTCCGACAAGTGGGAGGATGCTTCGGCGATACTGCAAGATCTTATGCCGTGGGGGAAGGCGGACGCATTGTCCAAGTATGTGGATTTCATGCGGAATCGCCTGGATTTGCGGCTTGATGAACTGTGTGCGATGATAAAGCGCAAATGCATGGATGCAAATCGAGGTATGGTATGACGCTTAATGACGAACTGGAGATTTTGCACGGGGAGCCGATCCGGATTTTTGACGGCGACCCGATGGATATTCCCTGCATCGAAAGCTCGGACGCCGACCGGCTTTGCAAGCGTCCGGTTGTTTCCGTCGATATGGTCACCTACAATCAAGAGTCGTATATCCGGCAAGCGATTGAGGGTGTAATGATGCAGAAGACCGATTTCGAATTCGAGCTGGTGATTGGCGATGACTGTTCCAATGACCAAACTCGCGAAATTTGCTTCGAGTACCAACGGAAATATCCGGATAAAATCCGGGTTTTGTGGTCGGACGAGAATTTGTTCAAATATGGCGGCAACGCGAAAAGAACGCTGGCGCGGTGTAGGGGAGAATATGTTGCGTTTTGCGAGGGAGACGATTATTGGACCGATCCCTTGAAGTTGCAAAAACAGGTGGATTTGATCCGCAAGACCGGGGCGGTGATGTGCGTGGCGGATTCGGAGTGGCATTACAAAGACGGAACGGTCGAAAAATTCGTGTATGGCGGGAGCAAGCGATTGTTGGATTTCGACGATCTTTGGGAAGGGCGCTATTTCCACACGACGACCTATCTCATTGACCGGGCGGTATATGCGCAGTGCAAGCGCAAATATCCGGAAATCGTTTTCTGGTATGACCGGGCCACGCTGTTGCTCATGTCCACCATGGGCAAAATCTGCGTGCTGCCGGAGATCGTGTCGGTTTATCGGGCGGGAAATGGGATAAGCGGGCTCGCCAACAACGAGAGCCTGGCGTTTGCCACGATGATTGCCGTGCAGCAGCTGCAGTTCGAGCAATGCAGCAATGAGAAGATCGCCCGCTACTATGGCGAAAAGGCGATCAAACACCTTGTCAAGCACATAGTCTTGGCGCGCGATTCGCAAGGGTGGCGGTTCCCGGAGGAAGCGCGCAATCGGGCGATGCGGTTGGCGAGGATGATCTGTCGCAAGCGGCACGGCTGGCTGCCAGAACTTGGCTTGCGCTTCCGGGTATGGCGCAAAACCATATCCGCCAAGCACTGATAAGGAATGCTGGCGAGTTACCCCCTTGATTTTTGGGCGGGAATATGGTATAATACTACATAAATGTATTTAAAGCAGCTTGATATAGTCGGCTTCAAGAGTTTTGCCGACAGGACCCGGCTCAATTTCGACCCGGGGCTTATCGCCATCGTCGGGCCCAACGGATGCGGCAAGTCGAACGTTTCCGACGCTATCCGCTGGGTGCTGGGCGAGCAGCGGCCGACGGCGCTGCGGTGCTCCAAACTGGTGGACGTGGTCTTCAACGGCACCGACACGCGCAAGCCCCTGGGGCTCGCGGAGGTGAGCATCACCTTCGCCGAATGCGAGGCGGAGCTCGGCACCGACTACCACGAGGTTACGGTTACCCGCCGGGTGTACCGCGACGGCTCGGGCGAATACTTCCTCAACAAGCAGGCGTGCCGGCTTAAAGACATCCAGCACCTGTTCATGGGTACCGGCATCGGCACGAGCTCCTACTCGGTGATGGCCCAGGGCCAGATCGACGCCATTCTCTCGTCCAAGCCCGAGGATCGTCGCGCGGTGTTCGAGGAGGCGGCCGGCATCACCAAGTTCAAGGCCGACCGCAAAGACGCGATGCGCAAGATCGAGCAGACCGAGCAGAACCTCTTGCGCGAGGCCGATGTGCTGCGCGAAATGAAGCGCCAGATCGGCTCGCTGCAGCGCCAGGTGGGCAAGGCGCAGAAGTTCAAGGAACTGCGCGACCAGTTGCGCGGGCTCGACATCTACGTTTCGAAGCAGAAGATCCGCGACTACGACGCGAGCCTCGAGCAGAACGCGCGCAACCGCCAGGGGATCGAGGAGGATATCGCCGCGGCCGCCGGCGTGGTGGCCGAGGCCGAGCGCGAACAGCAGGCGCTGCATGCCGAGGTGCACGAACTCGAAGAGCGCCTCCAGAGTCTCGCTTCGCAACAGGCGGCGGCCGACGGCGCCTACCAGCGCGCCAACGAAGTGATCGGGGTCAACGCCCAGCGCATCGACGAATACAAGGCGTTCGCCGATCGCGACGGCGAAGAAGTGCGCGTCGCCAAAATGCAGCTCGAGGATTTGCGCCTCCAGGCCGAGAGCCTCGTGCAGAAGCGGCAGTTCCTCGAGGGGTCGCTCGAGACGGCGCGCGAGGAGCTCAAGCAGAACGAGGCCGATTTCGCGGCGGTGCAGACCGAGATCGACCAGGTGCGCAACCAAGTGGCCTCGGCGCGGCACGAAATCCTGGAAGTGGAGCGCAAGGCGGCGCAAGCGGCCGCGCAGAAGAACGCCGAACTCGGCAAGGGCGCGCGTGCGGTGTTGCGCGGCGAGCTCGATGGCGACAAGCTCTCGGCCACCGTGGAGGCCGGCGAAGGCTTCGACGGTGCGGCCGCGGCCTTGCTGGGGCTGGGCGGCGAAACGGGGCCGGTCGCGATCGAAGGCGCGGCCTATCGCGAGGGATCGATCGAGATCTGGAAGCGCGGCGCGGTTTCGGCGAGTTTGGATAGGCGCGACGAAATCATGAAGACGATCGAGCAGGGCGAAGAAAAATTGCGCACGCTGGAGACGCGCTCGATCAGTCTTTCGCAGCAGCTTACCGAGCGGCGCATCGCCGTAAGCCAGATGGAGCAGGAACTCGGCTTCGTGGCGCAGCAGAGCGACTACACCATTGAGCGGCGCGACGAACTTCTGCACAGCGTGGAGGCGCGCGAAGAAGGGGTAAAGCGCTATTGGGAGTCGATCGACCGGCTCAAAGAAGAGTCGGGCGACTTGCTCGACAACCTCGAAAATCTCAAGTCGCGCGTGGTGGAGATCAGCGTGCAGATCGAAGACGAGCGCGTGGCCCGGCACGAACTCATGGGGCGGATTGCGGCGGTGGACGCGCAAACCGGCGCCAAACGCGCCGCGCTCGACCAGGCACGGGAATTCCGGTCCAAGCTGGAGGTGCAGGCGGCCGAGAGCCAGATGCGCCGGCAGAACCTGTACGACCACCTCGAGGACGAATACGGGCTTTTCGCCGATGCGGTGCTGCGCGAGCCCGACCCCGAGTGGCCCGACGGCGTGGTGCCGCCGATGGCCGAGCTGGAGCCCAAGGTGGCGCGGCTCCAGGCCGATATCGCGGCATTGGGGCCGGTCAACATGGTGGCCATCGAGGAATGCCGCGAGCTCGAGGAGCGCTACAAGCGCGAGAAGGAGCAGGAGGAGGATCTCCTGGCGGCCAAGGCGCAGATCCTGGAACTCATCAACAACCTCAACGTCACGTCGTCCGAAATGTTCAAGGCCACGTTCGAGCAGGCCAACCGCAATTTCCAGACGATGTTCACCAAGCTTTTCGGCGGCGGCGAGGCGCGGCTAGTACTTTTGGACAACGAGGAAGATCCGCTCGAGTGCGGCATCGACATCATCGCCAGGCCCCCCGGCAAGCGTCCGCAATCGGTCACGCTCCTCTCCGGCGGCGAAAGGACGATGACGGCGGTGGCGCTGCTCTTTTCGATCTTCATGATCAAGCCGGCGCCGTTCTGCATGCTCGACGAACTCGATGCGGCCTTGGACGACGCCAATATCGGGCGGTTCGTGGAACAGCTCAAGGAATTTCTCGACAAATCGCAGTTCCTCATCATCACCCACAACCAGCATACGATCGCCGGCTCCGATCTCGTGTACGGCGTAAGCCAGCAGGAGAAGGGCATCAGCCGCGTGATCAGCATGAAGCTGTCGGACTTGGGCGTCAAGGAGGCCAAGTAAGCAATGGACAAGAAGCTCTACATCCATCCCCCGCTCGTAAGCCGCTCGTACGACTGGGAGGGCGGCCCCCAGCCCAAGACGCGCAAGGAACTCGACAAGTTCTTCGTCTCCCCCGCCATCGAAAAGGTGAAGTCGCAGATTTGCGAAATGGGCCGGCGCATCTACGCGCGCGGCTATACCGACGGCAACGGCGGCAACATTTCGGTGCGCGTGGGCCAGGATCTGGTGCTGTGCACGCCCACCTTGTGCTCCAAGGGCTTCATGGAGCCCAAGGACATCTGCCTCGTCGATATGGAGGCCGGGCAGCTCTGCGGCTATCGCCCGCGCACGAGCGAGGTCAAGGTGCATATCGCCATGATGCAGGCGAGCGGCATGAACGCCTGCATCCACTGCCACCCGCCGCACTGCAACGCCTTTCTGTTTGCGGGCCAAGTGCCGCCGAGCGGCATCAATCCCGAGGCCGACATTTTCTTCAACCAGATTCCGCTCGCGCCTTACGGCACCCCCGGCTCCGCGGAGGTGGCCGAGAGCGTGGCCAAGGCGGCCAAGCTCTCGAACGTGGTGTTCATGGAAAACCACGGCATCGTCTGCGGCGGTCGCGACGTGGAAGAGGCCGAGTGGTTCGCCGAGAACGCCGACGCCTACTGCCACGTGCTGCTGTTGGCGGCGGGGCACGGAGCCAAGCTGCAGCAGGTGGGCAAAAAGTCGGTGGCCGATTTCATCGCCATCCGCAAATCGCTGGGGCTCGGCGTACCCGAAGGGCAGAAACTTTACAACACCAACAAATTCAACGGTTACACCATGAAGAAAGTAGGCAAATAATGGCAACTCGAATCATCCTCAACGAAACTTCGTACCATGGCGAGGGCGCGATCGACGCGATCACGGCGGAGATGGCGGCCAAGGGGCTTAAAAAACCGATCGTCTTTTCGGATCCGGATCTCGTGAAGTTCGGCGTGACCAAGAAGGTCACCGATATTCTCGACAAGGCGCAGATCAAGTACGAACTCTTTACGGAGATCCAGCCCAACCCCACGATCGAAAACGTGAAGGCCGGCGTCAAGGCCGCCAAGAAGGCCAAGGCCGACTCGATCATCGCCATCGGCGGCGGCTCCTCGATGGATACCGCCAAGGCGGTGGGTATCATCGTCACCAACCCCAAGTTCGCCGACGTGCGTTCGCTGGAGGGCCTGAGCCCCACCACCAAGCCTTGCCTGCCGATTTTGGCGGTGCCGACCACGGCGGGTACGGCGGCGGAAGTGACGATCAACTACGTGATCACCGATGTCGAAAAGAAGCGCAAGTTCGTGTGCGTGGATCCGCACGACATCCCGGTGGTGGCGTTCGTGGATCCGGCGATGATGGCGTCGATGCCGCCTCGGCTCACCGCGTTTACGGGCATGGACGCGCTTACTCACGCGATCGAAGGCTACAT
>JAFXST010000038.1 GCA_017525475.1 Kiritimatiellia bacterium | reverse complement strand
GGTCGGCAACATCTCCAATCCAAAGGTCTTCGCGCAGTTTCTGCAGACGATCAAAAAGCATCCGCTCTACCCGGTAATCTCGGTCATGGTGCTGCGCAGCATGAAGAAGGCCGTCTACAGCGGCGAGCGCATGGGGCACTTTGGCCTGGCCAAGCGCTACTATGCGCACTTTACCTCGCCCATCCGCCGCTATCCCGATTTGACGCTGCACCGCCAGCTTGCCGCCTACATCGAGGGGCGCAACGCGCGCGTGCCCGAAGCGCTCCTCAAGCGCTGGGCCAAGCACCTGAGCGACAAGGAGCTGGAGGCGCAGGAGGCCGAGCGCGACTCCATCGAGGAGAAGAAGTACCAGCTCCTCGAGCGCGAAATCGCCTCGCGCTGCCTGGTGGAGTACGAGGCGGTGGTCGTCAAGTGCATGCCGTTCGGGCTGTTCGTGGAACTGCCGCTCCTCGCGGTGTCGGGGCTGGTGCACGTGCGCACGCTCAGCCACCGCTTCGTGCGCTTCAGCGAGCACGACCAAACGCTCGGCAAGTGGCATGTGGGCGACCGGCTCAAAGTCACGGTGGCGCGCGTCGATTTCGGCGAGCGCAAAATCGATTTCGTCCCGGTCATCGACCGCAAAAGGAGATAGCATGGAACTCTCGCTGCTGATCAACAAGTTTAACATCAAGGGCCGGCTCGTGGCGCTGCAGCCGTTCGGCAACGGCAACATCAACGATACGTTCCTCGCGATCTACCGCAACACCTTTACCGAGACCCAGGTCATTTTGCAGAAGGTCAACCAGAAGGTGTTCCCCCGGCCCACCGAGATAATGGACAACATGCACGAGATCACGCGCCATTGCCACGAGAAGCTCGAGGCCGACGCCATCGCCGGGCGCGACGACCGCGTGTGGCAGATGCCGCGCATCATCAAGGCCAAGGACTCGCGCGATTTCGTGATCGACGACAAGGGCGAAGTGTGGCGCGTCATCACCCGCATCATGTCGGCGCACGCGTTCGACCTCGCGCAGGGGCCCGAGCACGCCATGGAATGCGGCGCGGCGCTGGGGCACTTCCACTATCTCATCTCCGACATGGACCCCGCGCTCGTCAAGGATCCGCTCCCCGGCTTCCACATCACGAGCGGGTACTTGAAGGCCTACGACAAGACGCTCAAGACCAAGCTCGCCAAGTCGCTGATCGGCGCCAGTATGGAGGCCAAACGGCTATTGAAGTTCGTGGAGGAGCGGCGCGACCTCGCGCTTTGCCTCGAAAAGGCCGAGAAGCGCGGCGAGCTCAAGAAGCGGATGTTCCACGGCGACCCCAAGGTCAACAACATCATGATCGACGACGTTACCGGCAAGGGTACGGCGATGATCGACCTTGATACCGTCAGCCCCGGCCTCATCCACGTTGACTTCGGCGATGCGCTCCGCTCCATCTGCAACCCGGCGGGCGAAGAGGAGACCAACCTCGCCAAGGTGGTGTTTGACGAGGATTTGGCCATGGCCTTCTGCAAGGGCTACATCAAGGAGGCGGGCGCGTTTCTGACCGACGCCGACCGTGAGTACCTGTTCGACTCTATCCGGCTTTTGCCGTTCGAACTGGGTCTCCGGTTCTTCCAGGACTATCTTGCCGGCAACGTCTACTTCAAGACGAGCCGGCCCGAACAAAACCTCAACCGCGCCCGCGTGCAGTTTCGCCTGTGCGAATCGATCGAAGCGCGCGAACGCTCCATCCGCAACGTACTCAAAAAACTATGATAGCTACCATCATTCTTGCCGTCGCCGTCAAGGTGGCCTGCGTGGGCGATTCCATAACCTACGGCTACGGCCTGGCCGACCGTGAGAACGCCTGCTACCCCAACCAGCTCCAGCAACTCCTGGACGCCGAGGCCAAAGGCAAATACGAGGTGCGCAACTTCGGCAACTCGGGCCGGGGCATCTACCTCGATTCCATGCGCGGCAGCGAGAAGCGCGGTTTCAAGTGGATGCCGGAGCACAAGGCGGCGCTCGAGTGGAACCCCGACATCGTCGTCTGCAACCTCGGCATCAACGACAACGGCGAGTACATCAAGGAGTACACTGGCGCGCGCAAGCGCGGTAGCTGGGCGGCCGACTATATCGCGCTCCTCGAAGACTACAAGAAGGCCAACCCCAAGGTCAAGTTCTACATTTGGACCAAGCTCGCGCCGCTAGCGCCGGGACAGCGGTTCTACCGCTCGCCCGAGCCGTTTCTAATGCAGCGCGACCTGGAGGCGGTGGCCAAGAAGATGGGCGCCGAAGGCATCGACATGCAGGAGCCGCTCAGGGCCGACATGGATGCGATTCTGGCCTCGGACAAGATCCACCCCAATGCCGATGGCGCCCGGATTATCGCCGAGACCACGGCCAAGGCGCTCTTGGGTAAGACGCCCAAGAAGACCTACGAGCCGCCCAAGGACGGCGAAGTTTGGCTGTGCGTGGGCCAGAGCAACATGCAGAAGGGCTGGGGCGAATTCGGCGTCTACGGCGAAGAGCGCGAGCGTTGCGCCAAGGAACTCGCCCAGCTGTCCAAGGTCACTGTCAACTTCTGGGATTTCAACACCGGCAAGTGGACGCGCCTGACCCCGCAGAACGGCGGCGCCAAGTCGGCCTTTGGCGTGAGCTTTGCCATCCGCCGCGCGCAGGAGACGAAAAAGCCGGTCAACATGGTGTATGTGGCGGCGGGCGGCGCCCCCACCGAAAGCTTCTTGAGCGAAACCACCATGTGCCAGGTGGACAAGGACGGCAACGCCGTGTATCCGCATCTGATGGCCATCGCCACCAACCGCCACCGCCTCGACGCCAACGCCGACTTCCCCTGCAAGTGGGTGGCGCGCGAGTATCCGCGCCGCTCGGGCAACATGGACGAAGGCCACTGGTGGCCGGTGTCGCTCATGTACGACGAGGGCATAAGGGTTACGCGCAACCTCTTCGGCAAGGATTTTAGGCTCGACGGCATTTTGTGGTACCAGGGCGAATCCAACGCCACCTTGTGCGTGGGCAGCCCCGACCAACCGCTCGACAGCGACTATATGGAAGAGACGCTGCGCGCGGTGGTGGAGGAGCTCCGCGGCAACCGCAAGATCCCGTTTGTTTTGATGGGATTGCCCAAGATGAACCGTCCTTGGGAACCCTACCGTGCGGCCCAGGCCAAGATCGCCAAGGAGAAGGGGTGCATCTTCGTGGATACGTTCGCGGCTGGCCTCGGTGACATGAACGATGTCCATCCGCGCAACAAGATACCCTTTGCCGAACTAGCCATCAAGGAGCTCAAGAAAGCGGGCAAATGAACCGCTTGCTGGTGGCGAGCGCCGACTTGGCCGCCGAGCTGCCGGAACTCTCGCGCGAGAACCGGCAGCACCTCAAGGTGCTTAGGCCCGAGGCCGGCGAAGCGTTCGAGCTCTTCGACGGCGCCGGGGGCTTTAGGGTCTACCGCTACGACGGCGCGAAGCTCAAGGCCGCGGGCGAGCGCTCGAGCGTGCCCAAACCGCCGGAATTAACGCTTTTCGCCTGCATCGCCAAAGGTTCGCGCTGGGATTGGACGCTCGAAAAGGCTACCGAGCTTGGAGTCACCCAAATCGTGCCGCTTATTTCCGAGCGCACCATCGTGCGGCTCGACGCGGCCGACCTGGAGCCCATGCGCGAGCGCTGGCAACGCGTCGTCGACGATGCCGCGCGCCAATGCGGCACGCGCTGGGTGCCGCAAGTCGCAACTCCCCTCAAGCTTGCGGCCGCGCTGCCGCAGATCGCCGGTAAGTTTACGGTCGTGGGCGCGCTCACCGACCCGCCCTCGCCGCCGATTCTCAAGGTCATGGCCGATTGGCGCGGCCAAGCGCTGGCGCTGGCGATCGGGCCCGAAGGGGACTTTTCGCCTGCGGAGCTCGCTGCCTTGATCGCGGTGGCGCATCCGGCCTCGTTCGGGAGTACCATCCTCCGCACCGAAACGGCCGCGATTTTCGGCCTGGGGGTATTGGGAGCCTGTCAGCATGCCCGAGTATAGCCTTGTCGAAATTTTCCGCTCGTTCCAGGGCGAAGGGCGCAATACCGGCCGGCAGGTCGTGTTCGTGCGCTTCGCCGGCTGCAACCTCGCCTGCCCCTGGTGCGATACCGACAAGTCGCCGCGCTTCCGGCTGGGGCTCGACGCGCTGGTGGCCGAAGTCGAAGCGTTCGGCGTCAAGTCGGTTATCCTCACCGGCGGCGAACCTACGCAGGTCGAGCGCCTGGCGGAGCTCGTGGCCGCGCTCAAGGCCGCGGGCTTTTGGATCGGCGTCGAAACCAATGGCACGGGCGAGCCCGGGTGGCTGCAGTTCGTCGATTACGTCGCCGTGTCGCCCAAGCTCGAATACGCCGAGCGCACGGTGCTTAAGGCGGCGGACGAAGTGCGCGTGGTCGCGAGCGGCGAGGAGCGGGCGGTAGTCGCGTTCTGCCGGCAAATGCGCGAGAAGATCGCGGCCGCCGACTATTACGTGAGCCCCTGCGACCTGGGCGGCAATATCGATTTCGCCACGGCCAAAGCGGTATTGGCCCGGCTTCCCGGGTGGTCGCTTTCGGTGCAGCTCCACAAGCTTTTGGGCTTCCGCTGAGGCGCGGCGAGAGAAAAAGAAAAATTTCTTAAAATACCCCCTTGACAATCGAGCGGATTTTTTGGTATAATACCCGACATCTGCACGAGATAAGGCGAGCTTAACTCAGTTGGTAGAGTGCCACCTTGCCAAGGTGGTTGTCGAGGGTTCGAGTCCCTTAGCTCGCTCCAATCTTTTCTCGGCGCGGACATGTGAATGGGAGCGTAGCTCAGCTGGTAGAGCAAGTGACTCTTAATCACTGGGTCCAGGGTTCGAATCCCTGCGCTCCTACCATTCCAGATATCGACTTGTGGCTAGGTAGCTCAGTTGGTAGAGCAACGGACTGAAAATCCGTGTGTCGCCGGTTCGATCCCGGCCCTGGCCACCAAATATGTATAATACGGACCGTCGCACACGCGGCGGTTTTCTTTTTTTGTGTCGCGGCTGAGTGGTTGTCAATGAAAAGAAAATTATGATATAATGTAACCATGGATACAGTGGTGCAGAGCGTTTCTTGGTTGTCAGGCATAGGGCGTTATGAGAGGAAGTATGGTAAATGATGTTTTGGGCAGGAAGGGCCTTCATGTCGTTTCCGCGGCGCTTCTGGCCTTGCTGGTCGGGTGCGCCTCTTTGTGCAAAGACTCCGCGTTCGCCAAATACGACGATGCGAAGGAAGTCGAGATAATCGAACTCGCCCGCACGACGCAGAGCTGGGATGGAGCGGCGCTTCCGAACTATCCTGTCGGTAAGCCGGAGCTTATAGTAAAGCGCTATGTGTTCCCTCGCGGCAGCAAGCTTGGCTGGCACCATCATCCAGTCATGAACTACGGCATTGTGCAGCAGGGCGAGCTTACGATCATCGGTCAGGACGGCGCAGAGAAGACCGTCCGTGCCGGGGAGGCAGTCGTCGAGATGGTCGGCACCGTGCACCACGGCGAGAACAGAGGCGACAAGACCGTGGTTCTGGACATGTTTTACATTTCGCAAATCGGCACGCCGCTTTCCGTGCCGCATTCAGAATTATAATATAACACACTGCAGAAAGGAAAATGCATGAAGGACAAGTCAATAAAACTCGCCGCTGCCGGAGTTGCGGCGCTATTCGCCGTGATGGTGACGGGATGCGCTTCGGTAAAGTATTCTTCACCTGGGGCGCTCAGCAACATATCCGTGAAAGGGGCGCCGGGCGCAGAAGCCGGGCGGCACGTGGTGATAAGCACTTCGGGGTACAGCGTGTTCTGGTGCATTCCGGTCGCTTCCGGAGATCTCCGTTGGGACAGCGAAAAGCGTGAGATCAAGGGCGGCACTTCGCTGTTCTCCGACCAGCTTGGCGTTCAGGAGCTGCAGACCGCGCTCCTGCAGACCGCCGAGGCCCGCAACTGCAATCTTGCTGATGTCAATTTCCACGCATCCAATGGCATATACGCCGAGGTAAGCTGGGGTGGTCTGGCCGGCATGTTTTTCGGCTCGGCGGATCTTGTCGTGTCGGCAGTCCTTGTCCCGCGTGAGCCCATTGCAAAGTAAGGAGGTGTAGAAATGAACGTGATCGCAAAGACTTTTGCCACTGTCTCCGTGGCCGCCATCGTGCTCGCTGGATGCTGTTCGTATTCCGAGATCTCAAAGTGGAATTCGAATGTTTCCGTCAACGACAAAGAGGTCCCGCTCGCCTCTTTCTTGACTCAGAATTTCTCTTACCAGCTTCTTGGTTGCATTCCGATCTGCACGGGCGTTCCGTGGACCGAAGGCCCTGGCGAGGACGGGACATTGGACGAATACAACGTCAGACTGTTCGCCGACGAGGCGACGATCGACGGCAATCTCGCTTCGCTCAACCATGCTCTTGACCTTGTCGGCTCCCATCGGAAGCCCAGTTGATGACCGAGGAGTCGGACAGCAAGGCATGGAGCCTCTTCCTGGTAAACAGGCACGAGGTCCGAACGCAGTGTCTGATCCTCCCGGAGACGAAGTAGAAAAGTTGACGGCTGAAAGGTTGAAGGTCTGAACGACGATGAATCTAAAAAAGGAATACTGCATCGCAGTCGCGGCGTTGTTCGCCGCGACTGCGAACGCGGCCG
>JAFXST010000037.1 GCA_017525475.1 Kiritimatiellia bacterium | reverse complement strand
GGCAGAACGGATAGATATACTTGCGCTGGAAGAGGCTATCGCCCTTGGCCGCCGCGGCGATTGCCGCCTTCTCGGCCTCCGCCGCCTTGTCGGCCGCGATCATCTCGTCGAGAATCTCCTTGGCCTTGGCCTCGCCGTTGTTGGCGGCGAGCGACGCCAGCGCCAAATCCTTGTGGCCGCGCTTGTACAACCACCGGGGCGATTCCTTGAGGCCGAACGCCCCCAGAAAGAGAATCAGCCCGGGAATGGCGGAGCAGAGGAAGATGGTCTGCCAGGCCACCGCCCAGCCCTTGCGCTGTTCCGGCGAAACCCATTCTTTGATCGTGGCGAAATCGATCCGGTCGCGATCGGCCTGCTTCTTGCCGTTCTTGTCCAGCTTGGGCTTGGGCAGGCCGGTTTCGTCGAGCACCCATACCGGCTCGTTGTTCTCGGTGAACACTTCCTTGCCGTCCGCATCAAGCTGCTGCTCGAAGACGATAACGTTGTTTTCGATAGCCTTGGCGTCGACCACCTTGTCGGAATCGCCCACGAGCCCCGTAACCACCAAACCGATCACCGCCGCAAACGCGAGACCGATCGTCAGCAGCAACTGGAACATGCCCGTGCCCTTGCCGCGGGATTCGCTATCCAGACACTCGGCGAGGTACATCGGCACCACTACGCCCACGAGGCCGGCCGAAGCGCCCTGCAAGGTGCGCCCTACGGTCAACAGCGCAAAGTTGCCGCCGTCGAACAGGCCCGACAGGCAGATGACCGGAATGGAGATGAAGAAGCAGAATGCCGACGCGATGATGATTTTCTTGCGGCCGAACCATTCCGCCAGCGAACCGGCGAAGAGCGAGGAAACCACCGATCCCCACAACACCGCGCTCACCACGAAGCCGAGTTCCCACTTGCCGTAATTGGCGGTATTGCGGATGTAAGGCAGCGCCGCGGCGATCACGCCCACGTCGATACCGTAGATCAAGCCGCCCAAGCCGGCCATGATCAAGAGGTACATGGCATAGCGCTTTACGCTGGACGGCAATTCATTGGTGTTTGCACTCATTGTTTGCTTCCTTGATTGACGTTATTTGTTGATTATCTTCTTGAAATCGCCAATGCCGCCGGAGCCGCCGCTCTGGACCGGAGCCTGGATGTCGGCATCGATCACCTGCACCTGCTCGGAATCGATCCAGAACTTGATCTTGGAGCCTTTGACCGACTGGTCGTCCACCTTGGATTCGTCGCGCACCTCGGCTACCTGCTCCGCATTGCCGTACAGCACCACCATGCCACCATCCTTGTAGTAGCTGGCCTTGACGCCATAGGCGCGCCGCGCCTCGTTGGTAAGCGCCACGTTGCCGATGGCCACGATCCGGCGTACGTCGTTGGTGCCTTGCAGAAACACATAGGCCTTGTCGGCCCACATCTGGAAATTCTCGTCGTCCACGTGTACGTTGCGGTCGAACATCACCACGCCTTCCTTGCGATCGTAGAAGGTGCTCGCGGAGGTAATCTTGGCGGGGCGCCCGGTTTTGGCCTGCTGGCTCTTGGGCACCACCCGCTCCAGCCGCTCGCGCCGCTCGCGCTCGATGGCCAACGCCTGCTCCAAGCGCTCGTTGCGTTCGGCGAGATCGGTGTTGTACGCCTCGGCGAAGTTGACCTCCACCACGCGCTCGACGGTGTTGGTAACCTCGACCACGCGCTCGATGACATTGGTAACCACCCGCACCAGCACATCGTCGGCAAGGTTCTCGCCGACAAAAATGTCTTCGACATTAGGCAGTCCGTCGCCGGGCGCTTCGGCCGGCGACGCTTCGGCAGGAGCAGCTTCGGTTTGGGCGGTTGCTTCTTCTACCGGCGCTACCTCGGTTGGCGCCTCGGGCGTTGCCGCCGCTTCTTCCGGGACCGCTTCGGCCGGCTCCTCGCCGACGCCATCATCGACATACGCCAATTCAAGAATCGAAGGTTTTATCCGCAACTTGCGGGGTTCGGCGTTCGCCGACAGGCAAAAACCGGCTATTGCCGCCAGCGACAGCACAAGACCAATTGGAAATCGCATCGTCATATTCCTCTTTTTGTCTGAAATATAGTATATTATACCATAAATCCGTCCCCGCCGTCAAGCACAAAATGGAAAGCACTTTGCCGTCGGGGCAAAGTGCTGACCAAAGGCGGACCTGGCCGCCGCAAACAAGAGCCCGAGGCCCTTACTTGTTCTTGTGGCGCTGAGCCTTCATACGCTTGTCGTATTTGTGCTTCGACATTTTTTTGCGCCTTTTCTTCTTGATGGATCCCATGGTGTTCTCCTTGAGTTGTTGGCAGGTTAGCTAGACCTGTTTTCTGATCAGAAAATTATCTTGTTGAGCGGCAGTTCGATGATGCCGGTGGCGCCGGCCGCGATGAGCGAGGGGATGATCTCGCGCACTTTCTTCTCCTCCACCACCGACTCCACGGCGTACCAGCCCTCGCCGTTGAGTTTGTTGACTGTCGGCGCGTGCAGGGCCGGCAGCACCTTGACCACCGCCCCCAGCGACTTTTCGGGCGCGTTGCACTTGAGGAGCACCCGGCGCTGCGCCTCCAAGGCGCCCGTCAGGAGCATCTTAAGCTGTTCGAGCTTGGCGCGCTTGGCCTTGTTCTTCCAGCTCTGCTTGTTGGCGATGAACCTGGTGGTGGACGTGAGGATGGTATCGACGATGCGCAGGTTGTTGGCCCTTAGCGAGCTCCCGGTCTCGGTCAAATCGACGATGGCGTCCACGAGCTCCGGCGCCTTCACCTCGGTGGCGCCCCAGCTGAACTCCACGTCGGCTTTGACGCCGTGCTGCTTGAGATAGCGCTTGACGAGGCCCATCGCCTCGGTGGAGATGCGCTTGCCCTCCAGGTCCTCCACCTTCTTGATCTTGGAGTCGTTGGGCACCGCCAGCACCCAGCGCACCGGGTTGGACGTGGCCTTGGAGTAGTTGAGCTCGCAAATCTCGTGCACGTCCGAGCCGTTCTCGTAAACCCAGTCGTAGCCGCAGATGCCCGCATCGAGGAGCCCCAGCTCCACATAGCGGCTCATCTCCTGCGGGCGCAACAGGCGGCACTTGATCTCCTCGTCGTCGATCGAGGGGATGTACGAACGCGACGAGCAGGTTACGTTGAACCCCGCGCGTTTGAAGAGCGCGAAGGTCGACTCCTGCAGCGAACCCTTGGGCAGTCCCAAAACTATTGCCATGTCGTGAATCTCTCTTTTGGTGGTAAGGGCGTGTATTATATCATTTTTCCGGCTCGGATGCAAGCCCCCCGCCCAAAGATTTGTACAGGGCGATCAGATCCAAAGTGATCTGTCCGCGGCTGATCGCCACTTCTTCCTCCAGCCCGAGCGAGCTGCGTTGGGCGTCCAGCACGTTGTTGAAATCCTTGAGCCCGTTCTTGTACAGGTCCTTCGAAATGGTCACCGCGTCGGCTGCCGCCTTGGCGCCGTCCTGGAGCGCGCGGTAGCGATGATACTCCTGCGAGTAGGCACTGTAGTTGTTGCGCACTTCGGCGTAGGCGCGCTGGATGGTCTGCTCGTAGTTGAGCGCCGCCTGCTCGGTGCGGGCCTCCTCGGCCTTGACGCTCGAATAGATGGCGCCGGCGGAGAAGATCGACCAGCTGGCGCTCGGGCCGAAGCTCGACATGAGCGCGCCCTTGGAGATTAAACGGCTAGACTGCACGCTCTGGTAGCCGATACTGCCGGTGATGAAGAGCTTGGGGTACCACGCCGACTTGGCCACGCCGATCCTGGCACACTGCGCCGCCAGCTGCCGCTCGGCCGACTTGACATCGGGACGCGCGCGGATCATGTCGAGCGGGAGGCTCTCGAGCTTCTGGGGCTTGAGGAGCCAGTCGCGCTTTTCGGGGATGGGCTGCAAAACCGCGTGCAGGGCGCCGGGCATTTCGCCGGCCAGGATGGCGAGCGCGTTCTTGAGGCTCTCCTCCTGCGCCTTGAGCTGCGGGATCCGCGCGCGCGTCTGCTCCAGTATGTAGGAGCTCTGGTTGACGGCAAGCTCGTCGCCGATGCCCGAATCAAGCCGCGACTTGAGAATCTCGTAGGTCTCGATCTGGAGCTTGAGGTTGGCCTCGGCCACCTGGATGCGCTCCTGGCAGGTGCGCAAATTCACGTACTGCTCGCCGATCTGGGTGGTGAGCTGCAGCCAGGCGTTGCCCACGTCCCACTCGGCGCTCTGCGCCAGCGCGAGCGCGGCCTCGGTGGCGCGGCGGCTGCCGCCGAAAACGTCGATCTCCCAGTCGAGCCCGAGCCCGAGATCCGACACCTGCGAATGCTTTTTGCTGCGCCCCGTGCCCGCTAGCGCCGCATTGCGGCGGCGGTTGTAGGCGTCGGTCCAAGCTCCTTGGGCGTTGACGTGAGGCATGAACTCCGAGAACGTGCCGAGGAGTACCCAGTACGACTCTTCCAGCCGCTTCTGCGCCACCTTGAACGAAATGTTGTTGGTCAGCGCATTGTCGAGAATCTGCTCGAGGACCGGATCGTCAAATTGCTTCCACCACAGTTCCATATCCTCCGACGAAATGGCCACGCGCTCGTCCACGGCCATTTCCGGCGGCTTGCCCGCGTCGGGGAGCGGCGCCTCCACGGCGGCGATCTCGGGCTCTTCGTAGTCGGGCCCTACGCTGGGCAGATTCATGCAGCCGGCCAGCGCGGCCACGGCGGCAACCATCGGCATATACAGGTGCTTCATGTCATCCTTCCTTTGAGAAAATGCGTTTGACGAACTCGCGCCAGGTCTGGAACAGCGCATAGAGCCCCGGCACCAGCAGGATACCGAACGCCACCGAAGCGGCCATGCCGAAGAATTCGGTGGTGCCCAGGTGGTTGCGGCTCGCCGCGCCCGCGCCGGTGGCGAGCATCATCGGGAGCGTGCCCAGCAAGGTGGTAAGCGCCGTCATCAGCAAGGCGCGCAGGCGCTCGCCGGCCGCGAGCCCCGCCGCTTCGGCGATGGGCAAGCCGTCGATCTCGCGTTTGTCCTTGGCGAACTCCACGATCAGGATCGCGTTTTTGGACGCGAGCCCGATCAGCAGCACGAGGCCCAGCTGGGCGTAGATGGACAGCGAAAAGCCGTACCACTTGAGCCCCAGCAGCGCTCCGCACACCGCCACGAAGATGGAGAGCATCACCGGCAAGGGAATGGTCCAGCTTTCGTACTGCGCCACCAGAAAGAGATAGCCGAACAGGATGGCCAGAACGATCAGCGGCGCGGTGGTGCCGGCGTTGCGCTCCTCCTGGAAGGTGAGCCCGCTCCATTCGAACCCGTAATCCTCGAGCAGCTCTTCCTTGAGCAGCCGCTTGATCTCCGCCATCAGTTCGCCGGACGACACGCCCGGCTTGGGCATCACGGTGATGCCGGCGGCGAGGAACATCTGGTAGCGGCTCACGGCGCGCGGTCCGATTTCGCGGGTCACTTCGCCGAGCGCGCCCATCGGCACCATGTCGCCGGAAGTGCTGCGCACGTACAGCCGCTCGATGGCCTCGGGCGTGGAGCGCCCTTCCCAGTCGGACTGCACGGTAACGCGGTTGACCTGCGTGCCGAGGTTCACGTCGTTCACGTAGCGCGAGCCCAGATAGTTCTGGAGCGTGGTGTACACGGTGGACACCGGCACCTTGAACATCTCGGCCTTGGTGCGGTCGAGGTGGAAGCGGAGGTGCGGCGTCTGCGCGGTATAGCCGGAGAACGCGGCCATGACCTGCGGCAGCCGGTTGAGCTTGCCCAGGATCTGCGTCTTGACCTGGTCGAGGCGCATGGCGTCGGTGTCGCCCTTGGACTGGAGACGCAGGTCGATGCCGCTGTTCATGCCCAGGCCCGGAATGGCCGGCGGCACGAACACCTTGACCGACGGCTCCGGCACCTGCGCGAGCACCTGGGTCACCCGGGAAATCATGGCCACCGCATGCTGATCGGGGCGCTTGCGCTCGCCCCACTCCTTGAGCATGATGATCAGCATCGACTGGTTTTCGCCGCGGCCGCCCACCATCGACATGCCGGTGATCGAGAGGACGCTATCGACCTCGGGAACCTGGTCGAACAGCACCTTGGTGGCTCGCGAGGCCATGTCCACCGAGCGCTGCCGCGTGGTGCCCTCGGGCATTTCCAGCGAGGCGAACACCACCTTCTGGTCTTCTTCGGGCAGGAAGCTCGTCTTGGTCGCGCGGAACATGCTGACCGTAAAGAGGATCGTCAGCGCCAAGAGCATCAGCGCGAGGAAGATGCGGCTCGCGAGCCACTTGGCCAGCGCCACGAAAAAGCCCTTGAAGTGCTCGAGCGCCCAGTTGAACCAGGCGAACGGCCCGTGGCGATAGGGGTCGAGCTTGCGCAGCAACAGCGAGCACAGCGCCGGCGCCAGCGTGAGCGCGCATACGGTGGAGAAGCACACCGCCGCCGAGAGGGTAACCGAGAACTGCTGGTAGATGCGCCCGGTGATGCCGGTCAGGAACCCCACCGGCACGAAGATGCCGAGCAGCACGAGCGTGGTGGCGATGACCGCGCTCGTCACGTCGCGCATGGCCTGGATGGAGGCTTCCTTGGCGTTGAGGCCGCGCGTCTCGATCAGGAACTGGACACGCTCCACCACCACGATACAGTCGTCCACCACCACGCCGATGGCGAGCACCAGGCCGAACAGGGTGAGGATGTTGATCGAGTAGTCGAGGGCCCACATCAGGATGAAGGTGGAGGTGAGCGACACCGGGATGGTGAGGCACGGGATCAGCGTGGCGCGCCAGTCCTGCAAAAAGAGGTAGCACACCAGCACCACGAGCCCGAAGGTGATGAGGAGCGTCAAGACGATTTCCTTGATGCACATGCGCACGTACTCGGTGGCGTCGTAGGCGAGCACCACCTCCATATCGTCGGGGAAGTTTTCGCTCAGCTTCTCGAGTTCGCGCTGCACCGCGTTCATCGCCGCGATGGCGTTGGCGCCCGGCTTCTGCTGGAGCGCGATCGACACCGCGTTGGCGCCGTTGTAAAGCCCGGCGAACGAATAGGACTGCTCGCCCACCTCGGTGCGCGCCACGTCCTTGAGCTTGACGATACCGCCCTGATCGTCGCGCCGCACCACGATTTCGTCGAATTCGGCCGGCGTCATGAGCCGCCCCTTGGACACGAGCGAATAGCTGAACGCCGCGTGTTCGCCGGTGGGCGAGGCGCCCACGGTGCCCAGCGACGCCTGGATGTTCTGCTTGGAGATGGCGCTTATCACCTCCTCCGAGTTCATGCCCTGCGCCGCCATCCGCGCGGGGTCGAGCCACACGCGCATCGACAGTTTGGGGCCGTAGATCGTGCATTCGCCCACGCCGGCCACGCGCAGCATCACCGGCTGGATGTTGGCGTAGCAGTAGTCGCTCAGCTCCATGCGCGAGAACGTGCCCTTGGGGCTGCGCAGCGCGAAAAAGCCGAGGAAGTCGGTGGACTGCGCGCGGACGCGCCCGCCCAGCTGCTTGACTTCGGAAGGCAGTTTGGCTTCGGCCTGGGTGAGGCGGTTCTGCACCTTCACGAGGTCCATGTCGCGATCGGAGCCGACCTCGAACGACACGGTCAGCGAATACTGGCCGTCGTCGGAGCAGTCGCTCGTCATGTAGATCATGTCGTCCACGCCGTTGACCTCGTCCTCGATGGGCGTGGCCACCGTGCTCAGCACTTCCGACGCGTTGGCGCCCGGATAGGAGTAGCTCACCTTGATTTCCGGCGGCGTGAGCTGCGGATACTGGGCGATGGGGAGCTTGGTGATGCTGAGGGCCCCCGCCAGCGTCAGCACGATGGAGATGACCATCGCGAAACGCGGCCGCTCGATGAAGACGCGCGAGAACATCTTGATCTGGTCGATGCTCGCTCGGATTGACAGCTTCACAGCGCGAATCCTTCGTAGTCTTCGGCGTTCTCTTCGTTCTTGGTGGGCTCCACCTCCACCACCTTGGCGCCTTCGGCAAGCTTGCGCGTGCCGGAGATCACGTACTTCTGGCCGACTTCCAGGCCCTTGACCACCGGCGTGAAGCCATCATGCGTGGGCAATACCTCCACCGGCACCGCATGGGCGCGGCCCTCGTCGTCGACCGTATACACGCCCATGCCGCCCGTGGGCAGGTCGAACAGCGCCGACTGCTGCACCGTGGGGTACTTGGGCGGTTCGGCGCGGTCATAGAGAAGCGTCACGAAGCTGTTGGGGATGAGCATGCGGTCGGGGTTGGGGAACTTGAGCCGGAGCATGATGGAGGCGGTTTCGCGGCTCATCTGGTTGTCGTCGAAATCGAATGCGCCGAGATACTCGTATTCGCTGCCGTCGGCGAGGACGATGCGCATGCGCTGCTTGTAGGTTTCGCCGCGCTTCTGGAGCTGGCGCCACTGGACGTAGAGCCGATCGGGCAGCGGGAAGCTCACGCGCATGGGGTCGATCTGCACGATCTTGGCCAGCGAGCCGCGGCTGGGAGCGACGTAATCGCCGATATGCGCGCTCGAATTGCCGATCTGGCCCGCGATCGGCGCGCAGACCTTGGTCTTCTTGAGGTCGTACTCCGCCACGATCAGATTGGCCTCGGCCTGCAGCACCTGCGCCTTGGCGGTCTCCGCCTGCGCCTCGGCGTTGTCGAGCTCGAGCTGCGAACGGCCGCGCTCGTCGGCGTTGGCCAGGCGCTGATACTGCCGGTCGGCGCGCCGCTGTTCGGCCTTGGCCGCCTCGAGATCCGCGAGCCGCTGGTTCATCACCGCGCGGTAGCGCTCGTCGTCGAGCACGTAGAGGAGCTGACCGGCGGCGACGACATCGCCTTCCTTGAACAGGATTTCCTTGACGTAGCCGTCCACCTGCGGCAACAGCGAAACCTCCTGGATCGCCTCGGCGTGGGCCACGTACTTCTCGGGCAGATTGTAATCCATTTCCTTCACCGTGTCGGTGGCGATAGTCACCTCGGGCGCCACCATCGCCGGCATCGCCGCCGCCTTGGGCTTGGGCCACAGGTCGCGAAGTATCCAACCGCCGGCCGTACAGACGGCGGCAAGCACGATAGGGCCAAAGATTTTAGCCAATGCTCTCATGTGATAAAACCTCCTCTAGAGGGTGAATTGCATTATTTTAGGGTATTATATCATATCTACGCCTGTAAAGTCAAGCATAAAGTGTCAAGCTTGGCGATAAACATCGGTCTTCAAACTGCTTTGGCGGGGCAGTATGGGGCGATGGGGCAACCGGAACAGCGGGGTCTGACCGGGGCGCAACGCGTTTGGCCAAAACTCACCAGGTGCGAGTTCCAAGTCTTCCAATACCGGACCGGCAAAATCCTGCGGAGCGTCATTTCGGTTTCGAGCGGAGTCCGGGTTTGGATAAGCCCCAGACGGTTGCAGATGCGATGCACATGCACATCGACGCAGATTGCCGGGAGGTCGAATCCGACCGCCACCGTCAGATTGGCGGTTTTGCGCCCCACCCCCGGAAGCTCGCACAGTTCTTCGACCGTATGGGGCAATTTGCCGCCGAATTTTTGGGCCAGCACCTGTGGCAACGCCTTGAGGTGGCGGGCCTTGTCGCGATAGAAGCCTACCGGGTAGATAAGTTCGGCAATACGCTCTTCGCTCAGGCGCTCCAGATCGGCCGGAGCGAAGAACTCCCCTTCCGCCTCGGCAAAGAGCCGTTTAACCGCCCCGGCGGTACAGGCGTCTTTGGTGCGGGCGGAAAGGATCGTGCCCACCAACACGCAAAACGGATCGTGCGTCTGCGCCTCGATAAGCTCGATAATCGGCGCCGAATGCGCCTTGAACTCCTGCTTGAGCAAGCGGTTTACTGCGGGAATGTCGTCAATCGTCATGTTTGAGCGTAATTACGCTGACAACCGGCGGATTGAAAAAGCGTACCGGGAAGCCCGCCCACTGGCCGGTGCCGGGCGACACGTACAAGGCGCCGTCGGCGATCCGGTAGAGTCCGCGAGCATAGCCGCCGTTGAAACGGGCGATAAGGCGCGAGAGAAGCGGCGCCACCCCGCCGTGGGTATGGCCCGACAACTGCAAATCGCAAAAATCAAGCTCCACATTGTTGGTGCCGTTGGCTTTGGGGCGATGCTGCAGCAATACGCGGTATTCGCCGTTGGTGGCCGCCGCAAACAAATTGCGCGCACTCGGAATGTTGAGCGGTTCGTTGATTTTGACCGAAGGATCGTCAATCCCGCCCAGCACCAAATCGGTGCGGATTTGCACCGTTTCGCCGCGCAGAAACCGCATGCCCCACTCGTCGTAATACCAGCGCCATTCCAGCCAAGGATAGTAGAATTCGTGATTGCCGGTCACAAAATACACACCGTCTTTGGCGGACAGTTTCTTGAGCGGCTCCACATCGGCGCGCAGATTCTCGGGGGTGCCGTCCACGATATCGCCGGTCACCACCATTAGATCGGCATCGAGGCCATTGGCGATTTCCACCACCTTTTCGGTGCGCCAGGCGCGAACCGCGCACGAAACGTGCAAGTCGGAAAGCTGCACGATGCGGTACCCGTCAAGCGAAACGGGAATTTTGGGACTTACCACCTCCACTGCTTCGACCGAAGGCGAGCGCATACCGTTATATATCCCCAATAGCGCCAAACCCCATGCCAGCACCGCCAAAACCAGCGCTTTATAGGGGAACCTGACGAAAAACGCCAGAATACTCAACCCAAAGAGGAAGATAAAGCCGGAATACAGCCAATTGAACACCCAAATCGCCAATTCCGGCAATTCCGGGGCAAAGGCATCGCCCCCAAGCTCGCGGAATACGAGAAACTTGGAGGCGCAAACCAAAAGCGCCATTACCCAAAGCGCCTGGCCGCGCACCTTGAAATTGCACCTGAGCACAAAGGTGAGGTAGGCGAAAAACGCCAGCGCAAAAGGGAAATAGACGAAAAAGGTTTGCATGGGTTATTTGCCGACGGCGAGCACTTTGAAGCCGATTTCCTTCAATTGCGCATGATCGAGGCAGTTGCGGGTATCGAATACGATGGCGGGTTTGCGCATGCTATCATACAGCCGCTTCCAGTCCAACTTGGGATATTCGCGCCAGTCGGTCATGAGCAAGATGGCATCGGCTTCGCGCGCGGCAAGATAAGGATCCTCCACAAGGTCGATTCGGTCGAGACCCGCCAAATCCTTGCGTGCATTGACGAGCGCCTTGGGATCGGTGATTGCAAGCCGCACATGTTCTTCATTCAACAGCCGCGCCACCCGACCGGCGGGAGTTTCGCGCGTATCGCCCGTATCGGCCTTGAAGGCAAAGCCGAACATAGCCACCTTCTTGTTGGCAAGCGTATTGAACATGGCCTTGAAGAGACGGCTGACGATGCGCTCCTGCTGATGCTCGTTCATGCGGATTACGCCATTCCAGTATTCGGCGGCGGTGTGGAGCCCGAAGATTTCGCAAAGATATACGAGGTTGAGCACGTCCTTCTTGAAGCAACTGCCGCCAAAACCGGGGCCGGCCTTGAGAAACTTGTCGCCGATGCGCCGGTCGGCCCCCATCACCCTGGCCACTTCCTCCACATCGGCACCGGTCGCCTCGCAAAGCCCGGCCAGCGCGTTGATGGAGCTGACGCGCTGGGCCAACATCGCATTGGCCGCGAGCTTGGTGAGTTCGGCGCTCCAGACGTTGGTGGTGAGAATTTTTTCGCGCGGCACCCAAGCGCCGCCTTCGCCGGCGTAGATATCGACGAGCGCCGCAACCGCCGACTGCCCTTCCGGAGTCTGGGGGCCGCCGATCAATACGCGGTTGGGGGCGAGCAAATCGCGGATGGCGGTGCCTTCGGCAAGAAATTCGGGGTTGGAGAGGACGGTGAACCGGTATGGACTGTCGCCGAAGTTGAGGATGGCGTCCATGGCGGCGGCGGTACGCACGGGAAGCGTGGACTTTTCGACGATGATCTTGTCGCCGTTGGCGACTTCCTTGATGGTACGGGCCGAGGACTCCCAGTACTGCAAGTCGCTGGCCCGCCCGGCGCCGCGCCCGAACATCTTGGTTGGCGTATTGACGCCGACAAAGACGATATCGCATTCCTTGACGGCGGCGGCGATATCGGTGGAGAAAAAGAGATTGCGCCCACGCACCTCGCGCACCACCTCCTCCAGCCCCGGCTCGTAGATCGGCAGACGGAAATCCGTGGAATTCCAGGCATCGATGCGCTCTTTGCTGATATCCACGACGATAACCTTGCGGCCAGGGTTCATCTTGGCGATCACCGCCATCGTGGGACCGCCGATATAACCTGCGCCGATACAAACAATATTGCGATTCATTTTATCTACACCTTGGAAAATAAAGCCCGGTATATCTTGACGGAATCCACCAGCGGCCGGAAATGGCTGGTACGGTTGCTGGCGATGTAAATCGTCTCGATTGGTACTTGCTCCAACGGCTCCTTAAGTTTTTTGAGGAGCGGAAAGAGCCGCATTTCGTATTCGAACCGCTCGCCCGAAAGTTCCAGCATCGCGCCCCATAGCCGCCGGGGGATGCACCTTAAGCCCGTTTGCGTGTCGCCGATGCGGTAGCCGCAAAAGAGGAACATGACCATGCTGGTCCATAAGTTGCCGAATCGCGAGCGCAAGGGGATGCCGGGCTTCAGGAAATTGCGTACCCCCAACGCCACATGGCCGGTGGCGCGCGATCTTTCGCATACGGCGAGAATATCTTCGATCCGGTGCTGGCCATCGCCATCGGCGAAAACCGCCAATTCGCAATCGGTGCCGGACAGATGGGCGAGCGCCGTCTTGATGGCCCGGCCTTTGCCGCGATTTTCGGGATGCTTCAGCAGAGTCACCCCAGAAGGCAACGCCAGGAAACGTTCCAGATCCCTGGTGCTGCCGTCATCCACCACTACCACGCAAAACCCGTTGTCGGCCAACGCCTTGCACAAGGCCTCCAGACCGGGTTCGGGATTGTATACGGGGATGACGGCGGCGGCGTTCACTCGGTTTTACGTACGGAAATGGTGCGGTTGGCGCGACTGGAGCTTATGCGGTTCCAGTCCTTCAAAAGACCAAAGTAGTCCTTACCGAGCATGGTGGCGATATGATCCCATTGTTCGCGCCCCACATAGACCTTGAGCTTACCGTCCTCCATCTTGGTGCTGACGAAGTTCTCCAGCCACTTGCCGGTGCCGGTAGCCGGATCCGAAAACGCGTACGCTTCGGGCAGGCGCTCCACGAGCGTATAGCCTTCGGGGAACTCCACCGTGTAGACGATGGTATCGCGACCCTGCGCGGCAATGCCGATAGGACTCTTACGCGACGATCCGCTGCTCAGCGGGAAGAGTTGCGTGTAGAAGTCGGGAATCGACACCGTAATGGTTCCGTCCTTGACCATGGCAAAGTCGGGAATGCGGCAACGGTAGCTGAGGCGCGCAGGATAACCTTCGGTATCGGTCTCGAGCTCGCCCACCGGCTCCGCCGACGACGAAATACGCGAAAGCAACGTCTGGAAGAAGCGGCTACGGTCTTCCGGGAGCATTTCGACATACTTCTGGCGGAATGCTCCCACGCCCAGACCGGAGGTACGACTTTCGACCTGCATATCCACCGAGCCATCGGCATTGACCGACATCACAATGCTACTGTAGTTGGAACCGGCAAGCTTCGCGTCGCCCGTAACCAGATTGAACGTGTCGTCGGCCGGATTGAAGTAGTGGCTGTAGTCGTAATTGGTGGTGCCGATTGGCGTGTATTGATTCTCGAGCCCGATATAGGTATATTCGTACTGCTTCTCGGCGAGACCCAGCGAAAGTATGCGCTTCCAGCCGGGAGTGCGTAGCATGCCCACGCGCACGATCGGCGCGTCGAACGCGGCCACATCGGGATAGTAGTACATATTGCGTTCCTGGCACGCGCGGGAAACGCCAGAATCGATGGTGGCAAACACCACTTCGGCCTCGTAGCCGGCGCCCTTGAGCACCGCCGCCAGCGTACGCATATAGTCGAGCCGGTTGCCGTAGCGCTCGCGGATCACCGTTGCGGCCGGGGTCAACTGGAACTCGAGCGGCACCTCGTACAGCCCGGGGCCGATGACGCGCACGTTCTTCACCATCCAATTGCGGATTTCCTCGATGGTGGTGCCCGCCTCGGGGAAAGAATACGGTTCGATGGTGATTGCCGGTTTCAATACCGCACATTGACGGGAGAAGCTGTTGGAGGAAATGATCACATGGTCGCGCCATTCGGCGGCATTGGGCAACAGGTTCTCGCGGGCGAGCCGCTTGGGCCGGAACTCGCGGCGTTCCCAATCGCCGCAACGCACGTAAAGCTCGTCGATAGGATCGTAGGTGTCGAAATACCAGTCGCCGTAGAACTCCACCGGCGCATCCTTTACCGTAGTTACGGTAGTATAGGAGATGACCGAGCCCACTTCCACCGAAGGGAGGTTGACGACCATCGTCTTGGAAGCCGGATAGCGCGGCGCCTCGCCGGCCCACGCCACATCCATGATGTTGACTTCTTTGTGCCGGTTGAGCCAGGAAACCTGGCCGTTGCGGTTGGAGACGCAAGCGGAAATTACCGAGGTGGTTGTCCAGGTGGGATTGTAATAGAACTTGAGCTCCGACGAGGATTTTTTGCCGTCGTAGGTGAGGATTTCCTTTACGCAGGTGTTGGTGACCACCCAGCTGCGCTCGCCGGTGAAGCTAATCTCCTCAGCATCGTACAGATAGCGCACATTGGCGTCATGGGTATGATCCTTGTCGAACAGCAGACGGTCGCGGTGGCTCACCTCGATACGCTTTTCCTCCTCGCGTATGGCCTGGTATTCGGCAGGGGAGAACTCGATTTTGCCGATGGAAATCACGGTATCGGCCTTGAGCGTGTCGCCCTCGAGCCGAAAAGCGCGGCTGAAGGCGTAAGGCTCGGCGATATCGATGTCGGCCGGCAACGAAGCCGGTGCGCCCACCACGCCCGACAGCTGGAGCGAGATATGCTCCTCGATGGAGGCGGTGGTGTCGAGCACCAACGGGAAACGACGCTTGTCCAGGCTGGTTTTGCCCGACAATAGCCAGTTGACCACCCCGAGACTCATCGAGAACATGGGCGGCGTGAGTTCGTCGCGGGTTTTGCCCGCAAGCAGCATATCCGGCAGCCGCACCACCATGTTGACCTGAAGCGGCACGGTGGTGTCCTGCAGATCGTGCGGCAGCATATCGAGTTTGAGCAGTTCGGCGCCGGCATAGCGGGCGCGCACGAAGCTCTGGAACAACGCCCTTTGCCCCGCCAGGCTCTTGCGGACGAGGCTGGAACGGAAGGAATTGTCGTTGATGCCGTTGAAATGGAGCGCCATCTTGAGCAGGATCGAACCCGAGGCCTCCAGCGTGCCGTTGGACTCGATGATCAGCGAATTTTCCTTGGGCGAAACGATCGGGCTGGTGCGCAGGGGATCGCCCTCGGGAGTTGCGATGATGTAGCTCTTGTCCGAAAGGTAGCTGGGCATCAAATCGCGGCTCGATTCGTCGGTCGGATCCATGAGGATGATCTCGCCGTCCTGCTTGACGCTGACGATGGCGTGGTTGAAGTACGGCATCGGTACGTCGGGATCCTGCTTGGCGCCATTGTGGATAAGTACCGGATAGGCGTCGAAACCGGCGATACGGAGCATCGCCACCAAAAGCGCGGCCTTGTCGCGGCAGACGCCGTAGCGATGGTTGAAGGTAATGTCGATGTCGTGAGGGGCGTAGCCGGGGCTCTTATCCTCCATGGTCAGGCCCATATAGCGGATTTCCTGCGCCACCCACTTGTAGATTTTGGAAATATCATGGCCGATTTCGTCCACCTTGTTGGAAATCGCCGCATTGGTCTTGGCGAGATGCGGCGCGGAAACCTCCCAGTACCAGCGCGAAATCTCCTCCCAGCTTTCGGCGGTGGAATAGCGGATGTTCTCCACCTGCGTGTACAGCGGCGGCATGTCGGGGTCGGGGAAAACCTGCTCGGTGGGGTAGTTGCTCTCCCAAATATAGAGGATGCGGCCATCCTTCTCCTCCTGGCGGAACGACAGATGATCCTTGAGCGGATGGCGGATGGCGATTTTCTTGAGCGGACGCTCCTTGGGGGCGTCGAGAACCACGCTCGACTTGAGGATCGGACACTCCCACTCCGTTATCGACGAACTCGCATACTGGTTTTCGATGCGGCTCTGGTCGACAGTACGGGTATACTTGTAGTGTACGGTCTCGTTGAGCTTCACCTCCGGCACGGTGCAAGTGAGCTTGCGCGCCATGGAATCGTAGATATTCTCCGCCATGGAGGAATTGTCGCTGACGTCCTTGGTGGTGTTGGCGAAGTCGATGGCACGCTCCACCCCGTTGGTGCCGATAACCCCGACAAAGTCCACTCTCGCGGTGCCATAGCGCTTGCTGTAGCTGAGGTTCAGCACGCTTTCGTCGCGACGGCCCTTCTCGGTAAGCACCTTGATCCAGATTTCGTCGGTGGCGCTGAAAGTGCCGTCGGGATTGTAGCGACTGTATTCGCGTTGCTCCAGAACTACGGCGTCGGCATCGGGGTACTTTTCGAGAGTAACGTCATCGGCCCTCGCCACCGTGGCGAGGACTGCCGAGACGAAAATAAGAGTCATTGCGCTCATCTTTCTCCTTATGGTCAAAACGAATACAGACAAGAATATCAGTATTGATGTAGTATTATACCCTAAAACGGAAAATTTTGCAAATGAAATCAATGCACAAATCATCATGCCGAAAGTGGCCGGCCTCAGTCCAAACATAATACCTGCTATGGTTTTCGACGTTTTGAACCGTTCCAGCGCCCTCAGCACCCCCAGGAGCAGGAAATAGCTCGGAACCAGTAGCGCCGCCGTCGCCACCCCCGCGCCCCCTATCCCGCCCAGACGGTATCCGAAGAACGTGGCGCAGTTTATAGCGATGGGACCGGGGGTCATTTGGGTCAAAGCCATCACGTTGGCGAACTCGTCGGCCGCCATCTGGAGGTAGGGCGCGGCCGGTCCCACGAAGTCGGCCATGTAGAACGGCACCAGCACGTAGCCGCCCCCGAACGCCGCCGCCCCGTACTTGAGAAAGAGCATTGCGATTACGGGCAGGGCCGTGGAATTGAAGCGGCGCGCCATACCGTAGACACCAAGGCCGCAGAGCGCGGCCCCGACCAGCACCAGCGCCGGATTGGCGAGGCGGAGCGCGATGGCAACGGCGCAAAAGAACACCATGGCGTAGCCAAACGGCCCTTTCACGCCCTTGTCCCAGCCCTTCCAGATTACGGCGGCGATGATCCCGGTCAAAGCCGCCCTCAGGCCGACAAACGCGCTCTCGAGCCAAGGATTGTCCAGCGGAATGGCCTCGTAGCCCACGGAAACGGCCAGAAAAATCGCTAGACTCGGCAACATCACCCCCAACAACGCCACCGCCGCCCCCAAGGGACCGGCAACCTTGTTGCCCACATAGATGGCGGTGTTGCCGGCAATCAGCCCCGGCACCATCTGAAATACCGGCAGTTGCCCCAAGACTTCGCCCTCCTCCGTCCACTTGAGGCGCGCAAACACCTCGTCGGCAACCGAGATTATGGCATAACCGCCGCCGACCACGAACAGACTGATGCGGAAGCACTCGAAAAAGAGCCTAACCAATTTTCGCATACAGCCTCCCGCAGGCGACGGCATCGTAGAGGCCATCGTGCCAAGTGCGCCCCTGCATCTCGGGTACGCACGCAAACGTACGGCACAAATCCCCGAGTTCGTAGCTCGCAAGATCCGGATAGCGCTTGCGGGCGATTTTGAGCGTATCCGCCCACGGCCCCCAGCGGGTAAGCGGCGCCACCCGGGTAAGGATGGTCTTTTCGCAG
Source organism: Kiritimatiellia bacterium (assembly GCA_017525475.1). GTDB lineage: Bacteria > Verrucomicrobiota > Kiritimatiellia > RFP12 > UBA1067 > UBA1067. The sequence continues at coordinate 8,612 of JAFXST010000037.1, read as the reverse complement.
GCGAGGTTGTGCGCCACCAGCCGCTTGCCGGCCAGAAAACCCGAAATCTCCTCCCAATGCGCCATCACCTGGCCGTCCCGGAAGCGCCAGTCGCGCCACTCGCATACGTCCGCATCTTCGCCGCCGAACCGGGCCGCCCCCAGCTGCCACGGCCGTCCGGCCGAATCGGTCTCGAAATCTAGCGCAACAAATTCCATACCTTGAGCGCCTGCACCGTTTCGCGCACGTCATGCACCCGCACCATGCTTGCTCCGGCCTCGGCCGCAAACAGCGCAATGCCGAGGTTGCCGCCCAGATTCTTGCCGGTGAGCTTTTCGCCCGTACGCTTCTTGACTATGCGCTTGCGGCTCGCGCCAACCAGCACCCGCCCGTGACGCGAGAGCTCCGGAACCGACTTGAGGAGCCTGAGATCCTCATCGCGGGTGGTGTCAAAGCCGATCATCGGATCCAGATAGACGCGCGACGCCAAAGCGGGCGGCAACTGCGGATTGGCCACCGAGCCGAGCCGATACGGCATCACCAGTTCGGCGTCGGCGTACTTCGATATCAATTCCGCCATGGCGGGGACGGGACCGGCGTATACGCAGTTGACGATCTTGACCCCCATGTCCAACGCCCGCGCCGCCGTTTCGGGATGGTAGGTATCTACGCTTAAGCGCACGTCCCCGAGTTCGGCGATCACCGGCCGGAGCCGGGCCCACTCTTCCTCCCAGACAAGCGGCGTGGCGCCGGGACGGGTGCTTTCGCCGCCCAAATCCACCACCGCCGCCCCTTCCGCAGCCAGATTCCGCGCGCGCCGGACCGCCTCCTTGGGGCTGAAATACATCCCGCCGTCCGAAAAGGAATCGGGGGTGACGTTGACAATTCCCATTACCTGGCAATCCATGGCCTATTTCTCCAGATTGAAACTGCGCCGGTGCTCCGGGCACGGCCCCAAGCGCCGCAAGGCCGCGTAATGCGCCTTGGTGGGATAGCCCTTGTGCTGGGCGAAACCGTAACCGGGATACAGCGCTTCGAGTCGCAGGCAATCTTCGTCCCTGGCCGTCTTGGCCAAAATCGAGGCAGCGGCGATCAAGAGGCTTTTGGCGTCGCCCTTGACGATATTCCGGGACGGATACGGCAATGACGGCACCGCAAGGCCATCGACCAGGATATTCATCTCCCCTACCGCCTCGGCCGCCCGGCGCATCGCCAGATGCGTAGCTTTGAGGATATTGAGCCGGTCGATCTCCTCCGGAGTCGCAAACGCCACCGCCCACCGGCAACCGGGAGTGGCGCGGATGACGCCGGCGAGCATGTCGCGGCGGCGTTCACTCAACTGTTTGGAATCGTTGATGCCGTGCCAAGCGCCTTCAAGAAGCTCTATGGCGGTCTCGAGCGGCACGTGCACGGCGGCGGCATACACGCGCCCGGCCAACGGTCCGCGCCCCGCCTCGTCAATACCCATTACCGGGTCGCCAAACGCCAGCTCGGCCGACAAATCGACCATATCACCTTTCCAGCAGATAGCCGCGATTGCGGATATTGCGGATCTTGTCGCCCGAGCGGCCAAGTTTGGCCTTGATGCGGCTCATGTGCACCTGCAAAGCGTGCGCTTCCATCAAATAGCCGTCGCCGCGCAGCCTGTCCACCATTTCGTCGTAGGTCGTGCATTTGCCGCGATTCCGGTCGAGGATCTGCAGCATATCGGCCTCGGTGGCGGTAAGGTTTTCGCGCAGTCCCGGCGCTTTGATGGCGAGCGCTTCGGTATCCACTTCGGCCATGCCGACGGCAAAAACCTTGGCGCCGCTCCTGTCGCCGGCAAGTTCCGCCACCCGCTTGATATGCCGGTCTAGCACCGACACGAACACCGCTTCGGTCATGACCGACGAATTGAGATCCGATTTGCGGATAAAGTCCACCGCCCCGAATTCGAACGCCTTGACCTGGTCGATTTCCGAATCTTTGCAGGTCAGCATCACGATCGGCGTGACCGTGTCGGCTTTGCGGATGGTGCGGCAGACGGTAAACCCGTCCATCTTGGGCATCATCACATCGAGCAAAATCAAGTCGGGACGGCAATCGTTGTAGGCTTTGAGCGCCTCTTCGCCGTTGCGCGCCGTCGCCACCTCGAAACCGTTGCTCTCCAGCTGCAGCTTGAGGCCGTCGCGGATGCACTTTTCGTCATCGACAACCAAAACCAGGTTTTTCATCGCTAATCGCGCCAAGGCGCCACGTCGCCGTCGCGCCGCCACAAGACGAATTTGATTTGCCGTGCCGGTCGCTCCCGCTCCCACGGTCGTACATAGCGGAACAGTACCGTGGCCGGTCCCACGAAACCGCGGTGAATCCGGATCATTATCTCCGCCTTGCCGGGCGCGCCGCACAGCGCCTCCTCGCCGGCCGGCGTTTCGTGCGGGATGTGCTTGACGCTCGTCTCCACCAGATTGCGATCGTCGGACACTTCCACCTCCCAGGCATAGCCGGTGGTCGTATTCTCCTCGAGTTCCACCCAAAAGCGGTCGCCGCTTTCGACCTCGACAAACCGGTCGGAAACCGGTTCGCGGATGGTCATGCGATCCATGCGGCAGCCCGCCAGCGCCGCCAACGCCAAAGCCGCGACTAGCCTAAGTCCCGCCATCTCACCGCCAAAGTCCGCATACGATTATGGCCGTGACCATGCCGGTGATAAAGCCGGCCAGCACTTCGAGCTGGGTATGGCCCAACAGCTCTTTGAGGTGCTGCGGATCGAACTTGAGCGACTCTTTGAGTTCCTTGACGATCTGGTTGAGCACCTTGGCCTGGTCGCCGGCCGCCTTGCGCACCGTGGCCGCGTCGAAAATGGTGATGGCCGCCCAACCGATGCCGAGCATGGCTACGGGCGTGCCGAACCCCTCGGTAAGGCCGATCGCGGTGGCAAGCCCCGTGGCCATGGCGGAGTGGGCGCTCGGCATTCCGCCGGTGGACACCAGATATTCGAAATCGAACGTCTTGGTTTTCACGGCGTTGGACAGCATCTTGATCAACTGGGCGACGGTCCACCCTAGAAACGAAGACCAGAACCACGGATGCATGAATGCGTGGCCCGGATTGCAGTCGGTTATCATGATTGTTCGGTACTCCTGTTGCAAAGTGCGGTATACTGCCCCCCGAGGGCGTAAAGCTCCTCGTGCGTGCCGCGTTCCACGATCCGCCCCTCGTTCATCACCAGAATGCAGTCGGCCTTGCGGATGGTGGAAAGACGGTGGGCGATCACGAACGTGGTGCGATTCTGCATGAGATTGTCGATGGCTTCCTGCACCAGCGCCTCGGTAACCGTATCCAAAGCCGAAGTGGCTTCGTCGAGGATGAGAATGGGCGGATTCTTGAGAATGGCGCGGGCAATGGCGATGCGCTGACGCTCGCCACCCGAAACGGCGCTACCCTTTTCGCCGCACATGCGGCTGTAGCCGCCAGGCTGCGACATGATGGAATCGTGCGCCTTGGCGAGCTTGGCGGCGGCGATCACCTCCGCCTCTTCGATGTTTTCGAGCCCGTAGGCGATATTGCTCATTATGGTGTCGTTGAAAATGCAGGTGTCCTGCAGCACCGCGCCCACGAGCCGCCGCAGGCTCGCCGTCTCCAGCTCCTTTACGTCGATGCCGTCGATGGTCACCCGGCCTTCCTGCGGATCGAAGAACCGCGCCAGGAGATTGGCCAAGGTGGTCTTGCCGCTCCCCGTGCCGCCCACCACGGCATAGAACTGGCCGCGCTTGATCTCGAAGTCGGCGTCCACTACGGCGGGCTTGGCGGCGTCCTGGTACTTGAAAGTAACGTGTTCGAACCGGATGGCCTCCTCGAACGCGTCTTTCTTGACGGGGTTCGCGCTCATGGGCAGCTCCATGTGGAGATCCAAAAGCGACAGCACGCGTGAAATGCCCGCCATGGTCTCCTGCATCTGCACCTGGAGCTTGCCGATTTCCTTGACCGGCTTGTAGATGATGAGGAGCGGCGCCACCATCGGCAGCACCGACGACAGCGGCACGGCGAAAAGGAAGCACCATACGATGAACACCCCGATAATGATGATGCCCACCGATTCCACCGCCGGCGAGGTCATGAGCCCCAACCTAAGCGCCTTGCGGATATGCTGAAGCTGTTTGGCGTAGGCCGCGCGGAAATTGGCGTTCTCGAATTCTTCGGTATGGTAGGCCTTGATGCGCTTCTGGCAAGTGAGATCCTCGTGCAGCTTGGCGCCGATGAACGAACTCTGCTGGAGCATACGCTTGGAATATTTCCTGAGCCGCCGTGCGATCATGATGATGGGGCCGAAAAACGCGGGCGCGCCGATCCCCAAGAGGAGTAGCGTCTGCACCATATGGTTCTGCACGGCGAAATAGATTATGAACCCGGCGGACACCGCCATCTCGAACGGCGCGAGGACAAGTTGCACCGCCACCTTGGTCATCACCACCTGCAGTTTCTGCGGGTCGCCGGTGAGCCGCACGATAATCTGGCCCATATCCACCCGTCCGAAAAATTCCATCGACTGCGCCTCCACATGCCGCAAAAGGTCGCACCGCAGATCTGCCACCGCCTTGTTGGCCGCCCACGACAGGCAGTAGATGTAGAGATAGGTAAGAAACAGCCGCAGAATGAAGATGAGCGGGATCACGACCGTGACCAAAAAGAGCATGCCGCCCTGCATATTGCCTTCGTCGTCGGTGAAGCGCAATCCCGCCTTGCCGGCCAGCACCTCTGCCTGATGGTACCAGCCGGGGAGCTTGGCGGCGCGATTAAGGGACTTGTCCATCTTGCCGCCGCCTTCGGACAACTTGGCCTCCACGCGCACCGGTTCGCCGCCGGCCGTGGCCACGGTCGGTTGCAGCACCTGGTAGAACGGCACCAAAATGCCGGCGTTGACTAGACCGAGGAAAATCCCGAGGAACAGCCTCCACTTGTAGCGCGACATATAATGCCACAGCCGCCCCGCCGATTCCCTCACGGTGTAGTCGCGGTCGAAAAATTCCTTGCGATATTCGTTGTTCATTAGCGTTCCTGGATGTCGCAAAGGTGGCGGTAGACGCCGTTAAGGGCGTAGAGTTCGTCGTGGGTGCCGCGTTCCACGATGCGCCCGGCGTCCATCACGAGGATAAGGTCGGCGTCCTGCACGGTGGAGAGCCGGTGGGCGATCACGAACGTGGTCCGGTTCTGCATCAGCTTCTCGAGCGCCTCCTGCACCAGCGCCTCGGTGACGTTGTCCAACGCCGAAGTGGCCTCGTCAAGGATGAGGATGGGCGGATTCTTGAGGATGGCCGAGGCGATGGAGATGCGCTGTTTCTCGCCACCCGAAAGCGCCATGCCCTTTTCGCCGCACACGCGGCCGTAGCCGTCGGGCTGGGCGACGATGAACGCGTCGGCATTGGCGAGTTTGGCGGCCGCGCGGATCTGTTCGTCGGTCGCCTCGGGCGTGCCGTATTTGATGTTATAGGCGACGGTATCGTTGAATATGAGCGGCTCTTGCGTTACCACCCCAACCAGCCGGCGCAAATCGGAGATCGCGATCTCCCGCAGATCCACGCCGTCGATCGTGATGCGTCCCTCCGTGGGGTCGGCGAAGCGCGCCAGGAGGTACGACAGGGTGGACTTGCCGCTCCCCGTGCCGCCCACCACCGCCACTTTCTTGCCGCGCGGAATCGCGAACGACGCCTTGCTGACCGCCGGCGTTTCGGCCGTGTCGTACTTGAAGGTCACGTCTTCGAAGCGCACCTCGCGCTCGAACGCCGTCTTGCGCACGGGCTCGTCCTTTTCGGGGATCGCCATGTCGAGATCGAACAGCGAGAAGATACGGCAGAGCGACGCCATCGAATTCTCGAGCGCCACTTGGATGTTGCTCACCTTCTTGAGCGGCTTGTACATCACGAGGAGCGGCGCCAGCATGGGCAACACCTGGTCGAGAGTGATGCGCCGCCAGAAACACCAGCATACGAATGCGCAGATGAGCAGCACCCCGATCCCCTCCAGCGACGGCCCCACCAGCCCCGCCACGCGCACGTTCCGGAGCTGGATCTTGACCATGCGCGTATTGGCCTCGCGGTACTTGTTCCATTCGAACTCTTCGGTGTTGAAGCTCTTGACGAGCCCGATCGAGGTCACCACCTCGTGGAGGCGCGAAAACACCACCGATCCCCGGGCCATCGCCTCGGCTGAATACTTGCGGATCCGCTTGGCCAGCATGGTGATGGGCACGGTGAACGCAGGGAAGGCGATCAGGATGAACACCAAGGTCGGGATCATGTCGTGGGCGATGGCGAAATACACCACGTACCCGCCAGCCACCAACACCTCGAACGGCGCCTCGGCGATATCCACGATTACCGTATTGACGATGGTGGCCACCTGGGCGCTGTCGCCGAATATGCGCGACATGAGCCGGCCTACGTCCACGCGCGAGAAAAACTGGAGCGACTGCTTTTGCGTATGCTTCAAGAGATCGCACACCAGATCGGCCACGGCATGTTGCCCTACGTAGGCGAGGAAATAGAGATTGATGAATTTTAGCAGCAGCCGCAGCCCCGCCAAAAGCGGCACGAGCGTTACGATCATCGCCAAAAGTCCGCCCGTCATCGCACCCTTTTCGTCCACGAGCTCGATGCCGACCTTGGCGGCGTATTTCTGCGCCTTGCCGTACCATTTGGGCATCTTGGCCGCTTCCGCCGACGCCGGCGCTTCGTCGGCAGTTTCCGTTTCGGCTACATCCAGGCGCTGTTCGATCTGCTTGGTCGCCGGCTGGATCAGCTGGAACATCGGCACCAGCGTACCCGCCGTCATGAACCCGCAGAAGAGCCCGATGATCAGCCTGAGCCGGTACGGGCGGATATAGCGCCAGATTCGTGCGTACGCCTCTTTCACGGCATAGTCGCGATCGAAGAAATCGAGCTTGGGGTATTGGCGCTTCATTTAGCGGTATACCTCCTCCGCCCACTCGTACGCTTCGGAATACTTCTTGCCGAACAGCGTTTCCACCATGAACTTGAGCGTCCGCTCGCCGCTGAAGATGCGGTGGTATTTGGCGCGCCCGGCCGCCGCGATTCGGCGCCGTTCCTCGTCGTGCGCGTGATAGTAGCGGATTTTTTCGGCCAGATCGCCGACCTCGCTAAAGTACACCGTCTCTTCCGGCGTGAAGAACCGCTCCATCTGGTTCTTGTCCGACTGGAACGTCAAAATCCCGTACCCCATCAAGTGGGCGATACGGTCGGACGAATACCACTTGTCGCCTTCCTTGCGGTTGAGGTTGAGCGACATTTTGGAGGTGGAGAGCACTTCTTCGTACCTGGCGCCCCAAATCGACGGCGATAGCTTGAACGGGAAATCGCTGTTTTTGCCGGACCCGAACAGCTCGATGCGCAGCTTTTCCTGGATTTCCGGCAGGAGTCTCGCCAGCAGTTCCCACCGGGGATCTCCCTCGCGCGGATTGCCGGCGAAAAAGAGGTCGCGCGCAAACTCCAGCTTGCGGCTGTTGTCGCCGTGCTCCATCGACGGATCCGAGGGGTTGGGCATGTACGCCATGAAATTGCGGCCCGTGAGCCAGGTCTTGAGCTCCGCGCCCGCCGTCGTCACGAACACGCCGTCGCAGCTTTCCATGCGCTCGGCGATCTGCGCGCGCGTGTTCGCCTGCCAGATGGGATCCACGTTGAAATGCGCGATGCGGATATGCGGCAACGCCTTGCGGATCGCAAACAGCGTCTCGTTGGTTATGTAGTCGCAGTGCCCGAGGAGCATCACGTCGGGGCGGAAGTTGACCGCGCACTTCACGAGCTTGCGGTTGGCGATGGCCCCGCCCCACGCCCGGATCCCCAGGGGCGCGAGCAAGCGCGCCATATCGCGGTCGGAATACTCGCACAGCCGCCAGTTGTTGCGGATCGCGCCGCACATCAACTTGCGCCCCGGCCCCATGCGCAGGTTGCCGTAGCGCCGGATCATCAGGTTGTCGACCAGCAGGATTCTCAGTTCGCCGAAGTTCATTTGGTGATGTAGATTTTGGCCATGTCGGTCTTGTAGCAGGACTTGTCGGAGATATCCAGTTCTTCAAACAGTTTTTCGCCCGGTCTCACGCCGGTGAAGACGATCGGCACGTCCACGTAAGGCCGCATGCCCGCCTGGCGGATCATTCCCTCGGCCAGATCGATTATCCTCACGGGTTTGCCCATATCCAAGGTATAGATGGCGCGCTCGCCGCGGCTCGCTGCCTGCAGCACCAGGTTCACCGCCTCGCGCAAGGTCATGAAATAGCGCTGCATGTCGGGATGCGTCACCGTCACCGGCCCGCCCTTGGCGATCTGCTCCCTGAAAAGCGGCATCACCGACCCCGACGAACCCATCACGTTGCCGAACCGCACCGCCGCAAACGACGTGCCGCCCGCTTCGTTGAGCGCCATTATCGCCTTTTCGGCCGCCAGTTTCGTCTTGCCCATCACCGACACGGGATTGACCGCCTTGTCGGTGCTGATCATCACAAACCGCTCCACTCCCGCCGCCTTGGCCATGGCCGCGAACCTGGCGGTGGCTTCGGCGTTGTTCTCCCAGCCGGCCTCGGGATTGCGCTCCACCATGGGCACGTGCTTGTAGGCGGCCGCGTGCAGCACTACTTGCGG
>JAFXST010000004.1 GCA_017525475.1 Kiritimatiellia bacterium | reverse complement strand
CGCCGCCACTCGCGGGCGATCGGTGCGGAACACTTCGCCGGCCGCGCCGCGCCCCAGAAACGCCGTAACGTGCCAGGGGCCCACAAAGTCGCCGTCGCGGCAAAGCCGCGCCTCCCTGACGGGCTCGTGCCCCGAAAGGAACGCTTCCACCTCGCCGGGATCAATCGTCATCGACATTGCCGAGCCTCGCGATTATGTCTTTGAGTTTGGCCACCATGCGCGCCTTGATCTGGTCGACGGCGTTGCGCTCGAGCCCGAAGGCCTCGGCCACCTGCGCGGGCGCTTCGCCCTTGATGGCCGTGCGCACGAACACCTGCTTGGTGCGCTCCTGCACCGACTCGTCGTCCATCAGCGCCTGCAGGGCGACCTCGAACACGGCGTGCCGCCATTCGGCCTCTTCGCGCTCGTGCGCGGAAACTCCGCCTTGGCTTTCGAGGCGATAGGCGGCCAAGGCCTCGGCGCGGCGCTCTTGGCGCGCGCAGGCCTTGAGCGCCTTGCGGCGGAGAATGCCGGTAAGGTAATTGCGGAAGTGCCCGGAGTTCTCCGGATCGTAGCGGTAGCCGGGCATCACCTTGACGAGCGCGATCAGCGTTTCCTGGATGATCTCGTCGGCCTCCAGGAACGGGAAATGCGAGGTAAGGTACGCCTCCATCGCCCCCCGGTAGCGCTTGGCGAACTCCTCCCAACGCGCGCTGTCGGCGCTGCCGGCGATGGCAGCGAGCAGCGAAACGCGCGTGGAGGGAACGGCGCTCACCGGAAAATATCCATGGGGCTCGTGGCCGACGCCATAGTGCGCGGCGCGGCGGGGCCGGCCTGGGTGCCGAGTTCGGCCGAACGCACCGCAAGCTTGAACGCCTCGGCCATCTTCACCGGATCGTCGGCGGCGGCCACGGCCGTGTTGGCCAGAACCGCGTCGGCGCCCATTTCGATGGCTTCGGCCGCGTGGCTCGGCAGTCCTATCCCCGCATCCACCACCACCGGCACGTGCGACTGCTCGATGATGATTTCGATCATGTCGCGCGTGCGGATGCCGCGGTTGGAGCCGATGGGGCTGCCGAGCGGCATGACGGCAGCGGCGCCCGCGTCTTCGCAATGGCGGGCGAGTACGGGATCGGCGTTGATGTAGGGCAAAACCACCATGCCCAGCTTGGCGCACTCCGCCACGGCCTTGAGCGTTTCGACGGGATCGGGCAAAAGATAGCGCGCGTCGGGATGGATCTCGAGCTTGACCCAGTTGAAGCCGGCCGCCCGCCCGAGTTTGGCGATACGCACGGCCTCCTCGGCGGTGCGCGCGCCCGAAGTGTTGAGCATCACCTCCACCTTGGTGCGGTCGATGGCCTTCAAGATATCGTCGTGCGCGGCGTCGCCTTCGTGGACGCGCGTCAGGGCGGCGGTCACGAGTTCGGTCTCCGAGGCGGCCAAGGCCCCGCGCATGATCTCCGACGAGGCGAACTTGCCGGTGCCCAGGAAAAAGCGGTTGGTGAATTTGCGACCGCCGATGATCAGATCGCGCATGACTTAAACCCTTTCGGTTGCCGCCGCCCTTTCGAGCCGGCGATTGCGGAAATAGAGGACTACGTCGGTAGCCACCACCAAAAAGAGGATGGCGTAGACGTAGGTGACCCAGTTGAAATTGTAAAGTACCTTGTGGACGATGCCGAAGGCGTAGCCGAGTTCGATAAGCAAAAGAAACCCGAGGCTTTTGCCCTTGGTGCTCCGCGATTTGAGCGACTTGGCGATGGAAAACGGCCAGGAAGCGCCAAAACAGACGAGCATCAGAAATTCGAATATACCCATGGCGTTCCTTCTAGCCCTCGAAATAGACCGTATGCTTGTCGTCGAACTCGACGCCCGTCTTGTCGCCCGGGCGGCAGCCGGCAAAGCCCGGTACGCGCACGATCACCCCGCCGGGCGCGAGATGGACGAGCGTCTCGGGGCCGAGCGGCTCGACGAAATCGACCGTGTAGGTAGCGCCCGGTACGAGCCTTGCATGCTCGGGGCGGATACCCAGAAGCTTGCCGCCTTCGGGAATGAGGTTCATGGGGGGAGTGCCGATAAACGAGGCCACAAAGGGATTGGCCGGGCGATCGTAGAGCTCCATAGGCGGCGCCACCTGCTGAATGCGGCCATGGTCCATCACCACGATCCGCTCGCCCATGGTCATGGCCTCGGTCTGGTCGTGCGTGACGTAGATCATGGTGGCCTTGAGCCGATGGTGGAGGCGGATGATTTCGGCGCGCATTTCGACGCGCATTTTGGCGTCGAGGTTGGAGAGCGGCTCGTCGAAGAGGAAGACCGCCGGCTCGCGCACGATGGCGCGCCCCAGGGCCACGCGCTGGCGCTGCCCGCCCGAAAGCGCCTTGGGTAGCCGCCCCAGATATTCTTCGAGCCCCAGCGTCGCGGCCGCCGCCTCGACCCGCCGGGCGATTTCGGCCTTGGGGTAGCCGCGGAGCTTGAGCGCGAACGAAAGGTTCTCCTTGACCGTCATGTGCGGGTAGAGCGCGTAATTCTGGAACACCATCGCGATGTCGCGCTCTTTGGGCGGGAGGGAAGTAACCTCTTTGTCGCCAATGAAGATGCGCCCCGCGCTCGGGGTCTCGAGCCCCGCCACCATCCTGAGCGAGGTGGATTTGCCGCACCCCGAAGGCCCCACCAGCACCAGAAATTCGCCGTCCCGGACGGTGAGGCTAAAGTCGTCGACCGCCGGGCGATCGCCGGACGAGTAGGTTTTGCAGATATGTTCGAATCTTACTTCAGCCATCGGGATGCGCCTTGCGGTAAAGTACGAGCGACTGCCGCAGGATTTCCTTGAGCATGGGGTCGTCCTTGAACGACGCCCAGTAGATCGCCGAATAGAACGGGTCGGCGCGGTCGTGGAGGCCGTACTTTTCTTCGAGCGCCTCCATGCGCCCTAAATCCATGTTGAGGCTCGCCCAGTCGCCGGTACGCGCAACCTCCTCCACCCGCTCGCGCCAGATGCGGCGGTAGACCGGGGCGGCATTGTCGAGATCGGTGCCGAGCTTGAGCTCGAAGAGCCACGCCACTTCGCGATAGAGTTCGGCGCTGTCGGGGTTGAGGCGCAGCGCGTCGTCGCGCAAGAGCGTGAGCGCCGCGTCCACCCAGCGCCAGCGGTCCTCGGGCGTCGGCATCATCACCGAGACGTTGTACGCGAGATTCCACGCGGCGTAGGCCCACACCTCGGGCGTATGCGGCTCCGAGAGCGTGAGCGCGTGCGCCAACTGCGCCAGTTCCACGTACCGCCCATCGTCCTGCAACCGGTCGGCGCGGAACCAGATGATTTCGCCCGCGAGCGAGCGGAAGCCGCCAAAAGCGGCAAGTGCGCTCTCGGCGAACGCCGTAGAACGCACCGGGCGCCGACAATAGTATAGAGCTTCTATGCCTATTGTCAGCGCCGCGAGGAAGAAGATAACGAGTATCTTCTTCATTGGGGCATTACATCATGCCGTCCATGCCGCCGGGTGCGCCGTGGCCGCCGCAGGAGCATTCCTTCTTTTCGGGCAGGTCCGTCACCATGCAATCGGTGGTGAGGAGGAGCCCGGCGATCGAGGCCGCGTTCTGCAGAGCGCTGCGCGTGACCTTGGCGGGATCCACGACTCCGGCCTTGAGGAGGTCGCAGTATTCGCCGGTGCGCACGTTGTAGCCGTTGTTGCCCGTGGCCTTCTTGACGTTGGCGATGACGAGCGCGGCTTCCTCGCCGGCGTTGTTGACGAGCTTGCGGAGCGGAGCTTCGATGGCGCGGGCGATGATGGCCGCACCCACCTTCTCGTCGCCCTCGAGTTCGAGCTCGTCGATGGCCTTCTGGGCCCGCAGGTACGCGACGCCGCCGCCGGGGACGATGCCCTCTTCGACCGCCGCGCGAGTGGCGTGCAGCGCATCGTCGACGCGATCCTTCTTCTCCTTCATGGCCGCCTCGGTGGCCGCGCCCACCTTGATGAGGGCCACGCCCCCGGCGAGCTTGGCGAGGCGCTCCTGGAGCTTCTCGCGATCGTAATCGCTGGTCGTATCTTCGATCTGCTTCTTGATGACGGCGACGCGCGCTTCGATATCGCCCTTGCGGCCGAGGCCCTCGACGATGGTGGTGTTGTCCTTGTCGACCACCACCTTCTTGGCGCGGCCGAGCATATCGAGACCCACGTTCTCCAGCTTCACGCCGATATCCTCGCTCACGAGGCGGCCGCCGGTCAATACCGCGATGTCCTCGAGGATCGCCTTGCGGCGGTCGCCGAAGCCGGGGGCCTTGACGGCGCACACCTGGAAGGTGCCGCGCAGCTTGTTGACGACGAGCGTGGCGAGCGCTTCGCCTTCGACGTCCTCGGCGATTATCATCAGCGGACGGCCGGTCTTGGCCACCGCCTGGAGGAGGGGCAGCATGTCGTTGAGCGACGAGATCTTCTTCTCG
>JAFXST010000036.1 GCA_017525475.1 Kiritimatiellia bacterium | reverse complement strand
GGCACGTGCTTGTAGGCGGCCGCGTGCAGCACTACTTGCGGTTTGAATCTCGCCAACGCCGCCGGCATCTTGACGGGATCGGCGAAATCCATCAAGAGCGCCTGGCGCTCCAGGCTCGCCGGCGCCATGCCGCCCAGTTCTCGATCGATTTCGTATAGGGCGTTTTCGCCGCGCTCCACCATCACCAGCACGGCCGCGCCCGCACCCGATACTTGCCGCGCCAGTTCCGAGCCGATGCTCCCGCCCGCGCCCGTCACCATCACCGTCTTGCCGGCCAAAAACCGCGCGGCCACCGTATTGTCGAACGTCAGCTCCTCGCGCTCCAGAAGCTCGGTCTCCGTCTGCCCGGCGAACCAATAGAGCCGCCAGGCGAGACGCACCGCGATAAACCCCGCCGTGGCGAACGCGGCCGTCATGATGGTTATCGTGTAGGGCGGGCGGATATGCGCGTAGGCCACGTCGCCGATCGCCAGGCGCATCAGCGTCAGCACCGCCACCGCCATCGCCGTGGCCGCGAAATACCGGGGCAGTTCCGTAACCTTCATCTGCCGCCAGGCGTGGGCGTAGCAACCGGTCAGGATCAGCGCCGCCAACTGCACCAGCGCCACCGTCACGAAACTCATGGCCACCGCCCGCCAACCCCAGTGCGGCGCCTGGAAATCGAACCGGAGCAGAAACGCCGACAGATACGCCGCCGCCAGGATGCCGGTATCCACCGCCAGCGCCACGCACCGCGTGGCCAGAAAGACGATCCAGGCGTGGCGGGAGCTGGTCATCAGATGAAGCAATAGAGCGCGGCCGGCGCCAACAGGAGCGAATCGAACATGTCGAGGAGTCCGCCCATGCCGTTGGTGATCTTCATCGCGGACGAATCCTTGACCCCCACCCAGCGCTTGAACTTGGACTCCACGAGATCGCCGGCCGTGCCGACCGTGGCGGCCACGAGACCGAACGCCAGCGCCTTGGCGAGGCCGAAACCGGTAACCGGCATGAAACAGCAGGAGACGAGGCACGAGAGGAAAATCGAGCCCGCCATGCCCTCCCAGCTCTTGTTGGGCGAAATCGTGGGGCACATTTTGTGGTTGCCGCCCTGCATGAGCCGGGCGGAAGTCAGCCCGAACGCGAACCCGCCCACGTCGGAAAACTTGATGATGGCGACCACGTAAAGGAACATCACATTGCCGTATTTGCCCACGGTCATGGCCAGCATGGCAAAGCCGCCGGCCACCACCGCCGCGCCCAGCAAGAACGCCAGAATCGCCGCCAAAGTCGGCCGGGGAAACTTGCGCTTCAGGAGGAGCGCGTATTCCGCCGTCGCGAGCAGCGCCAAGGCGATGATCACCGGCACCACCGCGCAAGGCGGCGTAAAGAGAATCGCCGCGATCACGACCGCCGCCACGCAAAGTCCGGTCAAAGTACGTTTCAAAATTGGATTCATCTGCCTAATCTCCCTCCCTTCCGGCGTTCGCGTTTAGCAAACGATTCCATGGCCTTGTCGAATTCCGCCTGGTCGAAATCGGGCCACAGAACCGGCGTAAAGTAATACTCGCTGTAGGCGCTCTGCCACAAAAGGAAGTTGCTGGTGCGCTGCTCGCCGGAGGTGCGGATGATAAGTTCCGGATCTGGAATGCCGGCCGTATCCAGGCACGCGGCGAAATCGGCCTCGGTGCCGCCCTTGAACTTCATGGCCGCGCGCACGATTTCGTCGCGGCCGCCGTAGGAGAGCGCCACCACCAGCGTAAACTCGCCGCCGCGCGTCTTTTCCTCCAGCGCGGCGATTTCGGCCTGGAGCTTCTCGCTCAAATCCGTCCGGCGTCCGATCACCCTGAAGGCCACCTTCTCCTTGACGAGCGTCTGCTCCTTGGAGCGGATAAACCCCGACAGAAGCTTCATGAGGCCCGAAACCTCCTCTTCCGAGCGCTTCCAGTTCTCGGTCGAAAACGCGTATACCGTAAGGTACTTGATCCCGGCCGCCTTGCAGTAATGCATGCACCTGTCGAGCGCTTCGGCCCCGGCGCGGTGCCCCATGAGGCGCGGCAGGTGGCGCTTTTCCGCCCACCGGCCGTTGCCGTCCATGATTACCGCCAGATGCTCCATCTCAGATGTTGATCCTCAGCGTCGTTTCGCGCGCCGGCCCCACCGACAGCACCCCCAGTTCGCCGCCGCAGATCTCCAGAATGCGGTTGATGTACTTCTTGGCGTTCTCCGGGAGTTCCGAATAGTCGGTGGTGTGGCTGGTGTCGCACATCCAGCCCGGCATTTCCTCGTAGATGGGCGTGCAGGCCTTGAGCGCGTCGAGATCCATGGGGAAAGTCTGGTACACGAACCCGTCGGGACGGCGGTAGCCGGTGCAGATCTTGACCACCGGGAAGGTGTCGAGCACGTCCAGCTTGGTCATGGCCCAGTAGTCGATGCCGTTCACGCGCCGAGCAAACCGCGCCACGCAAGCGTCGAACCAGCCGCAGCGCCGCGGCCGCCCGGTGGTCGCGCCGAATTCGCCGCCGCGCCGCCGCAGCGTTTCGCCGTCCTCGTCGAAGAGTTCGGTCGGGAACGGGCCTTCGCCCACGCGCGTGGTGTACAGCTTGAGCACGCCGATCACGCGATCGATGCTCCTGGGGCTCACGCCCGAACCCGTGCAGGCGCCGCCCGCCGTGGGGTTGGAGCTCGTCACGAAGGGATAGGTACCGAAATCGATATCCAGCATCGTCGCCTGCGCGCCCTCGAACAGCACCGACTTCTTGGCTTCGAGCTGCTCGTGGATAAACTGGATGGTGTCGGTCACGTACGGCATCAGCGCCGGTTTCATGGGCATGTAGAGCTTGACCATCTCCTCGGGGTCGAGCGGCTGGGCGTTGAGCGCCTTGAGCTTGCGGTTGGCCTCCTCCACATGCTCGCGGATGAGATCGGCGAAGTTGGGCTTCAAAATATCGCCCACGCGCATCCCCGAGCGCCCCACCTTGTCGGCGTAGGCCGGGCCGATGCCGCGGCCGGTGGTGCCGATCTTCTTGCCTTCGGGCCGGGCCGCCTCGTCGGCGCGGTCGAGCGCCCGGTGCCACTGCATGACCATCTGCGCGCGCTCGGAGATATGGAAACGCCCCTGCAGCTCGAAGCCCCAGCTCTTGACCTGTTCGAGCTCCTTCATGAGGTCGAACGGATCCATCACCACGCCATTGCCGATGATGCAGTGCTTGCCCTCGTGCAACACCCCCGACGGCACCAGGTGGAGCACGTACTTCTTGTCGCCCACCACTACCGTATGGCCCGCGTTGGAGCCGCCCTGGAAGCGCACTACCACATCGGACTCTTCGGTCAAAAAGTCGATAACCTTGCCTTTGCCCTCGTCGCCCCATTGGGCGCCCACCAATACAGTATTCATCTTCGTTTCTTTCTGGTATGGTTGCAAAACGGCGCTTTCCGCCATTTAGGTATAGTATTATACCATAAATCGCCCCGGATTTCAACCCAAAACTTGAAAAAAACGGGCTTACCGCATAAGCCCCGTATCGGCCAGAACGCAGGGGTGCGCGGGGATGCGGGCGAGCGAAAAATGCGGCAAAAGGCTTGCGAGCGTAACGGGGGCGTTTTCGGGGACGAGGCCGGAGCGCCAGGCGAGATAGCCGACAATCGCCTCGGGCGCGAGACCTTGGCCGCGGTAGGCGGCGATGCGGCTGTCGCCATGGCGCTTGGCGAGCCGCCGCCCGTCGGTACCGACCAAGAGCGGCAGGTGGCAATATGCCGGCGTAGCTAGGCCGAGGGCGCGCTGGACCAGGATTTGCGGGGGCGTAGCCGGGATCAGATCGTCGCCGCGCACCACCTCGGTAATCCCCATCTCGGCGTCGTCCACCGCCGCCGCCAGCGTATACCCCGCGCCGAACTCGTCGCGCGCCAGGGGAAAATCGCCCAGTTTCGCCGCCACGTCCATGCGCTGACGCCCGGCGAAGACATCGTCGAACTCCACGAGACAGGGAGACTCCACCTTGAAGCGCCAGCAGGCGCCGGGCACGTAGACGGGATGCCGGCCGCGGCAAGTGCCGGGATAGTGGAGCTGTTCGCCGGCGTGCGGGGCCGATTGCGCCGCCTCCACGTCGCGCCTCGAGCAGGTACAGGGATAGACGAGGACTTGGGCCTTAAGCGCCTCGAGCGCCTCGCGGTATTTCGCCTTGCGCTTGGACTGCACGAACTCCTCGTCCCAGTCGAAGCCCAGCCACTTGAGCTCGTCGAGCGCCGCCTGGGCCGCGCCCGGCTTGTCGCGCGGGTGATCGAGGTCTTCCATGCGCATGATGAGCCGCCCGCCCTGCGAACGGGCGCGCAGCCACGCCACCATGAACGTGCGCACGTTGCCCAAATGGAGCGCCCCGGTGGGGCTAGGCGCCAGGCGGCCTACGTATTTTTGTAGAACTTGAGCCATTCGGCCACGAAAAGCTTAAGCGTATCGGTATTGCGGAAGGCCGCCACGGTGGCCGTCTTCATATCCTGGCTTTCCACGAGAGCCTTGAGATAGTCGCGCTTGAGGTTCTTGAACGGCTTGAAGCGCACTTGGGGCGCGCCGTTTTCGAGAAAATAGGCGATCGACCGCGCCAGCAGGTAGTTGAGCTCCACGTCGCCCGAGTAGAACTGCTCGTAATCCATGGCGATGATGGTGGGCAGGTACGAGGCGTAGCGCTCGAGCTCCTCCAGGCTCGCGCCCGCGAAGAACCGCCCGTTTTTTTCGTCCTCGAAATACCCGGCGTAACCCTCGTTGAGCCAAGGCGAGGCCATCATCATGCTGGTCGAGTAGGCGAGGTACTGGTGGAACGCCTCGTGGCGCATCGTATCCAACAGCCGCTCGTCGCCCTCCTCGCCCATGTAGGCCACGAGTTCCCGCCGTTCCTGGCTCCAGTAGGCGGCCGTCCACGCCTTGTCGCTGCCGGCCACCTCCAGATATTCGTCGCGGTCGGCGAAAATCCGCACCGTCGCGAGCGTATTGGTCAAATCCACCACGCCCGGCATCACCTCGCGGAAGCGCCTGCGGGCATGGGCGAGGTCGTTGGTGAGCGCAGTCACGAACCGGCGCGAATCGGCGAGGTCGTCCAACACCGCAAAGTCGCCGCCGTCCGTATAATGCCAATTGCCGTACAGCGCCACCGAATGGCGCGCGTCCGCCTTGAGGAGCTCGCGCTCGTCGAGATTGTCTAGCTTGTCTACCTTAAGTTCGAGCTCCTTGAACTCCCGGAACCAGTTTTCCTCAAGCTCGGCGCGCTTTGCCGCGAACTCGTCGCCCTCGGCGAGCTCCCATGAAATCATATGCCAAACCCGGGGCTTTTCGGGCAAAAACGCGCAGACGATGGCGCTTTCGTTGGTGGGCGCAAAATAGCGTACGTCCCTAAACCCCCGGATCGCCTGCCGGGGTTTTACGTAGTCTCCGGCCAATTCCGCGGGCGCCAAAAACTTTATCGCCGATAAAAACGCCGCTTCGTCTTTGTATTCCAATCGGGCCAAAGCCTCGCCGTAATCCTCGCGCGTTTTGACCTCGTCCGGGGAATCGGGCAAGAGATAATCGAGCCTCGCAAGCGTAAACACCCGCAAGTCGTCGTCGTACCAACGCCCCAATACCGCGCGCGAAGTCCAGAGATCTTCCGTCGCATAGCGGTCGATTAGCCGGTATTCGTCGCCGCGCCGCCCCAAAAACGCCGTGGCGCGCGGCATATCGAGCGGCGCGCCATGCACCATGAAGAGCGAGGCGGCCGCTACGAGCAGCATGGCTTAGAGCGCGCCCGTCGCCAGCGACCCGAAGGTCGAAATGGGCGTGGTGTCGCGGTAGTTGTCGATAATCTGCCGGACGTCGCGGATGAGGGCGCTCAGATCGTTGTAAAGCGTCTCGTCGGCGGCCAGCTTGCCCAAGGTGCCTTCGCCGGCGGCGAGGCGCGCGGACACCTCGTTGAGGTTGGCCATCAGCGTCTTGGCCGCGGCTACGACTTCCTGCGCATCGGTTTTGAGATTCTCGCCCATGTCCAGGTTCTCGAACGCCTTGCGGAACGCGAGGAGCCCCTGTTCGAGCTCGTCGTAGTACTTGTCGTCCTTGAGCCGTTCGGTGATGACTCTGGCGTTCTCGATTACGTCTTTCACGCTCTTGAGATCGTCGGACACCTGCCTCGCGTTGGCCATCGTGTCCTTGAGGTCGTTGTACACGGTATCGTCGTTGATGAGCTTGCCCACCGTGCCTTCGCCCTTCTCCACGCGGTCCATCACCGTGTTGACCTTGGCGGTGGCGTCCTTGAGGTTGGCGATGGTCGCCTCGATCTCGCCCGAGCCGGCGATGCGGCTTAAATTGGCGGTAATGTCCTGCACGTCCTTCATCCAGTCGGTCGGCGTCTGGCCGCGGAATTCGGCGGACAACAGGTCGAGTTCCCGTCCTTCGCCCTCCTCGAGCACCAGGATGTTGCCGCCCAGGAGCGACATCGACTGCACGCGGATGGTGTAGCCCTCGCGCAAAATCACGTCCTTGTCGACGTTCATCACCACCGTAACCTCGCGCTCGCCGAGGATGATGCGGTCGATCGTGCCCACCTTGGTGCCGCGGTACATCACGTTGTCGTGGTCTTTAAGGCCGCCCACCTGGTCGAACGTCACCTTTACGTCCACCTTCTCCTTGCCGTAGATCACGTCCACGCCGGAAATGATGATGGTAAAGTAGACCAACAGCGCCAGCACGCCCAGCATGAATACGCCGGTGATGAAGTCCGAAAAACCGTGTCCGTGTCGCTTGCTCATTGCATTTCTCCTTGCATGGCAATCAGAAATTCCCGTACTTCGGGGTTGCCGGAAGCGGCGAAATCTGCCACCTTGGCGATTTCCACCGCGCGCCCCGACTTCAAAAGCATGATGCGGTCGGCGAGGTTGAGCGCCCCCTGGATATCGTGGGTAACCACCACCGAAGTTATCCCCTGCTCGCGATTGAGCTTGCGGATCAGCTGGTGGATGTGGAGCGAGGTGACCGGGTCGAGCCCCGAAGTGGGTTCGTCGTACAGCACCACGTCGGCCTGGCGCACGATGGCGCGCGCGAGCCCCGCGCGTTTCTGCATGCCGCCCGAAATTTCGCTCGGATATTTGTCGGCGGCGTCCGAAAGCTCCACCTTTTCGAGCGCCTCTTTGACCAGCGCGTCGATCTCTCGCTCTTTGAGCCGGGTGGTCTCCTTGAGCGGCAGCGCGATATTCTCGTACACGGTCAGCCACGCCAAGAGCGCGCCCGACTGGAAGAGATAGCCGATATGGGGCTTGCCCTCGATATCGATCGTGCCCGAATCCGGCTCCAACAGCCCCACGATATGCTTGAGCGTCACCGATTTGCCCGTGCCCGAAGGCCCCACGATGGCCAGGATCTCGCCCTTCTCGATGCCGAACGACAAATCGTCGAGCACCTTGACGCCGTCGAACTCCTTGGTGACGTTGCGGAAATTGATTATGCTCATTGGTAGCAGAGCCTCGTTATCATGTAGCCCAGCATGAGGATCAGGAGGAAGCTCACGATCACCGAACGCTGGGTGGACTTGCCTACGCCCGTGGCGCCGAGTTTGGTGCCCAGCCCCTCCGAAACCGCCACGATGCCGATCACGTTGCCGAACACCAGCGCCTTGACGAGCCCCACGAACAGGTCCTTCTCTTCGGCGATGCTCATGGCGCTGGAGATATACTGTCCGAAGTCCACCCCCAACTGGGTAGAGCCCACGATCCCGCCGCCGATCGTGCCGATCACGCAGCAGTAGAACGCCACCAATGGCGCCATCACCGACAGCGCCAGGATCCGCGGCACGGCCAGGAACTTGACGGGCGAAATCCCCATGATCTTGAGCGCGTCGATCTCGTCGTTGACCTTCATGGTGCCGATTTCGGCCGCGATGGAGCTGCCTACGCACGAAGCCAGGCACAACCCGCAGCTGAACGGCGCCATTTCGCGAATGAGGCTGATCATCACCGCCGCGCCGAGGTAGATCTCCTGGTTGAAGCGCCGCAGTTCCAGCCCCACCTGCAACGCCAGGATCATCCCGATGAAGAGACTCACCACCGTCACCACCGGCAAGGTCGAAATGCCGGTCTTGTAGAGCTGGTGCGCAAAGTCGGCGCGCGAATCGCGGCTGCGGAATACGGTGGGGAAGAGCAGCACCGAGGCCGCGCCGATCTTGCCGGACACGCCTATTTCGCGGACGAATTTCATTTAGAGCCTCTTGACCGCATCCTCGAGCGCGTCGATACGGGCCTTGGCGGCCTCGTCGTCGCCGGCCGATTCTTTGAGCGCCGCGAGCCGCTCCAGCGCCGCCGCCTTGTCGGAGCGCGCCAGGCACCTGACCTCGCCCAGATTGGCCGTAAGCGCCAGGTAGCTACCGCCGTTATTGGCGGCGAACGCGCTGTAGATCGCCAGCGCCTCGTCGGTGCGGCCCATCGCCTCCAGCGTCTCGGCCCGGCCGATTTCGGGGATGTCGGCGAACGCCGCACCGGTCTTGCCGCAAAGTTTCTCGTAGAGCGACAGCGCTTCTTCGTAGCGGGCCGAATCGTAATACTTCTTGGCCAGGCGGATCTTGAGCGCCTCGCCCGCCTTGCCGCCGCCGAAGCGCGCCACCGCGTCCTCCATCTCCTCAACTGTATAGGCCTCGGTCAGCGCCGCCGAAGCGGCCGCGCGGCGTTCGGCCAAATGGTGCTTGATCCCGTAGTAGCCGGCCACCGCCACCAGCGCCGCCAGCACATAGGGAACCGCCTTCTTGACTTCTTCGAGGAGTTCTTCGTTTAGCTCTTCACTCATTTTCGTTACCTTTCTCTTGATAGAGGTCGGACCATGCGTTCAAAATGCTTTCGTCCTTGCCGTCGGCGCGCGCGATGATGCGGTTGAAGTCGAGCGCGTCGGCGAAGTCGCGGTTGTAGATAAAGCGCATCCGCCCGCGCTGCGGCGTAACCTCGAAGCGCGCGCCGCTTTCCAGGAGGAGTACGCCCGTAAAGTACACCGATTTGGGCACGTGCAGGCGATTGACGAGGATCTTCATGGCCGTACGCGCCTCCGCCACCGAGCGCATCAGCACCGCCGCGCGCACCGCGTTGGAGGCCTCTAGTCCCTGCGCGGCCATCACCGCCTCGTACTTGTCGAGCGACTTCAAGTACCTGAACGTGGCGCATTTGCGCCCGCCGTGGCGGGTGATGTAATCGGCCAGTTCCGGCACGAGATCGCCCATGAGCCCCGTTTCCCACAGCATCAAGAACGCCTCGGCGCTGTGGCCGTAGGTAAAGAGCCGGAAGATTTCTTCGCACACGCGCGGTTCGCTGGCGGTAAGAATGGCCGAGTGGTATTTCTTCATGGCGCGCATAGTGCCGCGCTCGATGGTGAAGCCCAGGCGGGCGCTGAACTTGATGGCCCTCAGCATCCTTACCGGATCCTCGCGGAAGCGGATCGCCGGATCGCCGATGGAGCGGATGATCTTCTTCCTTATATCCTTCATGCCGCCCACCCAGTCGATGACCGAGAAATCCTTGATGTTGTAGAAAAGCCCGTTTACCGTAAAGTCGCGCCGGAAAGCGTCGGTCTGGGGTGTGCCGAACGCATTGTCCTCGAGCGGGCCCTCGGCGGCGTGTTCGATGATTTCGCCCACCGTCTGCGCATTGCGCCGGAAAGTGGCGGTTTCGATGACCTTGCTGCCGAAGCGGATGTGCGCCAGGCGAAAGCGCCGCCCGATCAAAAAGCAATTGCGGAAGATGCGCTTGAGCTCGTTGGGCCTGGCGCTCGTGCCCACGTCGAAATCCTTGGGCCTGCGGCCCATCAGCAAATCGCGCACGCCACCGCCCACGAGATAGGCGGTGTAACCGAGCTGGTTCAGCCGGTACAGCACTTTGAGCGCATCGCCATCGATGTTCTTGCGGCTGATGCAGTGCTCCTTGCGACTGTAGACGACCGGCCCGGCAGCTTTCTTCTTGCCGAATCCAAACATTTTCGAAGTATTATATCATAATTCGGCGCCAATTGCAACCCCAAACCTGCAAAATTTGCGTCTCCACGGAGAACGCGGGTGGTCACAACGGAGAATAGAGCTGGTCTCCACGGAGAACGGCGATGGTCACCGTGGAGAATTCGTCCGGTCACCGTGAGCAAGTCGTCTCGACTCCGTGAGCAACTGTGGCTGGAGCCTAGGTCAACTGGCCAAGTTGCCTAGGGTAGCTAGCCTGCTCTTCAAGACCAAATCCAAATCGGGTCCGGACCAAATTCGCTTCGACTCCGGACCCGATTCAAATCGTGTCCGGACCCAAAGCGCGCGATAATTGCGCAAAATGCGTTGCGAAATCTTTCGCACGTTTTGCGAAAAATTCCGGCTTTGGAGCCATTTTGGGCAAAATCTTTCGCCTGATTTGCGAAAGATTGCGAAAAATTTGCGAAAAATTTTTAGGCGATAAACAGGAATAAATAAGAATATGTATTAATTATTATATATTATCTTTCTTTCCTAGCTACATTTCCCATACACCCCCGCGCGCGTCGTTTTTACCCCCTTTTTGCACACGAGGGGGTATGGGAAGGGAATTCTGTTTTGCGCAATTATCACCCTTCCAGCACCCCATGTTCTCTAGAGCGATCAGCATAGTCGTCTAGAGCAACTAGTAATCCTTTGGAACTT
>JAFXST010000035.1 GCA_017525475.1 Kiritimatiellia bacterium | reverse complement strand
TCCGGCGGCTCGTGGAGGCGCGCGAGAATCTTGACGCCATGCGTCCACAGCTCCTTGGCCACGCACTCGTTGGCGGCTACCATGCACTCTTCGATCATCTGGTGGCTCTCGTCGTAGGGGACAACCTTGAGGCCCGTCATTTCGCCCGCGCCATCGAGCTCCACCTGCATTTCGGGCACTTCCAGGTCGAGCGCCCCGGCGGCAAAGCGCTTGGCGCGCAATTCCTGCGCGAGCGCGCTCAATTCGCGGATGAGCCGGTGCTCCTTTTTGCCGACCTTGGCGACCTGGCCGCCGCGGATGATCTTCATCACCTCTTCGTAGGTGAAGCGCGCCTGCGAATTGATCACCGAGCGCTTGAACTCGGCCTTGACGATCTCTCGCGCGCGGTTGAAGGTGATGAAGACGCTGAAGGCGAGCCGATCCTCGCCCGGCACCAGCGAGCAGAGCCCGTTGCTCAAATTCTCGGGGAGCATAGGGATAACCCGGTCGCAGAGATAGACGCTCGTACCCTTCTTGTACGCTTCCTGGTCGAGCTTGCTCCCCGGCTTGACGTAATAGCTTACGTCCGCGATATGCACGCCCAAAATCAGCGACCCGCCGCGGCCATGATCGAGGCTCAAGGCGTCGTCGTAGTCGCGCGCCGATACGGGATCGCACGTGAAGATGAACTTCTGGCGCAGGTCCAGCCGGTTTTCCGGCGTTTGGGAGCCGCGCTTCATGCCCGGACCTTGCCTCCCGCGAGCGTTTCGACAATGTTCAAGTAGTAGGAGCGGATGCGCTCGTAGGCGTTGAGGATGTCGAGCTCGCCCAAGACGCGCAAGGGACTCTCGGGGTCGTCCACGCTCACGCGCCCCAGCTGCAGGCTGCGGCACTTGCGGATAAACTCGTGGATGGCGCTCGATTCCTTCTGCGCCCACACGGGATCGATAAACGCCAACGGCCGCGGCGAGCGGATCCAGGGGCTGATCTTCTCGGCGTAGGCGTAGACGCGCTCGTGGATGGTGAGGAGCACCTTCTGCGAGGCTTCCGAAATCTGCTGGTTGCGCTTGCGCAGCCGCCGCACCACGCGCACGATGGCCGCCGCCTCGTCGCTCACGGACTCGAGCTCGTCGGAGAGCCTCAGGAGCCGGCGCGAACGCGCCGCCACGTCTTGCGCCAGGCGCTTGGTCATGATGCTGCCCAGGAATTCGGTGACTTCGCGCTGGACGTTGTCGAGGATCTCTTCGCGGTGGAGAATGTGATTTTCGTCGGTTTCGCCCTCGCTCTCGCCCTTGAGGATGCGCTCCACGCACTGCAGGAGATCGAGCCCGCTCTCGCGCATGAAGACGATTTCCTTGAGCGCCTGGTCGCAGGCGATGACCGGCGAGAGGCGCGCCCCGAACTTGAGCGACGAGAGGTGCGGCTTTTCGTTCTCGGGCTGGGGGATCGCCCACTCGATGAAGCGCACGAACGGCTTGACGACCGGGAAGGTCAAAATGCCGCGCAACAGCGAAAAGATGGTGTCGGTAACCGCGATCGGCGCCATGATGCCGTAGAGGACCGGGCCCTTGGCCGTTTCGGCGACTACGTTCCAGTTTGGGAATATCGCCTTGCCGAGCGGGACCAGGACGGGGAGCGCGAGCGGCATGAGGAGGATGGAGCCCACCACGTTGCTCATGGTGTGCGCCAAAGCCGTGCGCTTGGCGTCGGCCGTGCCGCCCACCGCCACCATCCAGGCGGTGATGGTGGTGCCGATATTGGCGCCGAACAGCGTGGCGATGGCCGTTTCGTACGTGATAAGCCCATGCGAAGCGAGTGTCATGGCGATGGCGATGGTGGCCGCCGAGTGCACCATGGCCGAGAGGATCATCGCGCCCGCGGCCACGATGGCCACATCGAGGAGCGAATCGACGTCGATACTCTGTAACGCGTTGCGCATCGCCTCGTTGTTGCGGATGGGCAGCACCCCCTTATGCATGAAGTAGAGGCCGAGAAGCGCAAGCCCGATACCCAAAATCGCCAACCCGAGGTTGTGCGGAGTTTCCTTGCGGATGAAGAAATAGAGGATGCCGCCCAGCGCCAGACCCGTCATGCCCAGCACCTCCGGCGACGGCGCGAAAGCCACCAGCCACACCGTGCCGGTCGTGCCGATATTGGCGCCGATAATCACGTTGATGGCCTGCGAAAGCGTCATCATGCCCGACGACACGAAGCCCACCAGCATCGCCGTGATGATGGCCGACGACTGCGCGATCAAAGTGGAGATGATGCCGGTGCCCACGCCCACGATTTTGTTGGTGGTGGCCAGCCCCATGAATTTGCGCAGCCCATCCCCGCCTACCGCCTGCAAACCCTCCGAGAGGTGCTTCATGCCCAAGAGGAAGAGCCCGAGGCCGCCGCCTACCGTCGCCAAAACTATCAACAGATCTTTCATGCGCAAAACGCGGCAACCAGTATTGCCGCGCCCCAAATTACCAATCCCACTCCGATCGCCCTAGCGACAACCGGCCGCGAGATTACGATGCCGAACCACTTTTCGTACCGCCAGGGATAAAACATTCCGTACATGCCGATTACGGCCGCGATATAGCCTGAAGAGACCAGGATATGCACCGCGGCAAAGCCCGACGCCGGCACCAAAAGCCTGGTGACCCTAAAAAGCGAGGCCGGGAACAGCATCAAGATGGCCATCAACGCCCTTACGCTCAGGCTGGGCGCCATCCAAACGAAAGTGAGATACGCAAGCACCGCCGCCATCAAGTACAATTGGCCGGGGAACAGCTTGAGCAGACGGTCGAAGACGTCGATACCGATCGTATCGAGTTCGTAGGCCGTCCAGAGCCACGCGCCCCAAGTAAGGATGCCCGCCGCCAAACGCGACGCTTGGAACTTAAGGCCCAATTCGCGCGACTTCCCGGGGCAAAACGCCAACGCGCCGCCCAAACCCAAGAGCGGCAACGCCATGAATAAGCCCCAGAATATCGCCATAAGGAAATTGGAGGTGGGAAGCGGAGTTGAACCGCTGTAAGCGGATTTGCAGTCCGCGACCTAACCGCTCGGCCATCCCACCG
>JAFXST010000034.1 GCA_017525475.1 Kiritimatiellia bacterium | reverse complement strand
GTCTGCCCAAGAGCATCGTGCAGAAGGAAATCGACGGGCTCAAGAAGCTCGGCGTCAAGGTCGAAACCAACTTCTGCGTGGGCCGCACCCGCAAGGTGAGCGATTTCCTCACCAAGGACGGCTTCGACGCCGTGTTCGTGGGTACTGGCGCGGGACTCCCGAAGTTCATGGGGCTCCCGGGCGAGAACCTGGTGGGCGTCTTCTCCGCCAACGAGTATCTCACGCGCGCCAACCTCATGAAGGCGTATCTCGAGGGCGAGGCCGAAACCCCGTTCTGGCACGGCAAGAAGGTGGCGGTGCTCGGCGGCGGCAATGTGGCCATGGACGCGTCGCACATGGCGCTCCGCCTCGGAGCCGATAAGGTGTACCTCATCTATCGCCGATCGCTCGAGGAGATGCCTGCCCGCAAGGAGGAAGTGCATCACGCCAAGGCCGAGGGCGTGGAGTTCCTGATGCTCCAGAACGCCAAGGCCATCCACGGCGACGAAACCGGCAAGGTGTGCGGCATGACCTGCCTCAAGTACGAGCTGGGCGAGCCCGACGCTTCGGGCCGGCGCAGCCCGGTGGCCATCCCCGGCAGCGAGTTCGAGCTCGACGTGGATACGGTGGTCGTGGCCGTGGGCAACGCCTCCAATCCGCTCATCCCGGCCACGACCGAGGGCCTGGAGGTCAACAAGCGCGGCAACATCGTGGTGGACGAGCACAACATGACTTCGATCCCCGGCGTGTTCGCGGGCGGCGATATCGTGTTGGGCGCGGCTACGGTGATTCTCGCCATGGGCGAAGGCCGTCGCGCCGCCGCCGGTATCACCGAATACCTCAAGACCAAGTAAGACAACCTTAAATGTTGTCTCGCGTTATGCTAATGGCGGCATGTGTGCTTACGCATGCCGCCATTGCTTTGCCCGATGACGGCGAGGTTGCCTCGCCGATAGGGCGCGCGATGGGTTTCAGGCCGCCAAGGCGCGCTGCTTCCATACCCAATCCGGATGCGGCTACCGGCAAAAAAGTGCGGTCGCTGCTCAAGACTTCTCCACTCCCCGCCGCTTGGAACTCGTGCGATCAGGGCTGGATTTCGCCAATCCGCAACCAAGGCAATGTCGGCGCCTGCTGGACTTTCGCCACCTGTGCCACTATCGAAGCGCAACTCCGCAAAAACGGTCAGGGAGACTATGACCTTTCCGAAAAGAATATGGTCAACCTCAATGGGTGGAGGTTTGAACCGAATGATGGCGGCAATTACGATATGGCGGCGGCATATCTCTTGAGGTGGGGTGGCGCGGTTGCCGAAACCAACGATGTTTATGTTGGAACGCTTTACAACTGGACTCCCAGCCCGGAATTGTCGCCGATCATCCATATCCAGCAGGTAGTTTGGGTACCGCCGCTTGATGGCACTTCAGCTCGCATCGACGAGCTCAAACGTGCCATCAAGGAATATGGTGCGGTGGCGGTATCCACGTATTGGTCTACAACCGACAAGCAGGAGTCGGTGTATCGCAATGTCGAATATGGACACACCCATGCCGTAACGCTCGTTGGTTGGGACGATAATTATCCTACCAACAAATTCAATCCTCAACCGTCTGGCAAGGGCGCTTGGATTATGCGTAACAGTTGGGGGGCTGGCGTCGGCAGCAACGGTTACCATTACGTATCGTACTATGATAGGAACATTGCCCGGAATTATGATGGCGCGGTCTTTATCCCGGCAAGTGCGGATGAGGATTATGATGTCGTGCGCGGGTATGATCCGCTAGGTCCGGTTTATGATGTTTCAATACCGCGTTATGATTATACTCCGCCCCAAATCGATTTGCAAGCGGCGTCTTTTACCGCTGGTCATGGCGAGCGTTTGGAAGCGGTGGGGGTTTGGACCTCGGTATATCCAAACGATTTCGAGATTTCGATCTACACCAATGTTACGCGCTACGGCACCTCGCCGATAACCAATGGGGTGCTTGCCGTTACTCGCGAGGGTCCGTTTGCGCATGCCGGTTTTACCACCGTCCATTTGGATAGCCCGATCGATTTGGTGGATGGTGATGGTTTTGCGGTTGTCTATAGGCCGCGCTATCGTACTACCATGGTCAATTGTGCGCTTGGGGATTGGTGTGAGCCAACCCATAATTATGGTGAATCGTATTTCGGCCGCACCAATGGCATGGGGGTCGTAACCTGGCAGGATGGCACGGAGGCCTACAAAGAGGT
Source organism: Kiritimatiellia bacterium (assembly GCA_017525475.1). GTDB lineage: Bacteria > Verrucomicrobiota > Kiritimatiellia > RFP12 > UBA1067 > UBA1067. Next base: position 22,096 of record JAFXST010000034.1, on the reverse strand, counting down.
AGACGAGACCGATATAAGCTGGGGCGCGTGCATCAAAGCGTATACGCGCCTTACGGGCAAAGTTCGCGAGGGCGACAAGCCCGCCGAAACGGATGTTGGCGACAAATACCTCGCCGACTTGGCCGCGACCAATAGCGTACTTTATGCGGAAACCGGCCGGACCTTTGGCGCCTCGGCGGGGGTGCTCGGCGCCAACGGCCGCACCTTGTGGGCCAGTTGGCTGACGGGGCTCGATCCCGACGACCCCGACGCTACCGACCTCAAGCTCTCGATCGCCGTCACCAATAGCGTACCCTATTTGAGTTGGACGCCCAAGCTCGACGCGCGCCACTATACCGTCTATGGCACCACCGCCCTCGGCCCCAACGGCGTTTGGGAAGCGGTAGGCGACCTCGCTACCACCACCAACCGCTTTTTCAAGGTGGCGGTGGGGCAAGCGGCGAGCCAAGAATAAATCTTAAAATACCCCCTTGACAACGGGGCGGAAGATATGGTATAATACACGACAAATTGACCAAATTCGGGCGTGGCGCAGCGGTAGCGCAGTTGACTGTTAATCAATTGGTCGCTGGTTCGAATCCAGCCGCCCGAGCCAATTACCCAGATTGCCTACATGAACAAATTAGCGTCTGAACTCAATGCCACACTCGGCCCCGCGGCCGAGTTTTTGTCTGAAACGGGCAAGCGCATGTATTTCCCCTTTGGCGGCATCCTCGGCCAAGGCGCCGAAGCCAAAGGTTGCGCGCTCAACGCCACCATCGGCATGGCGTTCGAGGAGGACGGCTCGCCCCTGGTGCTCGATTCGTTCATGAAGTCGGTGAATCTCGACAAAAAGGCGTTTTTGTACGCCGGGTCGTTCGGGCTGCAGAACCTGCGCGAAGTATGGAAGGGCATGCAGGTGCAGAAGAACCCGTCCATGGCCAAGGTGCAGTGCACGCTGCCGGTGGTGACGAGCGCGCTCACGCATGGCCTCAGGGTCTGCGCCGAACTCTTCGCCGACGCGGACGACGAGCTCGTGATCCCCGACCTCTACTGGGACAATTACGAGCTTATCTTCCACGACGCCGTCGGTTGCAAGGTGCGCAAGTTCAACACCTTCACCCGTGGCGGCCGGTTCGACGCCGAGGCCATGAAGCAGGCGCTGCAGTCCAAGGGCGACAAGAAGATCCTGATCCTCAATTTCCCCAACAACCCCACCGGCTACACCCCCACCGAGGAGGACGCCAAGAACATCGTGGCGGCCGTCAAGACGGCGGTGCGCAAGAACAAGAAGGTGGTGGTGCTCCTCGACGACGCCTATTTCGGGCTCGTCTACGAAGAGGGCGTGCACCGCGAGAGCCTGTTCGCCGATTTCTGCAAGGCCGACGAGCGCATCCTTGCGGTCAAGCTCGACGGCACCACCAAGGAAGACTACGTGTGGGGCATGCGCGTGGGGTTCGTGACCTTCGGCGGCAAGCTTCTTTCCACGCCCGAGCAGCTCAAGGCCATGGAGGCCAAGGCGGCCGGCAACGTGCGCTCGTCCATCTCCAACTGCTCGAGCCTCGGGCAGCACATGGCGCTCAACGCCTATCTCGATCCCAACTACCAGAAGCAGAAGGAGCGCAAGTTCAACGTGCTCAAGCGCCGGTACAACGAGGTCAAGAAGATTTTGAAGGAACATCCCGAGTACACCAAGGTGGCGTTCAAGCCCATGCCGTTCAACTCGGGCTACTTCATGTGCGTCAAGCCCATTGCGGTGGAGCCCGAGGACGTGCGCAAGCGCCTCATCAACAAGTACAACACCGGCACCATCGTGCTGTCGGGGCTTATCCGCATCAGCTTCTCCACCGTGCCCACGCAGAAGCTCAAACGACTGTTCGACAACCTCTACAAAGCCATTTGTGACTTGCAGATCATGTAAGGTCCAGGCGTTCGCCAAAATCAACCTCACGCTCGAGGTTTACGGCAAACGTCCCGACGGCTACCATGCGCTGCGGAGCCTGGTGCTACCGATTTCCCTCGCCGACACGCTCGAGATCGAGCTTGCCGACCGGCTTGCTACCGACACCGGCTTCGCCGACGATCTCATCCTCAAGGCGGCCCGGATTCTGGGCGGGGGTCGCGGGGCCTCCGTCAAGGTCGCCAAGCGGATCCCCGTAGGCGGGGGCTTGGGCGGCGGCAGCGCCGATGCGGCGGCGGCGCTCAAGGGACTCAACGAGCTGTGGGGCCTGGGCAAGACGCTCGAGGAGCTGATGGCCATAGGCGCCCAGGTCGGGTCCGACGTACCCGCCTTGATCTACGGCAAACCTTGCATTATGGAGGGCCGGGGCGAAATCGTAAAGCCCTTGCCGGAAAATCTCCAGGCGGCGTTCGCGGAGCCGCTTGCGCTCGTTTTGGCCAACCCCGGCGTCAACAGTTCCACGCGCGAAGTTTACGCCAATTGCACGCCGAGGCTTGATTTTTCCGCCGAAAAAGAGTATAATACTACACCAATCAACGATTTGGAGGCTCCGGCCTTGCGGCTCTATCCGCAGATCGGCGAACTCAAAGCCCTCATGGGCGCTGGCGCCATGATGAGCGGCAGCGGGTCCACGGTGTTCAAAATCGTCGCTTCCGAGGCCGAAGCCTTGGCAGTTCGGGACGCCTTGCGCGGGCGTGGCTACTGGGCCGAAGTCGCGCACACCATTGTCCGGTGATGTAATGGCAGCATAGGGGTTTTTGATACCCTTCGAGGTGGTTCGAATCCACCCCGGACAACCATCCAGACGGGTATAGGGTCGCTCCGCTCCCCTTGGCGCGGCTACATCACGATGTCGATTGGGTCCGGATAGGATTTGAATTGGGTCCCGAAGAATTGCTAGGTGCTCTAGAGAATATGGCTAGTTAGTCCAGGGAATGGGCCAAGTTGCTCACGGTGACCGGCGGCGTTCTCCGTGGAGAAAACGCAAATCCTCCGTGGAGATTTCGGGAAATCTCCGCTTGCGTTTGGCGCGGGAGTGTGGTATAATATGCAGGTATGGGAGAGTTTTCGATAGTATTGGTGCGGCCGGAGATTCCCCACAACACGGGGGCTATCGGCCGGTTGTGCGTGGGATTGGGGGTGCAGCTTGATCTGGTGCGGCCGCTCGGCTTTAGGCTGGACGACAAGTCGATACAGCGCGCCGGGCTCGACTATTGGCCGCATCTCGACGTGAAGATCCACGACACGTGGGAGGATTATCTGGCTGCGGCCAGACCTAAGCGGATGTTCTTCCTCTCGACGCACGGCGAAAAATCGCTCTATGCTTGCCGGTTCGAGCCTGGCGATGCGCTCGTGTTCGGCAACGAGTCGTCGGGATTGCCGCCGGGCTTCTACGAGCGCTACCGCGACGCGCTCTTCCGCATCCCCATGCCTGGGCCGTACGCGCGCAGCATCAACCTCGCCAATGCGGTTTCGATCGCCGCTTACGAATGCTACCGGCAACTCGCGGCTTCGTAGCTTAAAGGCGCACTTTCCGCTTGCAATCGGCGGGGAAATATGGTATAATATGCGCCAACATCCCAAAAAACGGGAAGGAGGAATCACCATATGAAGATCAAGTTCGGCAAGGAAACTGAAGAAATCACGACCCGCAAGGAGTTTACGCTCAAGAAGGCGCAGCAGGTCCTCAAGGGCAAGACGGTGGCGGTGCTCGGCTACGGCATCCAGGGTCCGGGCCAGGCGCTCAACATGCGCGACAACGGGATCAACGTGATCGTGGGCCAGCGCAAGAGCACCAAGGCGAATTCGAGCTGGAAGCGCGCGATCAAGGACGGCTGGGTCGAAGGCAAGACGCTGTTCTCGCTGGAGGAGGCGGCCGAGAAGGGCGACATCATCATGATGCTCGTTTCCGACGGCAGCTGCCCCGCGGTGTGGAAGCAGATCGAAAAGTACGTGACGCCCGGCAAGTATCTCTATTTCTCGCACGGCTTCGGCTACGTGTACAACAAGCTCACCGGCATCAAGCCGCAGCGGGGCGTGGGCCTCGTCATGGTGGCGCCCAAGGGCTCGGGCACGTCGGTAAGGCGCAACTTCCTCTCGGGCGCGGGCATCAACAGCTCGTTCGCGTTCGAACCCAACGGCATGGACCCCAAGCAGGTCGAGGCGGTCACCAAGGCGATCGGCATCGCGGTGGGCTCGGGGTATCTCTTCCCGACCACGTTCCAGAACGAAGTGACGAGCGATCTCGTGGGCGAGCGCGGCATTCTGATGGGCGCTTTGGCGGGCGTGATGGAGGCGCAGTTCGAAACGCTGCGCGCCAACGGCCACAGCCCCTCGGAGGCGTTCAACGAAACGTGCGAGGAACTTACCCAGAGCCTCATTCGCCTCGTTGACGAAAACGGCATGGACTGGATGTACGGCAACTGCTCGCAGACGGCCCAGCATGGCGCGCTCAAGTGGCGGCCCGTCTTCAAGAAGGCGACGCTTCCCGTGTTCGCGCGGCTCTACAAGAGCGTCAAGTCGATGCAGGAGGCCAAGGAAGTGATCCGCGACACCGGCTGCGCCGACTACAAGGAAAAGATGCTCGAGAAGCTGAGCGATCTCCACAACCACGAGATGTGGCTCGCGGGTGCCGCGGTGCGCAGCCTGAGGCCGCACGAAAAGGCCAAGGGCGATGCCGCGAGCGCCGGTTGGGGCGGCCGCAAGGTGGTAAAGTGATGGCGGCCATGGCCAGGAAGCTCCTGATCTCGGCGGCGGTGGTGGCGATGTCGTTCGCCGCCGTCGCCGCTTCGCGCATCCGGCTCATCTACGGCAAGGGCTGGAACCGGGCCAGCGAGGACGTGAAGAAGACGATGGAGTCGCCCGCGTTCAAGACGGCCTGCAAGGGCAAGTACGTGACCGAGTTCGTGGACTGGCACGAGTACAAGGCGCCGGAAGGGAACCTCGGCAGCATCAAGGTGCCTTGCATCTTCGTGATCGACGAGAAAAACCACTGCTACTTCGTGTTCGAGAACGTGCCGTACAACTACTCGGCGGAAAAGCTGATCAAGGCGATTTCGCGCGTGGACGAGATGCGCAAGAAGATCGAGGCCGGCGGCATAAACACGCCCGACCAGTGCGGCAAGCTGCTGATGGCGATGGAGAAGTTCGTGGGCGGGCCCAAGCGGGTGATCAGCCAGGGCTTCTACGCCGACGTGTTCGACAAGCTCGTGCAGCTCGACCCCGGCGACAAGGAAGGCTGGCAGCGCCACTTCCTCTTGGACGACGGCATCGATCTCGTGATCAAGGCCAACGAGTACCGCGAAAAGAAGGACCTGGCCGGCGGCAAGGCGTTTATCGACGCCGAAAAGGCCAAGCCGCGCCAGCATCTCAACCGCGACCAGCAGCAGGCGGTGCTGATGGCGGAGTTCGCGCTCTACCGCGAGGACCCCTCGCGCAAGGAAGAGAGCATCAACAAGCTCAAGACCGTGGCCGCCGTCAACGAAAACACGTTTTGGGGCACGTGCGCGCTCGGGTGGCTCAACTGGCTGGGGCAGCCGCCGCTTTCCACCTATTGGGGGTGGCACCACGGCGACTTCAAGGGCCCGCAGCTCAACGCCACCGTGACTTACGGGGTTAGCTATTCGTTCAGGCGCCCGGGCGACTACGAGATCCGCTTCGAGCCCAAGGAGGGCAACGTGAACGTGACTTCGGTTACGCTCTATGCCGGCAACGAGGAAGTGGCCTCGCTCAAGAAGACGCCGTTCGAGTTCCGCGTCGAGCGCGAATACGCCGGGCGGATCGACAAGATGGTGGTCAAGGGGACGGCGGCTTCGGATTCGGAGGGCGACATCATCATCCACCGTCGCGTCCTCAAGCCGCGCAAGACCAAATGACCGAAAGCGCGTTTTTCCAGGACCTGGCGATTCTGATGGCGGTGGCGGGTTTGGCCAGCGCCATTTTCTCCAAACTGAACTGGCCCAAGGTGCTGGGGTATCTCGCGGCCGGGATTCTCCTGAGCGAGCATACTTGGGGCGGGAGCCTTTTAATCGACGCGGCGAGCATCCAGACGATCGGCCAGCTCGGGGTGGTGTTCCTCATGTTCTCGATGGGCCTCGAGTTCTCGACCTCGCAGATGAAGGCGCTCAAGAGCGTCACCGTGCCCACGGCGCTTTTGGACACCATCGTCATGATGTGGCTCGGCTATACGGTGGGCACGCGGCTTTTCGGCTGGGGCATGGTGCAGAGCCTCTTTCTGGGCGCGGCGGTGTGCGACTCGGCCACCACCATGCTCGCCAAGATGATCGACGAGCTCGGCTGGCGCACGCGCGCGTTCGTGAGCTTTACGCTGGGTACGAGCGTGTGCGAGGATATCGTGACCGTGGGCATCGTGGCGCTCATCACCGGCGTGGCCGCGGGTTCGGGCATGCAGGTGGGCAACGTCGCCATGAGCATGGGCGGGCTCGGGCTCTTTTTCGTGGCGGTGATCGTGTTCGGCATGGTGCTGGTGCCGCGGCTCCTCAATACGATTTCGCGCCGGCACGACGACGAGGTATTGCTGCTCCTCATCCTCGGCATTTGCTTTTTCGTGAGCTTCATCGCCTTCCGCTTCCAGTTTTCGCTTGCATTGGGGGCGTTTTTGGTGGGCATCCTCGGGGCCGCGAGCGACGTGCGCGTTCGCATCAACGCGCTGGTGCTGCCCTTGAAGAGCATGTTCTCGGCCATTTTCTTCGTGTCGGTGGGCGTACTCGTGGATCCGGGCGCGTGCCTCGCCTTGTGGCCGCAGATCCTGGTGTTGTCGCTCGTGGTGGTGGCGGGCAAGTTCCTCAACTGCACGCTGGGCGGTCTCATCGCCGGGCAAGGGGTCAAGACTTCGGTGCAGATGGGCATGAGCCTCGCGCAGATCGGCGAATTCGCGTTCATGGTGGCCTTGATCTACACGGGCGCCACCGGCGACACCCGCTCGAACATGTACCAGATAGTGGTGGCGGTGTCGCTCATTACCACGCTCCTCAACCCCTTGATGCTCAAGTGGTCGGAGCCGTTCGGCAACTGGTGCGACGCGCACATGCCGGTGAGGCTCCACGAGTGGCACTGCAGCTACCGCGCGTTTCTGCACCGGGCCGAAAACGCCAAGTCCGGTTCGGCCACGGTGCGCCGCGTGAAGGGCGCGTTCAGCGTGCTGGTGGTGTGCGCGCTCTTGAATTTCGTGGTGGCGCTCGCGGGCGGCATGCTCGACGAAATCGACTGGAGCCTCTTTTCGGTGTTCTTCGAGCGCCACGACCAGTTCTTCTTCGCGCTGTTCGTCGACATCTTCCTGGTGGGCATGTTCGCGCCGGTCATCAAGATCGCCCGTTTTCTGGGCGCCAATCTCGCGAGGCTCGCCACGGGCATGGGCAGCGCCCGCCAAGGCGATTTCGCCGTGCGGCATCTGATCATCGCGGTGGTGCAAGTGTTCGTGGTCTTGGTTTTCTTCGCCGAGATGGCGATGATCAACGTCAATATCGCGCCATCCGGGCAATTGGAACTTGCGATCCTCACGATCGTGGTGCTGTGCACGGGCGCGATCGGGTGGCGGTATTTCAACCGGCTGGGACGCTCGGCGGTGTTCCACTTCAACGAGGCGTTGGCGGCCGACGAGCGGCGCAAGACCTTGGGCGAGATGATGATCGTGACCGTCCCTCGCGGCGCCTTGCACCAGCTCAAGCTCGACGTCAATTCGCCCGCGGTCGGCGCCACGGTGGTGTCGCTCAACATCCGCGCCAAGACGGGCGTCAATATCGTTTCGGTGAGGCGCGGCAGCCAAGTGATCCGGCATGTGGGGCCCGATGTGGAGTTTCGCGTGGGCGATACGCTCATGGCCACCGGCACCGGCGCGCAGATCGCGGCCTTGAAGGACTTGTTGGGGATCGTGGCGCAATGAACCTCCTCTTGGCGGCGATAACGGCGTGGTATCTGGGCGCAAGCGGCGATCTGCAGCTCGCGCAAGGCGGCGGCGACATGCGCCGCTTGGGTGGCGCGGGTTTGCGCGCCGGCGCCTACGTGGCCGAGCTCTTGGCGGTAGAAGGCGACGTGGCCATCATGGAAAACCACGCTCGCCTCGGCGTCAACGGCCTCTGGCACTGGTGGGGGTACGAGCGGCTCGATCCGTTTTTTACCTTTGGCGCTCGCGGGTGGCTCAATGGCGGCGATGTAGGCCCCATGGGCGGCATCGGAACTTTTTACCATCTCGATCGCCACTGGTCGCTTAGGGCCGATATCGACGCCACGCTCGGGCTCGAGCGAAAAGCGGAGATGATTTACGGTTTTTCGGTGGGGTTGCAATATGAGTTCTGACGCAAGGGAAGTATGGTACGATAGCGCCTCGCGTACGGCGATTACCGTAGTGGACGTACGCGAAACGGCCGAAAAGCTCTTGGCCGCGCATTTGTCCGGCCCGACTGCGGGGTATTTCCTTGCGCGTGCGTTGGCGGCGGCCGCATTGCTGGGCGCGGAGGCGAGCGAAAAGGACGAGAGCCTGTCGATCCAGATGAAGTGCAAGGGCCCGCTCGGCGGCTTTAACGTTGAGTGCACGGCCGACGGGGCTTTGCGCGGCTACACCGAGCGCAAGGTGCTCGAGGATTTCGACGGCCTCGGCACGCCCGATGTGCGCAAAGTGGTGGGCGAAAAGCGCATCCAGGTTACGCGGAGCGTGCCCGGGCGGATTTTGAGCCAGGGCCTCGCCACCAATATTAACGGCTATCTCAACCAGAGCCTGCAGCGTAACGCCCAAATGCGTTTGGAAGCGCAAGTGGCGGACGATGGCCGGGTGGCGCTTGCGAAGGGCGTGATGGTGGAGCGCTTGCCCGACGCGGAAGACAAAAACGTATCGTTCCCGGTCAAGCTGTCGCTCGCCGTAGCGTCGCGCACGCTCCTCAAGCATTTAGGCTTTCCTCATGCGGAAATCAAGTCGCGTACGCCCCTTTTGTTCAAGTGCCGCTGCAATCCCGAACGCGCGGTGGCCATGCTGGGGGCGCTGAGCGAGGCGGAACGCCAGGAGCTGCCGCCGGCCATCGACGTAACCTGCCACATGTGCGGGCGGATCTATACGGTGAAAACGAGATGACACGCAGAGTAACGGTTGAAATCGATCTCAAGGCGCTCAAGCGCAACTACGCCAAAATCGTCAAGCGGGTAAGCCCCTGCGGGGTGATGTGCGTACTCAAGGCCAACGCCTATGGCCTGGGGGTCAAGGATTACGCCAAGGTGCTGGGCCGCAATTTCGGCGTGGCCGAGCCGTTCGAGGCGATGGAACTAAGATCCGCCTTTCCCAAGGCGCGGGTGCAGATGCTCTCTTCGGTGTTGCCCGACGAAATCCCCGAAATGGTTTCTGCAGGCGTGGTGCTGCCGATCATCGACCTCGATACCGCGAGGCGCATCGACCTGACTGCCGCCAAACTGGGGGTAAAGGCCAAGGTGCACTTCAAGCTCGATACCGGCATGGGGCGGCTGGGGCTCAGGGAGAGCGAATTCCTCGAGGCGCTCGGCAAAGTCAAGGTGCTTAAGCATCTGGAGGCGGAGGGCATCTTCTCGCACTGCCCCATGGCCTACGACCCCGAAGACCCGTTTACGCCCCGGCAAATCGCCGACTTCAGGCGCCTCTTGGCCGAGGCGGTGCGCCAAGGCTACCGCTTCAAGTACGTGCATATCGCCGCGAGCGACGCCATCAACAACTTCCCCGAGTCGTATAAACCGCCGTTCAATCTGGTGCGTACCGGCATCAACCTGCACGGGAGTTTCGACCCCAATGGCCGGCGCGCGCTCGAGCTCGAGCCGGTGTTGACGCTCAAGACGCGCGTGGCGCAAGTGCGCACCTTGCCGGCCGGAGCCACGCTCGGCTACGGGCGCACGTGGTGCCTGAACCGCCCCACCAAGGTTGCCACCATCTCGGCCGGTTACGCCGACGGCTTGCCGCTCGCGCTCACCAATCGCGGGCACGTGCTCGTAAACGGCGTGGTCTGCCCGGTGATCGGCCGCATTTCGATGGACTATACCACCATCGACGCGAGCGGGGTGGAAGGCATCAAGGCGGGGGACGAGGTGATTTGCCTCGGCAAGAGCGGCGAGCATGCGGTTACGCCCGACGATTGGGCCGCGCTCAAAGGTACGCACGCCTACGATATCATCTGTTCGCTCGGTTCCCGGGTGGAACGCAAGGCGAGGAATTGATCATGGCCCAAGACTGGAATCTGCGCTCGCGCGCCCACGTGTGCTCCATTTGCCAAAAGCCGCTCGAAGACAATTCGGCGGTGGTGAGCGTGCTCAAGGAAACGGGCGGCGTCTACGAGCGGCAAGACTGCCACCCCGAATGCTGGAAGGCGACTCCGCGCGACTGGGAGCCGTTTTCGCAGTGGGATGGCGTGTATTTGAAGCCCGTCAAGGAAGAGAAGCGGGAGCCGCTCAAAAAAGAGGATGCGGGCGAACTCTTGCGGCAGCTGGTGACGCTCGAGGATCCGGCGATGAAGAACGTGGTGTATGTGCTTGCGGTGATGCTCGAGCGCAGCAAGATCTTGGTGGAGCGCGACGCCAAGCCGCAGGACGACGGCACGATTTTGAGGGTCTACGAAGACCGCAAGAACGGCGACACGTTCGTGATCCTCGACCCGCGGCTCCGGCTCGAAAATCTGGGCGAAGTGCAACAACAGGTGGTGGCGCTCTTAAGCGGCACCAAGACGCTGGGCGAGGTGAGCGCCGAGGAAGAGCATCTTGAAGCCGACACCCCGTCAGCTTGAGGCGCTGCAAGTTCTGCATTCGGGCCAAATCTACCCCGAGCTGGTGCGCGAGGAGGATGGCCGCTACTATGCGCGCTGGCGCGGCTTAGGCGGCGACAACCTCTGGATCGACGAGTTAGCCCGCAAGTATTTGATGACGCCTTTGTCCGCCGAGGCCGAGAAGGCGGACCATCCAACTTTGCACGATGCGTGGATGGCGGCCCTCGCTTCGCGGACCGGGCTCGTCGATTGGGACGCGGGCGAATGCGCGCAATTCGCCCAAGAGCTCGCCAAGTGGCGCGAACGCCTGGACTTTACGCCGCTCGAATTTGCTTTCGATAGTCGCCAAATGGTGTTGTCGCTTGACGTCCCTAAGGGGAAGACGGCGCTCCGCACCTTGGGCGAAGCTACGGGGATTTTCGGGCCGCTAAGGCGGCTTAAGCCAAACGGCAAGCGTTTGGAAGTTGCGCTCGGGAGCGAAGAAGCGGCCATGCTGGTCCGCTCGGGAGCGCGGCGCCTGATCGAGGCCGGGCATCGCGTGACCGGGCTCGACTTGAAAGCGGAGGTGGAGACCAAGGCCGTGCTGGAGCCGGCATCGCCCGATACTGCGCAAGTCAAGCTCGAAGTGCGCGTAGCTGGCGAGGTGGTGGGCGCCGAAGAAATCCGGCGGCTCTTAAGCCAGCATTCGACGCTCGTCTTTTTCCGCGACCGCTGGATCGAGGTGGATGTGAACATCCTCAAGATGGCTTTGCGGGCGCTCGAAAAAGCGTACGGGATGAAGCTCGATCGCAACGATGCCGTCTTTTTCGCGTGCGGGCTCGGGCGCATCGGCGCTTTGGAGCTCAAGGAAGTGGCGGCCAAAGGCTGGGTGCGCGGCGTCATCGCCGACATGAAAGCGCATGGCGGCGTCAAGCTCGATGGCGAGGTGCCAGGCTTTCGCGGGGAGCTCCGCGACTACCAGCGACGAGGCGTAGCCTGGCTCAAGTTCATGACCGACCATGGCTTCGGGCCCTTGCTGGCCGACGATATGGGGCTTGGCAAGACCGCGCAGACGATCGGCTGGATCCTCAAAGAAAAGCGTATGCAGCCGGTACTCGTATCCGCCCCCTTGACGCTCGTCGAAAACTGGCGCAAGGAGCTTGCCCGCTTTGCCCCAAGCCTCAAGGTCTACGTGCATAGCGGCGAAGCGCGCCAGAAGGGCGAGGCGTTTGCGGAGGCGGTGTTCAAGGCCGACGTGGTCGTTACCGGCTACTCGCTCCTCGTCAAAGACTACGAGCTTTTCGCCGGGGTCGAATGGCACGCGCTCGTCCTCGACGAGGCGCAGGCCATCAAAAACGCCAAAACCAAGCTGGCCTGCGCTGTTTGCCGCTTGCGCCCCGCAAGGAGAATCGCGCTTACCGGCACGCCCGTCGAAAATTCGCTCTCCGATCTCTGGAGTCTCGAAGAGTTTTTGAATCCCGGCCTCTTGGGGCCGCACCGCGAATTCGAGCTTAAGTACGTCAAGCCGCTCGCCGGCAACCCCATGGCCGCCCAGTCGCGGCAGCTCAAGCGCGCGCTGGAGCCGTTCGTCCTGAGGCGCCTCAAGACCGAACCGGCCATCGCCGGCGAACTCGGCGGCAAGCGCGAACAGCGCGAATACTGCACGCTGTCGTCCAAGGATCGCGCGCGCTACGAAACGGCCTTGGCGGACTTCAGGCGTTCCGAGCATCGCCAGGGCGATATCTTCGCGCTAATTACCAGCCTCAAGCTCATCTGCGACGGCGAAGGCAAGCTCGAGCACCTCTTGACGCTCCTCGAAAACATTTTCGCCGCCGGCGAAAGCGCGCTCGTCTTTACCCAGTACGCCAAGGTGGGCGCGGTGATCGCCCGGCGTCTCGCCGCCGTCTATGGCCGGCGCTTCCCGTTCTTGCATGGCGCGCTTACCGCCAAGGCGCGCGAGCGCGAGATCCAGTCGTTCAACGCCGGCAAGGGTCCTTCGGCATTCGTCTTGAGTTTGAGGGCGGGCGGCTTCGGGCTCAACCTCACCAAGGCCACGCACGTCATCCATTTCGATCGCTGGTGGAACCCGGCCGTGGAGAACCAGGCCACCGACCGCGCCCATCGCCTCGGCCAAGACCGCAACGTCACCGTGCATGCGCTCATCACCGCCGGCACTGTGGAGGAGCGCGTGGACGAGATCCTGGAACGGAAGGGCAACCTCGCCGACATCATGGGTTTTGCGGGCGAGGAGTTCTTCAAGCTGGTGGAGCTCGCGCCATGAGCCGCAAAAAAACGTATCCGCCCCGGTTCCCGCGCTTTGCCGGCGGCATCAAGCTGCAGCTTAAGGATAGCGGCGTGCGCAGCTGGTGGGTGCGCAAGTGGCTGGACCGCATCGTGGCGCTGAGCGCAGGGACGCGCGCCGGCAAGGCCAGGCAGTATGCTTTGCGCGGCCAGGTGGCCAAACTGGAAATGGCGGGATCCCACGTAACGGCCCAAGTAGTGGGCGCGCGTCCCGGTGCCTATCGGGTGGAACTTGGCTTCAGGCAAGTAACCGGCAAAGTGCGCGCGCGCATCCTCGCGGGGCTGCGCAAGGAGCCGATAACCGTCGCGCGCCTCTTGGCGGGGGAACTCCCGATGGAGGTGGAGGAACTGTTCCGCAAGGAGGGGTTCGACCTCTTCCCGGGCACGAAACTGGGCGAAGGCCAATACGATATGACCTGTTCCTGCACTTGCCCGGATTGGGCCAATCCCTGCAAGCACGTGCTCGCATTACTCTATATTCTCGGCGGCGAAATCGCCGTTCGGCCCTTGATTCTCCTGGAGTTGCGCGGGCTAAAAGAGGAGGAACTCTATGCAGAGTGAGATCCGCCTTCTCGAGCGCTTGGGGCCGGTGCCGTGCTGGCGAGGCGAGCGCCGCTTCCTCGAAGCGTTCAAGGCCATGTACGAAAAAATTATCGAAAAATCGGGAAAAGCCCTTGACGAACACCGCAAGGATTTGGTATAATATACGTCGTTTTCATCCAAAAGGCGAGATAGCTCAGTTGGTAGAGCGCAGGACTCATAAGCCTAAGGTCAAGGGTTCGATCCCCTTTCTCGCCACCAATCCGATATGAACCTCTGGGATAGAATAACCTTGTTCGTGGCCACCGGTTTCGGGTTGGGCCTTGTTTCTCCCTTCGCCCCCGGCACTTTCGGCTCCTTGCCCGGCGTGGCCTTGGCCTACGCGGTATGCGCGCTCCCGCTCTACATGCAGCTCCCCGCGTGCTTGGGGTGCGTACTTTTGGCGATCCCCGTCTGCGACCGCGCCGAGAAGCTCTTGGGCATCAAGGACGACGGGCGCATCAGCGCCGACGAGTGGCTGTTATACCCTATGGCGCTCGTGGGGATTCCGCTTGCGACTCTCCCGTGGTGGAGCATGGCCATATTCTTCGCGGTGGTGCGGCTTATCGATATCGCCAAGCCTTGGCCGTGCCGGGGTCTGCAGCGCATCACCGGCGGACGCGGCATCGTCATCGACGATTTCGTGGCCAACCTCTACGCGCTCGTGATCAACTGGCTGATCTATCTCGTCGTCTGGGGGTGCAAATGAGCGTCAAACTGCAGCGCGAGATCGCCCGGTACATCGTGTTGGCGGTGGCGGCGCTCTTGATGGCGGTCGACTACCGCACGTTCGTCGATTGGGGCGCGCTCTATCCCGGCGGCGCCGCCGGTACCGCCATGCTGGTGCAGCGCATTTCGCAGGCGATCGTCGACTACCTGGGCATCAAGGCCACCGTGCCGTTCGGGCCCATCAACCTGGTGCTCAACGCGATTCCGGTGTGGATCGGCTTTAAATATATCGGCAAGCGCTTTACGCTCCAGTCGCTGTACGTCATCTTCCTCTCGGGCTTTTTGACCGACCTCATTCCGGTCGAGACCATCACCTCGTTCATTCCGGCCGAAGAACTGGCGCGGCTCAAAACCGACCCGTTCCTCGCCTCGCTCTTCGGCGGCATCGTCTTTGGTTTTGCGATCTCGCTGTGTTTGCGGTGGAACGCCACCTCGGGCGGCACCGACTTTATCGCCATCTACCTCTCGGAGAAGAAAGGCCGCGAAACCTGGAACATCATCCTCGGGCTAAACGCGTGCATTCTCTTGGCGGGCGGCTTCTGGTTCTCGTGGACCGGCGCCTTGTACTCCATAGTGTTCCAGTTCGTCTACATGCAGGTCATACACCTCATGTACCGCACCTACCAGTACCAGACGCTGATGATCGTGACGACCGAGCCCGAAAAGGTGTGCGAGGCCATCTATCGCCTCAGCCACCATGGCGCCACCGTGCTCGACGCCAAGGGGAGCTTTTCGGGCGAGACCAAGAGCATGGTGGTGTCGGTGGTGGCCGCCGACGATACGCCGCACATCTACGCGCTCTGCAAGTCGATCGACCCCGGCGCCTTCATAAATACGATCAGCACCTCGCGAGTGATCGGGCGCTTCTACCTGCGCCCCCGCGACTGATGGCGGCGCGGCGCGAGTTCGATTGGAGCATGCACTACTTCAGGGCGGTGGCGATCGTCGCCATCGTGCTGATGCATTACCTGAGCATGTACGGCCATAACGCCGTCGTCTACGGGTTTTTCCATAGCGCCTCGATTTTCTTCCTCTTTATCTCCGGGTATCTTTGCCAATACGTGGAAGGGCGGCACCCGAGCGGCGTCGGGGAGTTTTACTTAAAAAAGCTCAAAAACGTCATTTGTCCGTTCCTTGTCTTTTCCGTCCTCTCGGGGGTGGTGCAGCACAAGGCCGCGCTCGACTGGGCCTTTGTCAAGGCGGTTTTGACCGGTAGCCTCCAATGGCATTTGTGGTATATTCCGTTCGTGACGGGGCTTTTTATCGTCTCGCCCGGGCTCTGCCGGCTAAACGACCGTCGGCTCTTGGCGGCTTTCTTGCTGGCGCTTACGGCGTTTTTCGTCTTCCCCTTTAGGCCCGTCGGCTTTATGCTCGCCTGGCCTGATACGCTTTATCTCTACTCCTACTTTACGGTGTTTTACTTGTCCGGTTTCGTCTATTGCCGCTTCCGGCCCCGCATCGACCCCGCCCTCAAGGCGGGAGTGTGGTGGTTTGCCGCGTTGGCGGCTTTGGTGACGGCGCTGATCGCGTGCCAGGCGCTCACCGGCTTTAAGATGGCGACTTACGATTTGCTGATGGGGCTTCAAAAGTTCTTCCTCATCGCGGTCTTGCTCGTCGGGGTAAGCCGCCTTAAGCCGCATATCTGGCTCTTGGACCGGCTCGCCAAGTACAGTTTTGCGCTCTATTTTATGCATTTCGACGTATTCGAGCAATTTGGCCCCATCCGGCGCGTCTTTTTGGCGGCCGCGCCCTTGCCGCAGTGGCTTGCCGACGCGCTGGTGTTTCTGGCGCTTTCGGCGGTAGTGCTCTTGGCGGCGATGGCGCTCAAGAAACTGTTCGGCCGCTTTTCCCGCCCCTTGCTCGGCGCCTAGCGTAGATTTGAAAGGAAGCAACCATGAAAGAATTGCTGCTGTCGTTTGTGCACGTCTTCGCCATGATGGCGCCGTGGCTGGTGTTCGGCTTTTTGATGGCGGGGATTATCGCCGTGTGGATTCCGCGCAGTTGGGTAAACCGCATGATGGGCGGGAGCAGCGGCCTTGGGGGGATTCTCCGCGCCGTCGCCATCGGGGTGCCGCTCCCCATCTGCTCTTGCGGGGTGTTGCCGATCGCGGCGGGCTTGAGGAAGCATGGCGCGGGCAAAGGGCCGACGGCGGCGCTGCTCGTGTCGACGCCGCAGACCGGGGTCGATTCGATCCTCGCGACCTACGCCTTGATGGGGCCGGTGTTCGCCGTGGCGCGACCGGTGGCCGCCGCGCTTACCGGGATCGTGGGCGGTATGGTGGTATCGGCGGTGGGCGGCGAAGACGCCGGGAACGTGGCCGTGGAGGAGGCGCCGGTCGCCTCGCGGGGGTTTAAGGCGATCTGGTTCCAGGCTTACCGGCGGCTTTTGGGGTCGGTAGCCAAGCCGCTCGCGATCGGGCTCGCGATTTCGGCGTTGGTCACGGTATTGGTGCCCGACAACTTCTTTGCGGAGGCGTTCCGCGGCAACGACTGGCTGGCGATGCCGGTGATGGCGCTGGTGGGCTTCCCGATGTACGTATGCTCCACGGCGTCGATCCCGATCGCCGCCTCGCTTATCCTGAAGGGCGTTTCTCCCGGTGCGGCGTTCGTGTTTTTGATGGTGGGGCCCGCGATGAACGCGATGTCGCTCACCACGGTTTCGGCGCTCGTGGGGCGCAAGGCCGTCATCGCGTACTTGCTTACGATCCTCGTGGGCGCGATTTTGTGCGGGGTGGTGATCAACCTCGTTCCGGGTGCGGCCTCGGCCACTACCCTGGCGGCCTCGGCCGGCCATTCGCTATCTTTCTTCCATTGGGTCTCGGCCGCGTTCTTGGCGGTGATGATGGTTTACAATCTCGCCCGGCCCTTGAATATGGGCCACCGCCATGGCTAAGGGTTGACCGCTAGGCGTAAACTTTCCGTTTGACAGGGTGAACGGGAATATGCTATAATATGCCGTAATAAGCGTAAAAACCGGGCATGATACCGAAAAAGATCCATTACGTTTGGCTAGGCGGCGGCGAAAAGCCGGAGCTGGTGCGGAAGTGCATTGAGAGTTGGAAGCGTTTTTGTCCTGATTACGAAATTAGAGAGTGGGGAGACAGGGAACTTTTGGAATGTGGCAACCGATATGCACTGGATGCATATCGCAATCGGAAGTTAGCGTTTGCATCGGACTATCTTAGGCTTAAGGCATTGTACGAGTATGGCGGGTTCTATTTTGACACAGATCTTGAAGTACTGAAGCCACTCGACTTTTTCTTGGGCGATACTTTGACGATGTGCTCGGATTTGTGGGGCGAGGAGGTTGGGTTGACGACTGCGTTTATCGGGAGCGAAGCCAAGAGCCCGGCCATCGGCGGCTTTATGCAATTGTATGACGGGTTTAGGTTTTTCCGTGATGACGGGGAGATGAATGTAACGCCCAACAACAGTTTGATGCGGGATTATCTCGAGCGGGAATACGGGATGAAGCTCGAAAGTACGGACGAGACGATCGATTTGGGCAGCGGGATGAAAATATATCCAAGGAATTACTTTTGCAACAGCAAGCAAGGTTGGGCCTATCACCATTACTCATGATCATGGGTGCCCGCTTGGAGGAGAAATTTGGTGGCAAGGGCGGGGCAATATAAACTTTTGTTTTTCAAGTGGAAGAAGGACCGCAAGAACGCCGGCAAAGTAAAGGCGCCGGCATTGCAGGCCAACGAGCGGAAGCTCGCAGCAATCAAACTAGGCGAGCGCAAAGTATATATGTTGGTCAAGATGGCGGAATCGCAAGAGTAACGGCAGAAGGAGTAGGCGATTATGAATGCTACCGCTCTTAAAAAGTTCAAAGAGCCGATTTTGGTAACGCGGCCTTACTTGCCCGACCTTGAGGAATTCAAGGAGGGGTTGGAGGAGATATGGGCCAATCAGTGGCTTACCAACAATGGGCCGATGCTAAAGCGGTTCCAGGCGGAGCTGGCCGAATACCTCGGGATTCCCGAGGCGAATATGGCCTTATTCAGCAATGGAACGCTCGCTTTGGAGCTCGGGTATTACGCCATGGGGCTTGCGGGTGGCGATGTCATAACCACCCCGTTTACCTTTGTCGCCACGAGCCACGCCCTCAAGCGAATCGGCGCCAACCCCATCTTTGCCGATGTCGATCCCGAAACCTTGTGTCTCTCGCCAGAAGCCGCGGAAAGGCTTATAACGCCGCGCACCAAGGCGATCGTGCCGGTGCACGTCTACGGCAACGTGTGCGATGTGGAAGGGTTCGAGCGGCTCCGCGAGCAGTATGGCGTCAAGATTATTTACGATGCCGCGCATGCGTTTGGGGTGTTTAACCACGGAATACACGGAAGACACGGAAACGATTTTGATGGGAAGGGTAGGAGTATCGGGTATTGCGGAGACATGAGTATGTTCAGCTTCCACCCCACCAAGCTCTTCCACTCGTGCGAGGGGGGCTTACTGGTGTTCAAGGCTGCCGCGATTCAGGAGAAGCTTTTCGAGCTCCGCAACTTTGCCATCCATAGCGAAACCGAGTGCGTGGATGTGGGCTCCAACGCCAAGATGAACGAGCTTCAGGCGCTGATGGGGCTCGAATGCCTCAAGAAGATCGACGAACTTATCGACTATCGCAAACGGGTTCATGCGGCGTATGCGGAAGTACTTGATGGCTGCCCGGAAGTAAAACTCCTGCCGCATTCGCAAAACAAGGCGTATGTGCCGGTACTCTTCAAGGACTTTGCCACGCGCGAGCGCGTCTATGCCGAACTTAAGGCGCAGTGCAACGTCTTTACCCGGCGGTACTTCTATCCGCTCCTCACCGACTTTGCGCCGTATGTCTACGCCAAGGGCGCTTGCCCAATCGCCGCAGATTGCGCCGCTCGCGTGCTCACCCTCCCGACCTACTACGGACTGCCGCTCGAAGATGTCAAGGCAATCGCGGAGGATGTTAAGGAGATGGTTGCCGGGTGAAGCAAAAGAAACTGATGTTGCTGGGCGGGATCCGCTACTTGTTGCCGGTCATCGAGGCCGCGCACAAATTGGGGGCCTATGTCATTACTGCCGATTATCTGCCCGACAATATCGCGCATAAGTATTCCGACGAGTACGTCAATGTCAGCATAATCGACCGCGATGCGGTACTCAAGGTTGCTCGGGAGCAAGAGATCGACGGCATCCTTTCGTTTGGCGTCGATCCTGGCGTGGTGACCGCCGCTTATGTCGCCGCGCAAATGGGCCTGCCATTCCCGCCGCTTGCGTCGGTGGAGATTTTGCAGAACAAAGACCGTTTCCGCGATTTCCTGGAAGCCAACGGGTTCAATTGCCCCAAACGTTACCGGCCAACCGATGAGATTGTCTACCCGGTAATAGTCAAACCGGTCGATGCTGCAGGTTCCAAAGGATGCTCCCGCGTTGACTCTGCCGCCGCATTGGCTCCAGCGATCGAGTACGCTCGCTCGGAATCCCGCAACGGCCGCATAATTATCGAACAGTTCCTGACTAACGCCTTTTCGTCATCGGATACCGACTCCTTCTCGGTCGATAGCGAGCTCGTTTTCTGTTCCTTCAATTGCCAGCACTTTGACGCAACGGCGCCGAATCCCTACACGCCATCGGCATATTCTTGGCCAAGCGAGATGCCGGAAGCTGCGCAAATCGAGTTGCGAAGCGAAATTCAGCGTCTTATAAGGCTGTTGAATCTTGGCACGTCGATCTACAACATCGAGACTCGGGTTGCAACCGACGGCAAGCCCTACATAATGGAACTCTCGCCTCGTGGTGGCGGCAATCGTCTCTCCGAGGTGCTAAAGCTGGCGACTGGACAAGACTTGATCGAAAACTGTGTGCGGGGAGCGTTAGGCTTGCCGATGTTGCCGATGAGCGACCCGGTCTATAAAGGTTCGTGGGCGGAGTTTATCGTGCATTCCAATAAATCCGGCAACTTCGAATCGCTTGAAATTGACGAAGATTTCGCCAAACAGCATCTAGTTCAAAACGATCTGTGGGTGAAGGCAGGCGACAAAGTCGCATCTTTTACCGGCGCGAATCAGACTATCGGCACGCTTGTTTTGAAGTTCGACGCTCATAAGCAGGCGGAAAAGGCTCTGGCCAATTCCAGTAAATGGCTTCGAGTGGCAGTTGATGGTTAAGGCGGATATAGCAATAGGCGGATATTTCGGCATGGATCCTGGCACCGGCGCGTCAGATTTGCCGAATGGTATTTTGCTCAATTCCGGGCGAAACGCTCTGAGGCATATTGTTAGGATGCTCGGCATAAAAAGAATCCATGTGCCGCATTATATTTGTCCGGTGGTAGCTGATGCGCTTGATGCCGAGCACTGTGAGCTGTTGCGGTATGCGCTTACGGATGATATGCTCCCCGCCGAGATATTCCCGAAAAACGATTATGTCCTATATGTAAACTACTTCGGGGTGTGCGGACTTAAGGTCGATCGTCTAGCGTCTTTATATCCGAAGCTTATTGTCGATTGCGCACAGGCGTACTTTGCGAAGCCGAAGGGACTCGCAAGTTGCGCTTCTCCACGCAAATTCTTTGGCGTGCCAGATGGAGGTGTCGCATTTGGAGTTGAGGCCGCTACATACGATGAAGACGGTTCCGATGCGCGCAAGGAGTATTTGCTTGAGCGTAGGGATAATGGCGCTACGCCACGTGGATATGAGTTGTTTCACCGGGCGGAAGCATCATTGGATAACGCGGAAGTGCTCGCGATGTCGCAATTCACCAAGACCTGCTTAAGCAAGGTGGATTCGCGGTTTGCGAAAAAGCGGCGAATGGAGAATTTTGCGTACCTACAGGCTTGTCTGCCGACGTCATTCCCGCTGGCGATGGCCGATGACGATGTGCCGATGGTGTATCCGTATATGATGGACGATCCACAGCTCAGAACGCGGCTTATACAGCAGAAGATTTATGTTGCATCGTATTGGCCGGGAGTGCAGAATTGCGGAGATTTGCCGGAGCGCATATTGCCGCTGCCCATCGACCAGCGTTATGGCGAAACGGATATGCAACGGATTGTCGAGGCGATAATAAGCCAAGGCGAGGGGGTTTGATATGGCTATAATCAACGTATTGATTTTTCCGGCTGGCGAGGTTAATTCAATAGAGCTTCATGATGCCTTGTCCACTTGCTTTAATATCAGGGTTTTTGGCGCATCTTCAATTGAACGTCACGGCGGTTTTGTGTTTGAAAATTACATATCGGGATTGCCTTTTATAAACGACTCGGGTTTCATCAAGGCGTTTAACCAGATTATCAGCGACAACCATATTGATGTGGTTATCCCTACTCATGATACTGTCGCCAAGTTCTTGTCGGAGAATATGGAGAATATCGGCGCTAGGGTTTTGGTCGCGGACAAACGAACAACCGCCATATGTCGCGACAAATGCCTAATGTACGAGATGCTCGCTGATACCGATTTTGTTCCTAAGGTGTATGCGGCTACACCCAGCGAGTTTCCGGTTTTCATAAAACCCAGAGAAGGGCAAGGAGGGGTGGGAGCAAGGTGTATACGTGCCCCAAATGAGTTGCCGGAAGATTTGACGCCGTATGTTGTTTGCGAGTATTTGCCTGGAGATGAATATACGGTTGATTGCCTTACCGACGGTAATGGCAACTTGATCGTGGTTTCTCCCCGTTCAAGAAAACGTATGATGGCCGGTGTTTGCGTGGCCGGCAGCACCGAACCCTTGACAGATGACATCAAGCAGATGGCGGAGGAAATAAATCGACGCCTGAGTTTTTTGGGATTGTGGTATTTCCAGGTCAAAAAAGACGTTTCAGGGCGCTGGAAGTTGCTGGAGATATCTGCACGGTGT
>JAFXST010000033.1 GCA_017525475.1 Kiritimatiellia bacterium | reverse complement strand
GAAATCCTTCATCGAGAACGGGCGGTAGAGATGCACCTTCAGGAGGCCGACCTTCTTGCCTTCTTTGACGAGCGCGTCCACCGTCTCGTGCAGCGTGTCGCACCCCGAACCCATGGCCACCGCCATGTATTCGGCGTCCGGCGCGCCCACGTAATCGTACAGGCGATACTTGCGGCCGGTGAGTTCGCCGAGTTTGTCCATGTACTTCTGGACGATGGCGGGCGTGGCGTCATAGTACTTCTGGCAGCTCTCGCGGCCCTGGAAGTTGATGTCGGGGTTCTGCGCCGTGCCGCGCATCGTGGGATGCTCGGGATCGAGCGCGCGCTTGCGGAACGCCACCACGTAGTCGTCGTTGATCATCTGGCGGATCACATCCTCGGGGATCTCCTCGATCTTCTGCACTTCATGCGAGGTGCGGAAGCCGTCGAAGAAGTGCATGAACGGCACCTTGGCCTCGAGCGTGGAGGCGTGGGCCACCATCGCCATATCGTGCACTTCCTGCACGCTGTTGGAGCAGAGCATCGCGAAACCGGTCTGGCGGCAGGCCATCACGTCGCCCTGGTCGCCGAAGATGCAGAGGCCCTGGCACGCCAGCGAACGCGCGGAAACATGGAACACGGTAGGCACCAGTTCGCCCGCGATCTTGTACATGTTGGGGATCATCAGCAACAGACCCTGCGAGGCCGTGAAGGTAGTGGTCAGCGACCCTGTCGTCAGCGAGCCGTGCACCGCGCCGGCCGCGCCGCCTTCGGACTCCATCTCCACGATGGAAGGCACCGAGCCCCAGATGTTCACCTTGCGCTGCGAGGCAAGTTCGTCGCACGTCTCGGCCATCGGCGAAGAGGGCGTGATGGGATAGATCGCGGCCACTTCCGAGCACGCGAAAGCAATCTTGGCAGCGGCGGTGTTGCCGTCAACCATTATCTTCTTTGCCATAGTTTCTGTTTCCTTGAGTGTTGCCAGACTTTACTGGTTTGGTTAAATTTGACTGATATTATACTACTATTTGCCGAAAAAATCAAGGGGAAATGCGAGAAAATAATTCTCCCACGGTCTCCAGGCGCATGAACTCCTCGATGGCGAGCGGCCTTTTGTAGTCGTTTTCCATCATCACCAGGAGCCCGAACGCCATGAGACTGCACCACCCTTCCGTTTCGCGGAAACGCGTACCCGGCTCCACTTGCGGCACGTCAAGTATGTCTGCGACCCGTTTTAGGAAAAGCTCCATACAATACTCCGAACGTGCTCAAAACCGAAACCGTCCCCAACGCCACCGCCAAGGCGCTGGGCTCGAACGGCGGCACTTCGCGCTGTTTGGGGTCGCGGCTCTCGCGGTATTTCTGCCCGGCGATCGGCACCGGCGCGCAGTACTTGGCGTCGACGCGCGCCAAATCCGCCGCCCCGACGAGCACCGCCGCCAAAACGGCGTAGCGCCACCATTCTCCCTTGCGCCACAGCGCGTCCGCGCCATAGGCCGCGAGCACCACGATGCAGAACTCGGTAAGATGGTGCCACTTGACCGGCGCGCGCAGATAGTCGCCCATCGGCAAGGCGAAAACGAGGCGGTAGACCCCTTCGCAGTAGCGCCCGAGCGAAAAGAGATAGAAGACGATCCCGGCGAAAAGGAAAAACCGCACCGTCTTGTCTTTGCGCCCCATCGCCACGCCGGCCAGCGCCAAAAGACAGGTGACGAAGCCGACGTACAGGCTGTGCTGGCGGTAGTTGCCGCGCGGCGCCTCTTTGCCGTCGGGCATCATGGGGCGGCCGAGGCGCCCGGTGTAGGCGCTCGTATCCTTGCCCGCGCGCCGGGCGTAATATTGCGTAGCCTGGCAGCTGGTGTCGCCGTGGATGCGGGGAATGAAGAACTCGAGCGTATCCTCGGGCGGCATCGACCAGTTGGTCACGAACGTCCAGCGGTCCTGCCCCGACTCGGCGATCTGCTGGTCGCGGTTGCCAACTTCGGTGGTGCCCGCCGCGAAAAATCCGGGGGCCCCGATGGCGAAAAACGCCGCCGCCCCGAGCGCCCAGCCCTTGAGCGCGAGCTTGCGCCCCGTCGCCAGCCACCGGAACACGAAATAGCCGAAAGCAAATACGGTAAAGAGGAGCCACAAGTCGGGCTGGCGCATGCTCCCCCACGCGAGGAGCGCGCCCAGCATCAGCCAGTCCGCCGCCCGGCCGCGCTCGAGCGCGCGGTCGACGAACGCGAAGGCGAAAGTGCCGTACGCCATCCACTGGAACCAGCCGTAGTGCCCGGCCGAAAAGAGCGTGCACCAATAGCCGCACCATGCGAGCAGCAATCCGCCCGCGTAGACGGCGGGGCTCGCCAGCCCCCGGCCCTTGAGGAACATCGCCGCCCCGAGGCCGCTCAAGTAGAGGCAAAACGCATACTTGAACTCCTGCCAGACGTAGGGCGAGCCGACGAGGACGAAAAAGTCGAGCGGCTCGAAGCGGCCGTGCTTGAGGAATTCTCCCCACCACCGCAGCGCGCGCACGCGCCATTCGCCCGGCCACGTGATCGGATGGTCGGGCATGATGGGGGCGAAGTCGACGCTCCAGGTCCCCCAAAACACGAACCCCGCCAAAACCGCGAAAACCGCGGTAAAGGCGAGGAACCAAGCCGCCTCGGGCTTTAACTTCACTTTACGCTCGAAAGCGCGATGAGGGCGAACACCATGGCGAAAATGGCCACGGTTTCGACGATGCCGAGCGCCGCCAGATAGTTGGTGAAGCCCTGGTTGGTTTCGGCCTGGGCGTCGCAGGCGGCAGCGCCCGCACGGCCCTGGAAGAGCGCCGAAAGCCCGATGGCGAGACCGGCGAAGATACCCGCGACGAGGCAGGGGACGCCCGCGCCGGCGACCTCGGTCTTGCCCAGCATGATGAACATCAGAATCATTCGTACAGCGTCTGGGTGATGGGCGCGCCCACGAACGACAGGAGGAGGAACGGCGCCGGCTTGTTGGCCGCATAGCACTTTTTCCACGCCCCTACCGCCGCCGCCGCGGCCAGACCCGTGCCGAACGCGGAACCTGCGCCCGCGAGACCCAAACAGGCGATAGCGCCCGCGACAATCATTGCTGCATCACTCATGTTGTTTTGCTCCTTTGTTAATTTTTCTTAAACGGATTGAAGGCGTACCCCGACCAGGACACCCCCTTGTGGTTGGAAAACTCCAAAGTGTTGAGGCGCACCGCATGCACCAGGATCGACAGCCCCGCCATCGCCAGGTTGAGCGCGTGCCCGAGGACGAGGATGAGGACCATCGCCACCGCCATTATGCAGTTGAGCCAAACGGCGTTGTCGGCGCTGACGAGCCCGGTGGCCATGGAGTTGAAGTTCTCCGCCACCTTCACCGAGGCGAGCCCCACCGCGAAAAGGCGCACGTAGCTGATGATGTCGCCCAACGCGCTCATGATGTTCAAGGGGAGCATCCCCAGCTCCGCGCCCTTCTCCTTGAGCTCCGAGGGCTTGACCGAAAAACCGAACACCGCCACGAGCGACACGCCGAACACCGCAAAGCCCCAACCGGGAATGCCGTTGAAGATGCCGACGATGGAGTTGGTGACCATATACATGAACAGCAGCACCCCCGCCCAGCCGAACTGCGCCACCGCCGTGGAATCCGGCAGCATGCATACGCCGTTCCAGATGCGCGCGAGCATCAGGTGCGAAACGCCGATCGTGAAGCACAGGAGCATCATGTTCTTGTAGGTGGCGTCGCCCAGCCACTCCACCGTGGGCCAAGTGCGGCAACCGGGGATGGCCGCGCCGAACCAGGTGTTGGAAAGTATCCCCCACCCCACCGTGGCCAGCGAAAACACGGTCAGCATCACGAGCCAGCTCTTGGCGAGCGGCGAGCGTTTGCCGCGCGTCTTCCACCAGCCCAGCAGCGTCGCCGCGAGGAAAATGGCCCCGTAGGCCCCGTCGCCCACCAGCATGGCGAAGAACACCGAGAAATAGCACATGAACGGCACGGATACGTCCGCTTCGTCGTAGGCCGGCGCGATCCCGAGCCCGTCGAAGAGCGCCTTGACCGGCCTGAACAGTTTGGGCGGCTCGATGAGCGTAGGCGGCATCTCGCCCTTGGCGGCGTCGCGCAGGAGCAAGCCCCAGCCGCCCTTGGCGGCCGCCGCCCGCAATTCCGCCGTCCGCTTTTCGGGGATCCACCCAGAAAGCACCGCCACGTGCCCTTCGCGTTGCATGAGCTCCTTGGCCGCCTCGAACTCGATGCGGTCTTTAAGCTCCGGGAACCGCTTGAGGATGGCGTGTTCGTCGGTGCCGGCGATCTTGTCGGAAAGGATGTTGATGCGGTTCTGCATGCGCTCTTCGTCGCGGCGCATCTGCGCGAGGCGGCGGGACGGCAGCTTGTCGGGGAGCGTGGCCACTTTGCCGAGCTCGATGCCGAGATCCAAAAGCTTCCTGGCGAGCGCCGGGTCGAAATCGCCATACGGCTCGTAAACGCGGATTTCCTTCTTGAGGTCTTCGAGTTCCGCCTTGAGCCGGGTGCGCTCTTCGTCGCAGGCGAGCACCTCGGCCACGTCGTGCGGGCGCTTTTCCACCGCTTCGCGGGTCTCGCGCGTCTTGAGGATGAGCAGCACCGCCTTTTCGGCGTCGGCCGCCGCGCCCTTGGCCTCGGCCGTCGCCACGCCGTTGGCCGCCCCCAGATCCAAATGCACCGCCCCCAGACCCCTGAGCGCCTTGAGCGTCGCCTCCTGTTCGCCGGATACGCACAAGAGATCGAGGTGTTTCATCTTGACGATCATTCCGCATCCTCCTTGGGCGTACGGCCCTTGGCGATCTTGCCGCGCGTCACGGCGGAAGTCTGCTCGTCGCCGAGCGCGATCTTGATCAAGCGTATCGCTTCCTTGCACTCGGGGATCTTGACCTTCTCGAAAAGGTTGACCCGTTGCGACGTGGTCTGCAGCTCGATGGTCACCAGACGCTTCTGCTCCTCGTACACCGCCCGTTCGCACTGCAGGGCCAAAATGCCGGTGGTGGCCTTGACGGCATCGTCCACCCAAGCGGGCGTGGCCCACAGGTCGATATCCTTGACCGCCGTCTCGATCGATTCGAAAGTCGGTATGGCCACGCCCGCGATGTTGGCGCTGCCGGTATTGACGCGCTTGACCTGCACGAGCCCCGCGACCAGGTTTTCGTCGGTGGCGAACAGCCCCACCCACGCCGACAGTTCCGCACGCGCCGCGCGCTCCTTGGCGCCTACGGCCTCGGCCTTGGCCGCGATGCCGGCGATCTCGCTCTGGAGCTGCTGCTTTTTGAGCTGCAGCATCGGCAGAAAACGCTGGAAGCGCTTGAGGGCGTCGGTCTGGGCTTTAAGCTCCGTCTTGGTCAGTTTAATCTTAGCCATTGCCTGATATTATATCACTTTTTCAGCCAAATTGCCATACCCAATTCGATTTTTGCGGGATTGATGGTGTTGCCGGGGATCACTTTGTTGCGGATCGTATAATACGTATCCGCCCTGTTCCACCTTGCTCCAACCAGCTTGCTGGCGGTCTGTTCCTTGCTCACCGTACCCACCTGCCTGAACCCCTGGGCCTTGAGGTCGGCCACCGACTTTGGCGGCGCTTTGAAAGTGCCCGCGACCTTCTTGGCCGCCGGAGCGGTTTTCGCCGCCTTGGGCTTGGAATCGTACCTGAACCAGCTCAGAATCCCCGTCTTCGCCTCGGGCTTGGGGGCGGGCTTTTGCACGGCCACGGCACGGTTCTGGCGCATCGTGTCCACGTTGCCGTAGAGCACTTTGGCGAGATACTCGTCGCCCACGGTAAGCCGCTTGCGTTTGACGTCCCAGTCGACCTTGGGCTTGGTCTTGAGATTGAGCCTGCTGCGCACCGAAGGCATGGCGAACAGCATTCCGCAGCGCTTGCGCCCGCGATGGTCGTGCTTCTGCCACTTGTTGGGCGCGCCGTAGGCCACGTGGCTGTGGCACACCACCTGGTGATCCTGGAGCCGGTACATGGCCTTGAGCTCGGCGACCAGATCGCGGATCGCGTCGAGCTGGATGTCGGGCATGGGTTTGTCGTGGTAGCCCACGCACTCGATGCCGATCGAGAATTTGTCCACGTCCTCCTTGCCGTTCCATATCGACCGCCCGGCGTGGAAGGCCTCGCGGTCGCGGTCCACGATGCGGTAGATCTGCCCTTCTTCGGTAACGCAGAAATGCGCTTCGCCGCGGTCGGAAAGCTTGTTGAGCGAACTCTTGGCCGGCGCTTCGGTGGTGTGCAGGACTATCAG
>JAFXST010000032.1 GCA_017525475.1 Kiritimatiellia bacterium | reverse complement strand
GGCTTTTCCACGAACTTGCCGGTCTTGGGATTGATGTAGCCAAACTGGGTGGAGGGGGCCAAGGGCTCGATGCCCAAAACCGCAATGCGCTCCGATGCGGATGCCAGCTTGGCGGCCTGGCGCACGGCCTGGCGGAAGCGGCCGGGCCTGGAAACCAGCTGGTCGGCAGGGAACACGCCGACCATGCCTTCGCCGGCGGCGGCCACGCCCATGGCCACGGCCGCGGCGGTATCGCGCCGGCAAGGCTCGCCGATGATATTGCCCGGCGGGACCTCGGGGAGTTCGCGCTGCGTGGCGGATACGAGTTGCGAGGCGGTTACGACGATCACGTCTTCGGGCGCGACCAGCCCCTGGAGCCGCTCGACGCTTTGGCGCAAAAGCGACTTGCCGCCGAAGATGTCGAGGAATTGCTTGGGCCGTTCGGGCGTGGAGAGCGGCCAAAACCGCTCGCCGGAGCCGCCAGCCAGAATTACCGCCTTGAGCCTAGTAGAGCTTTTTGCCATACACGAGGATCTTGTGGAGGTGGAACACCTCATCCTTGGCGTCCTTGGTTCGCGCCACCCGCACGTATTTGGCCTTCTTGCCGCCGACATTGAACTTGTACTCGCCCTTGGGCTCCTTGGCCGAACCCACCTGCTCCCAGGCGACGCCATCGGAAGAGATCGAAATTTCCATCGGCACCTGGCGGGTGGCGTTGTAGCCGCCGGTGCGATCGACCACCGTAACGCCCATGATCGAGCTTTCGCCGGGGAGTAGCACCTGCGCCCACGGCTCCTTGGTCTTGTCGGTGTGGAAGGCGCTGGCATCGGCGAAATCCTCGGCGTTGAGCGCATTGCGGTAACGGGTCGGGGAATCGTAGCCGCAGGTGTTGGAAATCTGCAACAGCCCCTCCTCCGACAGCAACTCCCCGCCATAGTCCTGCTTGGGGAAGGACTTGCCGTTGGGCTTGGCGGCCTCTTGGGGATTGAGCTTGTCCATGAGCTTGTAGATCTGCTTGAAGGTGGTGATGTCGCCCGACTGCGAGGCCGAGCTGATCATGCCGGCATAGTCGAGACTGCACTTGTGCGTCTTGGCGGCGGTGGCCACCGTGACGAGATACCGCTTGGTGTCCTCGGGCGTGGACATCAAATTGACGCTGCCCCAGTTGATGGTCTGGCGGAAGAACGTGGGCGAACCCGCATAACTGTCAAGCGCCGACTGGAAGAGGGGCCACAACTGTTCCTTGTCTTTCCCGAACAGTTCGGCGAGCGGATCGAGGATCGCCTCGTCGAGATAGATGGCCTCTTCCGTTTTGGCGGTATTTTCCTTGATCTCGGCGAGCCCCAGTTTGGCGGCCGCGAGCATCTTGCCTTTGTCGGCGTTGAAGGACTTGAGATACTTGCGGTAGAGGCTCCAGCCGAGGCAAGGCGCATCCTTGAACGTGGCGCGCACGGTGGCGCCGAAATCGTCCCACTCCTCGCGCCCCTTGCCCTGCAGGCTCTCCAGCCACTCCGCCGCCGCCTGCCAGTTGTTGTTGCACATCTGCATCGATTTTTTGTATTCGCCCTTCCAGCGCAGGAACTCTGCGTCCATGCGGCGGGGATTGCGGTAATAACGGTCCTGTTCCTCGGAGGCGGCAAAACGGTGCTCGTCGCTCAAAACAAAGTGCGCCATGGTGTGGCCGGTAACCGAATACGCATGCCCCCAGCGATCCTCGTCAAGATTCCACAGCATGAAGGCGCAGTGCCCGGGCTGTCCGGCGGTGTACGAGCGGATGCCATGGGCCTCGGCGCCGTGGGAGCCGAATTTGGAAAGCGCGCCGCAAACGCCGCCCACCCGGTAACGCAGCTCCTGGATGGACCAACGGTGCATCCAGGGGCGGTAATAGTTGGCGCCGCTGTGCACGGAGGTGCCGAAACAATTGAAGAGGCGATAATGGCATTCCCACGGCAGCCCGCTGTATCGGCTGGCGGGGACGGTGGCGAAATCGTGGATCCACCGGAGCGAATCGACGTCCAGCTCGGCGTTTTGGCCGAAGTTGGTCACCTCGCGCCATTGACGCACGTCCAGATTCTTGCAACTGGAGTGGAGCGTGCCGTTCCGGTCCCATTCGCGGTAGCACTCGGCGATTTCGACCAGCTTCTCGTCGCTGAAATCGTGCGCGTGGTTGAGCGCCAGCGAGGTGAGCATGTTCCGGCCGACCTTGGTGTCGCCCCAGCCGCCACGATCGTTCCAATACAGCAAATCCAACGCCTTGAGGCTCTTGTCCATGCTCGGCGTGGCGTTGCAACCGTAGGCGGTTATGCCGCCGACCAGGCCGGAGCCGGCAAACTGTTCCATCCAGTCCTGATCTTTGAAAAACTTGTCGAGAAACGCCTTGCCGCCCTCCAAGGCGCTGATTTCCTTGATGGCCTGAGCCCCCACCTGCTTGACAATATAGTTTTTGACCGTGCCCGGATCGCGCTTCACGGGCGGCTGTTTGGCGGTGGGAGCGGCAACGCCGGATGCGGCGACCAGCAGCGAAAGCAGCAATGCTCTGTTTTTCATTGTCGGAAGTCCATTAGATGTCCAAAAAGCGACCTGAGACCGCGGTAGTAGAAACCGAAATCGAAAAGCGTCCGGGTGGAGAAAATCCGGCGCAGCAAAGCGCGCGGCTGCAGAAAACCGAGATATACCTCGCGGATGGCCGCCTTGATCTCCTCCTCGGTGGCCTTGGGGGTCTTGATTACGGTCCGGCGCATGTCGTACTCGTCCCAATCGCGGGTGGTCAGCATATCCGCCGCCTCGAGTTCCTTGAACAGCGGCGTACCCGGATAGGGAATGGTCATTGTGCACTGGAGCGTGGACGCCCAGCCCTTGGCCAGCAGTTTGCGCGCCAAGCGTACCGTATTGGCGATTTCCGCCGGCCCTTCGCCGGCATGGCCGAACATGAAGGTGAGATGCACGTCGAGGCCCGCCTTGCTGGCCCAGCGGCAACCTTCCTCCACGTCTTTTACCGTAATCGCCTTGCGGTAGCTGTCAAGCGTGGCTTGATTGGCGCTTTCGACCCCGAAGAGCACGAGGCGGAAGCCGGCCTGGCGCATGAGCCGGTAATCTTCGTAGCCGAGCCGCCCGAAACGCATATTGCAATCGATGCGGACTTTGCGGTAGAGCTTGCGCCGGATCATCTCGCGGCAGAAAGTCCGGAGCCATTCCCCGACCGGGAAGGACCCGGAATCGTCCATGATTTCCTTTACGCCGTAGCGGCCGACCAGCATTTCGATCTCGTCGACCACATCGATCGCGTCGCGCGTACGGTACCTGGGGTAGAGCGTGGTCCAGCTGCAAAACGTGCATTTGCCGTGCCAGCAGTCGCGCCCGGACATGATGTAGGTGCCGGGGGTGGCGCGGAAGTTGCCGTTCTTGCAGGCGTAAAGTTCCCAATGCGCCAAATCGCGGTCGATCCAGGGCGCATCCTTGAGATCGTGGCGGAGCACCATGGGGTAGATGCCGCCGTGGCGATCGCCGGCGAGAAAATCGCGGAGCATGTAATCCCAGTCGCCGCCGCAAAGTACGGCATGGACGTTGGGCTTGCCGGCCGATTCCTCCGGGAGCGCAGTCACGTGGTCGCCCACCATAATAACCTTGGCGCCGGCCGGGGCCGCTTCGGCGATCCATCGCCAATGGCGCTTGACGACCGGCGTCTTGGTCTCCACGACCACATAATCGGGGGCGAACTCGCCGAGCCGGCGGTTGAATTCCGCCATCGTGAGTTGCGCCGCGATGCCGTCGAGGAACAGCACCTCGTGCCCGGCCGCTTTGAGCATGGTGGCCGCCGTGGCCGGGACCACCGGGAAAATGTAAGTGGGACGCGAGAACCACTGGAACTGGCGGTTCTGCGTGAGCAAAGCTACGCCGCAATCGCTTTCAAGCGGAGGATAAGCAATGGCGACGCGCATCGTTTACCACTTGTAGCCGAGGCCGAGGATGTAGCGGAAGTCGCTCGATTTGCGCCCCCTCGCGGGCATGGAATTGTAATCCCACTCGATCTTGGCCAACAGGTCGAAATCGCCGTAGACCTTGGCGGTGGCGCCGACATCGGCTTCGATCGTGTACTGCTCCCAGTCGTGGATGGCCGGATCGTACGCGAGATTGTGGAAGACCTGGATGGTTTCCGAGAAATACGGATCGAACGTCAGGTGGTGGGCGTAGTGCACCGAGCAGTAGTCGTCGTCCACGCCGGGCGTGCGCTCCTTATAGACGTTGTGCG
>JAFXST010000031.1 GCA_017525475.1 Kiritimatiellia bacterium | reverse complement strand
GCTCCATTTGCCGGAATCGAATTCTTCCGCGTCCAGCCACTGGTAGCCGAGACCGGCGCCGAGGCGGATGCGGGTGGAGATGCCGGCCATGGTGTCGCGCACATACCTGGCGTTTTCGTAGCTGTAAACCTTGGTCAACCAGAAGTGATCGTGCTGCGACTCGAGCTCCCAATTGTCCTTGTTCTTCTCGCGGGTGTCGCGCGACGTGCCGGTGTCGCCGTAATAGTAGCCGAAATCTGTGCGGAAGCGGTCCTTCTCCCAGCGGCGGTTGACGTTGGCGAGCACGGTGGCGCTATGGCCGTAGGTGTTGCCGCGGTCGGACTGGAACGCCACGTTTATCGAACCGTGCCAGGTCTCCTCCGCGGGATCGATGGCCTTGACGTTGTCCATGTTCACCTTGTTGCCCTCGACCACGTATTCGCCGTTCTCGATGGTGAGCGGCACCGTTTCTTCGGAGAGGTCGGCATACTGCAAGACGTGCGTGGCGTCGGACTCGAGCGCGGCGATATTCTCGACGGCGATTTCGATCTCGCCCAGATCGTCCGATTCGAACTGGAGCTTGCCGTCCTGAATGACCCCGGCCTTGCCGGTAAGAAACGAGCCGGATTTAAGGCTCACTTTGTCGGCCATCGCCGCCAAACACAGCACCGAAGCCGCCACTGTAACTATTGCTTTCATTTTTCCTCCTTCTCCGTTTCCGATTCTTCATCGGTGGTTGCGATTTTGAAATTGATGCCGTCCGCCACGACTTGAGAGGCGCTGCGCGGCTCGGGGCGCTGCCGGAGCGGATCCTGCGCCTGCTCGTCCAAATCGCGCATATCCAGCGATTCCAGCCCTTCCAGCCGCTTGGACGGGCGATCGCCGGGTTCCTGGCGGTTGCCCTGGGTGTATTGCCGGCCCATGACCGCATTCTTGGGCAGCCCCGCGTCCTTGCGCATGTTGCCGGGATCGACCAGACCTACGGTGACGAAAACCAGAATTTCCTTTTGCACTTTCTGCCGCACCTTGCTGCCGAACAGCCACTCGCCGATATACGGGATCTTGCGAAGTCCCGGGATTCCGTTGTCCACCTGCTGCTCCTCGGTGCGGCTCAAGCCGCCGATTACCGCGGTGGTGCCGCTGGCCATGTTGAATTCGGTGACGAGCCTTTGCACGTCGATAATCGGGTACTTGGAGCTGATGGTGCCGCTCTTGGAACTGTTGTTGATGGTGCCGGCCTCCACCCAGTCGGACTGGCTCGAAATGGTGGGCACGATCGAAACGTTGATGAGCCCGTTGGTGCTGATGCGCGGCACCACGTCGAGCGAAATGCCCCAGCTGAAAAACGCTTCGCGCGCGAACAGAAACTTGTCTTCGCCGGGGATTGGCACCATCTGCATATCGAGGTCGAGCGAATCGACCCCGCTCGAGTTGGTACGCTTGGCGCTGATGGCCACGTTGGGATACTTAGTCGTCATATCCACCGTAGCCTTGCGCCCGGAGGTGACGATGATCTTGGGGTTGGAGAAGATGCGCGCGTCGCCGGTGGATTCCAGCGCCCGCAAGGTTAGATACATCTCCGAAAAGTCCAAGGTGCCGGTAAAGTGGGTGATATTGCCGTTGGAGCCGGTATTGCCGGAAAGCGCCGTGGAAGTATAGCCGTTGGCCGTGGTGGTCGAAGTTTGGTAGCTGACCACGCCACTGCCGATATGGTGGCCGTCGATACCGCCGCCGAAGTTGGCCTTACCGGTCATGCCGTCGAGCATCGACCAGTCGACTCCGATCTTGTGCGAGGCGGTGTTGCCGAGTTCGATGAACCTAGCCTCTATGTAGACCTGCGGCGGCTCGCGGTCGACTTCGTCGATTACCTGTTGGCACACGTCGAGCACGTATTCCGGTGCGGTGACCATCACGGCGTTGATCTCGGGGAAGCTCGAGGCGATGCGGATCAGGCCGGAGGTGATCCCGAAATCGGCCGCCCAGGTGTAATTGAACTGCTGGGCGAGTTCGTCGGCGCTGACGTAATTGAGCTTGAACACCCGGGTAGACAACCCCTCCGCCGGCGAAACCGGTGCCGCAACCGGCGTCAAAGCCGGCTGCACGGCAGGCAACAAAGCGTTCTGCACGGCCGGAGCCGCATCGTACTGGGCAACCGGCTGGGCGACGACCTGTGACGCCTCCTGCAGAACCTGCGCGGACGCGCCGGCCGCCAATAGTGCAAATACCGCAAACGAAACCCGATACCGCATCGACTCAACCTCTGAAAATGAAAAACTTGCGGGTGAAATAGTTGATGACAAAACTTACCCCTACCTCGAAAAACACCGCCAGCGTGGTCATCAGGCCAAAGACGCCGATCAGGAACGAACTTAACGCGATGGCGATCAGCGTGGCGGCGGCTGCGGCCAAGAAGAAATAGAGGAATTCCGCATACCACCGGAACTTGCCGGGCCGGAACACGAAACGCCGGTTCATCAGCCAGCAGAATATGTTGGCCACCACGAATCCGATGGCGGTAGCGGCGGCGAACCGCCACGCCCGCACCGAATCGTCGACCTCCGCCATCGGAAAGCCCAGTTTGGCTACGGCAAAGTCGCTCGCGGCCAGGCACCTTAAACACGAACAGGCGAGCGCATAAAATACGCCCGTCTGCACGATGGTCGAAAGTACGCCGATTACGCCATACTTGACTAGCTGCCAGAACGCCTTAAACATTCAACTGCGCATCGTCCTTTTTGCCTTTGATGAAAACCTCCTTGAGCCGCGCGACCATGGTGTCGTCGATCGTCTCTATACCCAATGGCTTGGCCGTTTCCCAGCCGCCGCGGGTGAAGTCGGGTACGTCCTGCGGTTCGCCGCGATTCGAAGCCGAACGCTCGGAGAGCTCGGCGACCGCGCAGGAGGAGGCGAGGTCGTACACGTCCATATCGAGCGGCAGCCCGTTCTGCAAACAGTAGCACAGACGAAGGTCCATCAGGAAGTCCATGCCGCCGTGACCGCCGATTTCCTGCGCCATTTCGCCCGCCGCCGACCACAACGGATGCTTGTGCTCACCGTACAGGCGCCCCAGCGCTTCGTCGTCCATCCACTCGTGCGCACCGTCCACGGGGCTACCGGCCAACGCGACCCTAAGCGGATAGTCGCACAGGATGCCCCGGGTGCCGGAGACGAGATTGATGCGCGAATAGGGACGGGGGCTGGTGACATCGTGCTGGATCATGATAGACTTGCCTTTTACCGTCTTGATGACCGTCGTGGACATGTCGCCGCACCGCGGATGGAGCTTGGCCTGCCAGCTTTCCTCGCCGAATTTGGCCTTGGCGTAGCTGTCCATGCCGAACTGGTCGGAAGATACGCAAGTAAGGTAATCAAACCGGTCGCCGCGGTTCACGTTCATCGCCTGCATGATCGGCACGAGCCCGTGCGTGGCATAGGGGTTGCCGTAATGCTCGGCGTTCCACTTGAGCCGCCAATAGCCCTGGTAGCCGCCGGCCGCCGGGTCGAGATAGTTGAGCGAGCGCAAATCGTGGATGTAGGCGCCTTCGCCGTGCACGAGCTCGCCCAGGATGCCCTTGCGGACGAGATTGAGCGTAAACATTTCGACGCTGCCGTAGCAGCAGTTTTCCAGCTGCATGCAATGCCGGCCGGTGCGCTCGCTCGTCTCGACCAGCGCCCAGCACTCGTCCAGATACATGGCCGAAGGCACTTCGATGGCGGCATGCTTGCCGTGCTCCATGGCGTAGAGCGCGATCGGAGTGTGGAGCTTCCAGGGGGTGGCGATATACACGAGGTCGAGGTCGCTCTCGCACAGCGCCTTGTAGGCTTCTTCGCCGGTGTAGGCCGTGGCCTCGGGATAGCCCTCGCTCTTGAGCCAGGCGTTCTGGGCCGCGACGCGTTCGGGGTACAGGTCGCAAAGTGCCACCACCGTTACGCCGGGGATCGACGCCAGGCGGTGCACGGCGCCGGGGCCGCGCATGCCGAGCCCGACCACGCCGACCCTCACCCTGCCGAGCGCGGGCGCGGCAAACCCCGACATGGTCCCCGTGCCGCCGAGCTTGAGCATGCTCTTGGCGCTGCCCGAAAGCGCGGCAACCGCGCCGATCCAGGCCGTACCCTTGAGAAAATTCCTGCGTGTGGTCATAACTTGAGTCCTTTCAGTAGAATTATGTGTAAAGCGTTTCAGCCGTTGCGGCCGCGCAAAGAGCCGTGGCTCAAAAAGCCGTCGTACTTGCGCACCAGAAGATGCGACTCCATGATCCTGAGCGTATCCAGCGCCACGCCCACCACGATCAACAGCGACGTGCCGCCGAAGAAGCTGGCGATCGCCCACGGTACGCTCATCCAGCCCATGAGGAGCATCGGGATGAGCGCCACCACCAAAAGACCGGTACCGCCGATAAGCGTGA
Source organism: Kiritimatiellia bacterium (assembly GCA_017525475.1). GTDB lineage: Bacteria > Verrucomicrobiota > Kiritimatiellia > RFP12 > UBA1067 > UBA1067. The sequence continues at coordinate 9,676 of JAFXST010000031.1, read as the reverse complement.
TCTTGGTCATCATGTCGTCGAGAAATTCCGCCGTGGCGCGCCCGGGACGGATGCCGGGGATGTAGCTGCCGTCCTTCTTGAGATTCTCCGAGATGTCGATGGCGTTAAACTGGGTAGCCACCCAGAAGAACGCGAAGAACATTATGAGCGCGGCGTACACCACCATGTGGAGGGCCGTCGTCGGGCTGCTCAAATCCTGGGCGAACCGGTTGAGCGCGCCCGAAAAGCCGGACGAGGTGGAATCGGTAACCTTGAGCAGAATGGTGGACGGAATCTGGATGAGCGGCTGGGCGAAGATGATCGGCATCACGCCCGTGTAGTTGACCCTTAACGGCATATAGGTCTGCTGCATGCCGTAGGTGTTGCCGCCGCCTACGCTCCGCCGGGTGGTGTGGATGGTGACCTTGCGCACGCCCTGGGTGAGCAGCACCGTGCCCATGACGACCAGCATGAAGAAGAGCACCAGGATCGGCAGTTCCGCGATCGGCGCCGAAGCCTGCACTCCGCCCAGCCCGAAGTAGCGCTCCCAGGCGCTCATGATGGCCTGCGGCAGGCGCGAAGTGATGTTGATCATGATGATCAGCGACGCGCCGTTGCCGATGCCGAAGGTGGTGATCTGGTCGGCGAGCCACATCACGAACAGCGAGGCGCAGGTCATGCCTATCACCGTCATCAACTGGAAGCCCAGCCCGGGATTGACCACGATTTCGGTGCCGGCGAATGCGGGGCCGAGGGCGGCGGGATGCGAAAGCATGGTCGCGATGCCCCAAGACTGCACCACGCAGAGCACGATGGTGAGATAGCGCGTAATCTGCGCCAACTGCTGGCGCCCCGACTCGCCTTCCTTCTTGAGCTTCTCGAGCGCCGGGATCACCGAGCTCAGGAGCTGAATCACGATCTGCGCCGAAATGTAGGGCCAGATCGATAGAAAGCCGATCGCGCACTGCGCCATGGCGCCGCCGGTGAAGACGTCGAACCAATCGAGTATGCCGCCGCCGGCGGAACTCTGGCGGGCGGTTTCGATCACCGCCTGCAGCGCCCTCCAGTCCACGCCCGGCGTCGGGATCTGAGACACGAGTCTGCACACGAACACCAGTCCCAGGGTGATCAATATCTTCCTGCGGAGCTCCGGGATGCGGAACGCGTTGGAGAAACCTTTCATCATCGACATTGCTTTGCTTCCTTGATTTTTACAGTCTATTGCGTATATTATACCAAAATTATCCGATTCTTTCAAGTTCCCGGCGCACGGCTTTTGCCTTGAGGCTTTCGCGCTTGTCGTGCAGGGCCTTGCCCCTGCACACCCCGAGCGAAACCTTGATCCGCCCGTTCTTGAGGTGCATATTCAGCGGAATCAGCGTCAAACCCTTGGCTTCCGTCTTCATTTTGAGCTCCCGGATCTCCTTGGCGTGGGCCAGGAGCCGGCGGTTGCGCACCGGTTGGTGGTTGAACCGGTTGCCGAAACCGTACGCCGGGATGTTCATGCCCACCAGGTACAGTTCCCCGCCCAGCACCGCTCCGTAGGCCCCCGCGAGGGATCCTTCCCCGTGGCGGAGCACCTTGACCTCGGTGCCGGTAAGCTCGATGCCGCACTCGATATCTTCAAGCACGGCATAGTCGTGACGGGCCTTGCGGTTTTCGATCACTTAGTCGGCGTAGAGCGAGTTGACGCTCCCGCGTTTGACGATCCAGCGGGTCTTGGACTCTTCGGCCTTGGCGATGGCGTCGAAATCGATTTCCGCCACCAGTTTGCCTTCGGCGATTTCCCTGAGCGCGATGTCGCACTTGTCCACCTCCAGCGACTCGGGCCGCACGAGCGGCTTGGCGCCGTTGATGAGTTCGCGCTCGCGCTTGGAAACCAGGTTCACCAGCACCGGCACCGAACCGATCTTCTCCATCGCCTGTTTCAGAAGTTGACTATCCATGTTGCTTTCTCCTTAGACTTTAGATTGCTCAGCCGACCCGACGGTACTTTTCCACCGCCGCCTGCCATGCGGGCGAGCCGCAATAGCCGCATGACTTGAATTCCGGGCAGAAGCCGCGGTACACGCACTCCGGTACGCAGCACTCGGCGACTTCCGGCTCTTTCCCGGCGATTTCGTCGATCACCATTTTCCAGGCCGCGCGCGTTTCCGGCGAAGCCTGGGCGCACAACCGGCGGCGGGAGATGAACATCACCTCGGCCGCGTTGGCGAAACACTCGTGCACCACCGGCGAATCCTGCCGCTTGCCTTCGCGGTCGTCGCCGGTGCGGTCGGTACGCTGGGTGGAGACGAAATGCTCGATGCCGTATTTGTGGCGCACGAAATGCACGCTCACCCAATAGGGCAAATCCTCCCATTTCCAGTTGAACATCAACTTGCGGATGGGCGAATGCTCCGCGAGGAGGATGCGCTTTTTCCACTTGGCGGACGGCTCTTTGGTGCCTTCCTCCTGCCGGATGGTGGTGCGCGCGGCGTCCGCCACCATCCGCCACGTTCCGATAACGTTGAGAAACTTGATTCCGGTAGCCATAATCACCTCACCACGAAGTTCACCATCCGCTTGGGGACGGCGATAACCTTGACGATCGTCTTGCCCTCGAGATGGCGCGCCACGTCCGGATTGGCCTTGGCCGCCGCTTCCATGTCGGCCGGCGTCGCCGCGACCGGCACGGTTATGCGCCCGCGGAGCTTGCCCAGGATCTGCACCGGGATCTCGATCGTATCCTCGGCCAGCGCCGAGGGGTCGAACTCGGGCCACGGTTCGTAGGCGAGCGTGTCCGCATGCCCCAGGAACTCCCACAGTTCTTCGCCGAGGTGCGGCGCGAACGGCGAAAGGCACAGCGTGAACTTTTCCGCCGCCTCCCGCGAAACGGTATCGCCCGCCTCGTTGAGGAACACCATCATGGCCGAAATCGCCGTATTGAAGTTCATGCCCTCCAGGTCGTCGCCCACCTTCTTGACCATGCGGTTGAGGCTCTTGGCCTCTTCCCGGGTCGGCGGCCGGTCTTCGATCGGGGATTCGGTCACGAACTTGTTGGCGCGCTTCAAGAAGCGGTGCACGCCCTCGACGCCCTTGGTTGACCATGGCTTTACCGCCTGCAGCGGGCCCATGAACATTTCGTACAACCTCAGCGAATCGGCGCCGTAGTCGCGGATCACGTCGTCGGGATTGACCACGTTCTTGAGCGACTTCGACATCTTGGCGGGGAACTCCGTAAGCTCCTCCTTCTCTCCGCCCTCTTCCGCGCCGTAGGGCTTGCCGTCGCGCCACTCGATCTGGTCCATCGGGATCAGCACTCCGCGCTTCGTCTTGTAGGCGAGGCCGAGGATCATCCCCTGGTTGACGAGACGCTGGAACGGCTCGGGCGTCGGCACGTAGCCGAGGTCGAACAGCACCTTGTGCCAGAAGCGGGCGTAAAGCAGATGCAAAACGGCATGCTCCGCGCCGCCCACGTACAGATCGACCGGCAGCCATTCCTTGAGAAGTTCGGGATCCGCGAACGCCCGGTCGTTGCACGGGTCGATATACCTCAAATAGTACCAGCAGCTACCGGCCCATTGCGGCATGGTGTTGGTTTCGCGCACGCCCTTCTTGCCGGTCGCCGGATCCACCACATTGAGCCACCCGGTCGCCTTGGCGAGCGGCGGCTCGCCCGTCCCGGTCGGCTTGTAGTCGGCAAGTTCGGGCAAAGTGAGCGGCAAAGAATCCTCGGGTACGAGCGACTGCGTACCGTCTTCCCAGTTGATCACCGGGAACGGCTCGCCCCAGTAGCGCTGGCGCGAAAAGAGCCAGTCGCGCAGTTTGTACTGCGTCTTGGCCTTGCCCACGCCATTGGCCTCGAGCCACTCGATCATCGCGGGGCGCGCCTCCTCGACGGAGAGTCCGTTCAGGAATCCCGAGTTGACCATCACGCCCGTCGCGATATCGGTAAAGGCCGCGCTGCCGGTGTAGGGGACTCTGGAAACGCTAGAAGCGCTAGATGTCCTAGCGGCATCGGAATCCGCCGGCGCCACCACTTGGTAGATCGGCAAATCAAACACCTTGGCGAAATCGAAGTCGCGCTCGTCGTGCGCGGGCACGGCCATGATCGCGCCGGTCCCGTAGCTCGCAAGAACATAGTCGGAGATGAAGATCGGGATGTTCTCGCCGTTGACGGGGTTCACCCCCTCCACGCCTTCGAGCCGTACGCCGGTCTTCTCTTTGTTGAGCTCGGTGCGCTCGAGGTCGCTCTTGGAGGCCGCCTTGCGCCGGTATTCCCTTACCGCCTCGCCGTTCTTGACGGAGCCGTCCTCGAGCCACTTGCCCACGAGCTGGTGCTCGGGCGACAGCACCATGTAAGTCGCGCCGAAAAGCGTATCGCAACGCGTCGTATACACGGTAATCGTGCCTTCGGCGCCCTTCACGCCAAAATCCACCAGCGCCCCGGTGGACTTGCCGATCCAGTTGCGCTGCATCTCCTTGATGCCTTCGGGCCAGTCGAGCGTATCGAGATCGCTCAGGAGCCGCTCGGCGTATTCGGTGATCTTGAGCATCCACTGGCGCATCGGTTTGCGGATCACGGGATGGTTGCCGCGCTCGGACCTGCCGTCGATCACTTCCTCGTTGGCGAGCACCGTACCGAGCGCCGGGCACCAGTTTACGGGCACCTCGGCCACATAGGCGAGGCCCTTCTTGTAGAGCTGCTCGAAAATCCACTGCGTCCACTTGTAGTACTTCGGGTCCGTGGTGTTCACCTCGCGGTCCCAGTCGTAGCTAAAGCCGAGCGAGCGAATCTGCTCGCGGAACCGGTCCACGTTCTTCTTGGTGGTGACCGCGGGATGGGTGCCGGTCTCCACCGCGTACTGCTCGGCGGGCAGGCCGAACGCGTCCCAGCCCATGGGGTGGAGTACGTTGAAGCCACGCATGCGCTTGTAGCGGCAGAGAATGTCGGTGGCGGTATAGCCTTCAGGGTGGCCTACGTGCAACCCCGCGCCCGACGGATATGGGAACATGTCGAGGCAGTAGAACTTCTTGCCGCCCTTGCCGTTCTCGGTCTTGAAAGTCTTGTGGTCAAGCCAATACTTCTGCCATTTCCGCTCGATGGCGGTAAAATTGTATTCGCTCATTTCTGCTTGCCGTCCTCGGCGTTTTCGCTGATGGCCCGGGCGATCGTGCCCGAAACATCGGCCTTGGCCGCCGATACCGCCGCCTTGATGGCATAGAAGATGGTCTTGTGCGACGAATTGCCGTGCGTGATGATGACCGCGCCCGGCACGCCCAAGAGCGGAGCGCCGCCGTAGATGTCGGGGTCCATCTGCCGCTTGAGCGAGCTGAACGCCGGCTTGAGCATGAGCGCGCAGATTTTGCGGAACCACGAGGTCGTAAGCTCGCGCTTGAGCCAGAAGCTGATGGCCTTGGCGATCGATTCGGTGGTCTTGAGCACCACGTTGCCCACAAAGCCGTCGCATACCGCCACGTCCACGCCGCCGTTGAAGAAATCGTGGCCCTCGATGTTGCCGATGAAGTTGATGTCCGTGACCTGCTTCAAAAGCGGGAACGTCTCCTTCGTCATCTCGTTGCCCTTGCAATCCTCGGTGCCGATCGAGATGAGGCCCACCACCGGGGTTTCGCGCTTCAGCACCGCGTGCGAGTAGGCGTTGCCCATGATGGCGAACTGCACCAGCCAGTCGGGATGGCAGTCCATGTTGGCGCCGGCGTCCAGCAGCAGCAGCGGACGGCCGGGTTCGCGGGTCGGGAGTGTCATGGCGATGGCCGGCCGCGCCACGCCGGGGATCCGGCCCAGGTTGAAGATGGCGCTGGTGGCCACCGCCCCGGAATTGCCGGCCGAGAGAAACGCGTCGGCGCGCCCTTCCTTGACGAGCCGCATCGCCACGTTGATGGAGCAATCCTTTTTCTTGCGCACGGCATCCACCGGACTCTCGTCCATTTCGGCGATGTCGGGAGCATGGATTATCTCCAGCCGTCCACCCTCGATGGCACGCTGCGCGTCGGCCTTCAAGTTACTGTCGAGGCCGTCGAGAACGGCCTGGATGGGCGACAACTGGCCGACCAGCAAAATATTGACGTCGGCAAGGTCCGTAGCGGCCCTTACCGCGCCTTTGACGATTTCCCCGGGGGCGTTGTCGCCCCCCATTGCATCGAGGGCGATCCTGGTCATGTCTTTATTCTCCTACCGAAACTACCTTCTTGCCTTTGTAGGTGCCGCACTTGGGGCATGCGCGGTGCGAGCGCACCGCCGCGCCGCAGCTGGGGCACGTGCCCACCTGCGCGAGGATCGGCTTCTCCAGCGAAGCCACCCGCTGACGCTTGCGCATCTTCGACACCTTATGCTTAGGACTTGCCATGGTTCTGGTTCCTTTCTGCTCTTTGTTCTTCGATTTTGTCTAAAGCGTTCCACCGGTCGTCGGCGGGCATGGCGGATTCCATTTCGATGCCAGCGCATGCTTCGTCGCAGACCGGATATGACGGCAATTGGAGTATTATACTATCTCTTACGTCGGAAGTCAATACGATTTCTGAAGTTTTTTCATCGAGCTCGTACGACTCCGCAAAGTCGTCGACTACGATTGTGGTATCGAAATCGCGGCCGCAACGGCTGCAGACGAGTTCGAAATCCTGCTCCAGACGCCCGGAAACCAAAAGTTCGCTCCCGATGGCTTGCGCCCGCAAGCGATACCTCACGCCCCCGAACGGCTTGACCAGCTCCTCGTCGAGATCGACGCAGTCCACCTCGCCCTCGAGGATCTCCCCCTCGGGGTCGAGGCGCGACACGTCAATTACGAGCTCGCGCTCCAATTCCTCGCTTGGTTCCGCCAATCAAAACCCCATCGTCGACTTGGTCTGTTCCTTGCGGATTTCCTGCTCGTCGCTCCAGATGATTTCGCCCGAGCGCAAATCCTTGAGGTTCAGCGTGAACTTGTAGTACCGGTCGGTGACGCCGTTTACCTGCTGGCGCATTTCGGTCAAGGCGCCGTACAGGTACATCTGCGCGGCCGACTGCTGCCCGGCGGCGATCGCCTTGTTGGGGTCGGTAAGTCCGTTGAACGCCTGGTCGTTCATGAACTGCACGTCCTCGCCCGACGTCGTGCGATCCATGAACCGGAACTTGCGCGAGCGCAGGAGCTTGGTGCGGATCGAATCGGTGATGCTCGTCATGTCCAGGTGCATCGTGGAGCGGTTCTGGATGCCGGAAATATCCAGGACCGGCCGGTTGCCGCCGACCTCCTTGATGAACTCCTGGTCGGCCAGCATCGAATCGACCATCTTCTCCACCGTGCGCCGCACGTCCTGCGGCTCCAGCGCCGCCGTCATCGCCTTGCGGTCGAGTTGCGTTTCGCGCGCGGTGGTGGTGGCGCAACCGGCCGAAACCACGGCGGCCAGCGCCGCCAATGCGATCATGGGTGTTTTCATTGTGCAGTCTCCGTTTCCCTGATTTGTACTTTGGCGGTGCGCCCCCTGGGATTGGGAGCCAGCCCCGAAAACGTGTAAGTGTCGCGCCCGTCGAGCACGATCGCCCTGAAGGGCTTGCCGTCGGCGTCGATCTCGGCGCCGTCGTCGTCCATCCACACCATGCGCGCCTGCAATTCCTGGCGGCCGTGCGTGAGCGACTCCAGCGTGACCGTGGCCTTGGCGATGCCGTCGGCGTCCGAGTAGGTGCAACGCACCACCCTTACGCGGTTGCGCAGGCGGGTGGAGCACTCCATCACCGAGGCGTCCCCGGTGGCGGTATCGATGGTGACGCGCGTGCCGGCGGTTTCCACGCATCCGGCGAGCGCCAGCGCCGTCAAGGCGCCCAATAGCGTTTTACAGTTCACAGTTTCCTCCTCTGAATCCGTTGGTGGTGTGGGATATGTACAAAAGCCTCGTCTTGCCGGCCTTGAGCGGCACTTGGGTGGTATAGACGGCGCCGTTCACGTTTACCCCGATCTGGTAGTCGCCGGGCTCCATTTCGCTGTCGCTCCAGATCTGCTGGCCCATCGGCAACGTCACCCAGCTGCGGGTGTCCGCGCGCCGGATGGCCATGGCCACCCCGTTGACCGCCATCATGCCGAGCTTGGCGTAGGAATTGCCGGAGGCGTTCACCGCCGCCTGGGCCGCCGCCGCCGTGGCCGCGCGGGTCAGGTTGCGGGTGATGATGCCGGGTAGCTGCTCTTTGAGATCCCGCGCCGCCAACGCCTGCACGTTCAAAGTCGGCATCGCCTCCGCCTCGCCCTTGGAGCCGGCGATGCGCACGCGCTCGGGCACGTACGGCGTATCTTCGTACATCGGGATGTCGATGCTCATCATCGTGTAGATCGGCACCGGCACCTTCAGCGACTTGCGGCGCGAAACGAAATCCTGGTCGTAAATCACCACCAGCCGCGATTTGTCCGCCGCCGGGGCGCGCTGCGACGTATAGGGGTTGCCGGGCGACAACACCGACGCCTTGCGGTAGGAAGCGAGCGCCATCTCGGTTTCGCCGTTCTGGTCGAGCATCACGCCCGTAAGCCACCACAACACCGGATTCTCCCACGAGTTGCTGCTTTCGGCCACCAGTTCGTCGAGCCGCGCCGACTGCTCGCTGCACATGCCTTGGGCGTCCTGGCTCGCGCCGGCCGCGGTCTTGGCCACGTCGGCGCCGTATTCGTCGGCCAGCGCGTTCTGCACGTAGACGGCAAGCCTGGCGTCGGCCAGCGCATCGTCGCGCTTGCCGTTCATGAGCTCGGCGATTATCCCGTACTCGAGCGCCAGATTGAGCTCGTAGGCGGGCAGGTAATAGTTGCGCGTCCTGTCGTCGGTCACGGTCGCCGACAAGGCGGTGTTGGCCATGTCGCCGATTTTGAGCTTGGGCTGGGCCTCCTTGCGGTCCACCGCCGTATCCACCGCCTGCCGAAACCACGATTCGGCCGCGTCGTAGCGCCCGGCCAGCATATTGACGCGTCCGGCTTCGACGAGCCCCAACGTCTTGGAATAGGTGCTGTCCGTGGCCAGATCCTCGCTCCACTTGATGGCCAACTGGTCGTTGCCCGTCTGGAGCGCGAAAACGGCTTCTTTCACGTCGCCGCTTTCGGTCACGCACCCGGCCGCCATCAGCATGGCGGCGGCTATGGCCAGCAATTTCTTCATCTTAAGGGGCGATTACGGTGGTGGTATTGCCCACGTCGCGCCAGTTGGTGCTGTCGAGATTCACCCGGATGCCGCGCTCCTTGGCGGCGGCGGCGTATTTCATGGCGAGATCCGCGCGCAGGTTCTCCAGCGTCCCCCACTTGGCCGCGCCCTCGTCCGACATTTCGAGCGCCACTTTGAGCGTCATGCCGTCGGCGATGTTGACGGTGGCCGAATACGGCTTCATCCATTCGCGGCGCACCCGAAGCTGGTGCAGTCCCGGCGTCGCCATGAACTCGCCCGGAGCCGAGCCGATCACCGCGCCGTCGAGCTCCACCGACGCGCCGCCCACCACGCGCCGCAGCTCCACGAGCTGTTCGCCCTTGGCGCCCTTCGTCTGGCTCTCCAGTTCCGCGATCGACTCGTCGATGGTGGTCGCCACGTAGAAGCGCACCAGATTGGCCTCGGCAGCTCGGGGACGGCGCCACTTCGAAGCTTTCGAAGCCACCGCCGAGGTTACTTCGTTGGCCCAGCGGTCGAACAGCACCTGGTAGTAGTTCATGTCGTCGTCGATCGCGTCGACCACCGGCAGCTGCCCCACCCAGGT
>JAFXST010000030.1 GCA_017525475.1 Kiritimatiellia bacterium | reverse complement strand
TACTTGTGCCACACCTCCCATCCCCAGTCCTCCTGCACCGGTCCGTCGAGGTTAGGGTTGTCGGCGAGCGTGACAACGTGGCCGTGGAGGATTTCCACCGCCTCGTCTGGGCGGATGAAGAACTCAAGCTCCATCTGCTCGAACTCGCGGCTGCGGAACGTGTAGTTGCGCGGCGTCACCTCGTTGCGGAAGCTCTTGCCCATCTGCGCGATGCCGAACGGCACCTGCTGGCGCGATGTGGCGAGCACGTTCTGGAACTGCGCGAATATGGCTTGAGCCGTCTCCGGGCGGAGGTAGGCGACGTTCGACGGGTCGTCGATCGGGCCTACGACAGTCTTGAACATCAGGTTGAACGGCTTGGGCTCGGTGAGCTCGCCGCCGCAGTAGGGGCAGAAGAAATCGCTGCCGGCCACCTTGGGCTGCGGCTTTTTCTTCTGGTCGGCGTAGATGTCCTTGATCTGGTCGGACCGCATCAGCTTCTTGCAGTCCTTGCACATGGTCATGGGGTCGGCGAACGTATCGAGATGGCCCGACGCCTTCCAGATCTTGGGGTGCATGATGATGGTGGCGTCGAGCCCCGCCACGTCCTCGCGACCGCGCACCGTGAACTGCCACCACGCCTGCTTGACGTTGGCCTTGAGCTCGCAGCCCAAGGGGCCATAGTCCCAGAAACCCGGCATGCCGCCGTAGATTTCGGACGAGTGGTAAATGAACCCGCGGCGCTTGCACAGCGCCGCGAGTGCGTCCGAAGACGATTTGTTTTCTTCCGCCATCAGTTGAACCTGCCCATCTGCATGAGTTTGTTGTACCTCCGCGCCATCAGCTCGTCGACGGAGAGCGATTTAAGTTCTTTGAGCGCCTTGAGCACCGCCTTCTTGACGTTGGCCGCCGCGAGCTTGTGGTTGTTCTGCGCGCCACCTGCGGGCTCCTTGACGATCTCGTCGATCACGCCCAGTTTGGCGAGATCGGCCGCGGTGATCTTGAGCGCCTCGGCCGCCAACGGCGCCGCTTTGCCGTCGCGCCAGAGAATGCCGGCGCAGCCCTCGGGGGAGATCACCGAATACACGGCGTTCTCGAGCATCAAAATCTTGTCGCCCACGGCAATCGCCAAAGCGCCGCCCGAGCCGCCTTCGCCGGTCACCACCACCACGATCGGCGTCTTGAGCCCCGCGAACACCTCGAGGCTCTTGGCGATCGCCTCGGCTTGGCCGCGGGCCTCGGCGGTATCGCCGGGATAGGCGCCGGGAGTATCCACGAAGGTGACGATCGGCAACCGGAACTTTTCCGCGAGCTTCCCTAGACGCATCGCCTTGCGGTAGCCGTCGGGGTTGACCATGCCGAAATTGGCCTCCATGTTCTCTTCGACCGTGGCGCCCTTGTGGTGCCCGAGCACCAGCACCTTCTCGCCCTCGATGGTGGCGAAGCCGCCGATCAGCGCGCGATCGTCGTTGACGAGCCGATCGCCGTGCAGTTCCTCGAAGTCGCTCGCGATCAGCTTGATGAAATCGGCCAGATGCGGACGCTTGGCGTCGCGCGCGAGTTTGACGCGGTCCCACGCCGTGACCTTGGCCGCCTTGGCCTTTGCGGATGTCTTCTTCATCTGATTAGAACCCCCAATAGTTGAGCATCTTGGCGATGAACGCCTTCATGTCCTTGCGTTCCACGATTTTGTCGATAAAGCCGTGCTTCTCCAGGTACTCGGCGCTCTGGAAGTCGTCGGGCAGCTTCTGGTGGATGGTGTTTTCGATCACCCGGCGACCCGCGAAGCCGATAAGCGCCTTGGGCTCGGTGATGTTGATGTCGCCCAGCATCGCGAACGACGCGCTGACGCCGCCGGTGGTGGGGTCGGTAAGTACGCTGATGTATGGCAGCCCCATATCCTTGAGCTTGCCGATCGCGGCCGAAGTCTTGGCCATCTGCATCAGGCTCAAAATACCCTCGTGCATGCGCGCGCCACCCGACGCCGAAAAGATCACGAGCGGCAACCGCTTCATGATGGCCTCCTCGCACGCCCTGGCGATGCGCTCGCCGGTGCCGGTGCCGAGGCTGCCGCCCATGAAGCCGAAGTCCATCACGCCCAGCATGGCGTCATGGCCGCCGATCTTGGCCGTGCCCATCACGATCGATTCGGTTTCGCCGCTCTTCTTGATGGTGGCCTCCACCTTGCTCTTGTAGTCGCCGGTGGCGTCGTGGAAGTCGAGATGGTCGGAGTAGCTGACCTCGCGGAAGATTTCCTTGAAGCTGCCCTCGTCGGCGATCTGCGCGATGCGTTCGCGGGCCGAAAGGCGCCCGTGGTAGTTGCAGCGCGGGCAAATCGCGTTGTTGGCCTTCCACTCCTCCTTGGGCAGATGGCTCTTGCATTTGGGACATACCGCCCAGAGTTCCTTGGCGGCGGGGATTTTGGCCTTTTCGGCCTTGGCTTCGAACCAGCTCATTGCTTGCTCCTTTTCCTCACATCGGCATGTAATGGATGCCTACGATGGTGGCGCGCTTGCCGCCGATGGCGCGGTAGTTGTGCTTGACGAGCGCGTTGAAGTAGGCGCTGTCGCCCCGCTTCAGCGTGTCGGTTTTGCCGCCGTAGTTAAGCTCGATTTCGCCGTCGATGACGAGCAAAAAGAACTCGCCCTCGAACTCCATGCTCTTGACCGTACCCTTTTCGTCCAGCACGATCCAGTACGGATCCATGTTGCGGTCGGGTTTGCCGTGGGCCATCATCTTCACGCCATCTTCGTCCATCGGCTCCTCGGCGCGCGAGATGATGGGGTCTTCGGCGTACTGGTCGTCCATGAACGTCCCGAGCCGCTGCCCCAGCGCCTTGGCGAGGCGGAACATGGCGCCCATGCCCGGCAGCAACGTGCCGTTTTCCAGCCGGAAAATGGTGCGCACGTCCACCTGGCTCTTGAGGCTCAAGTCCTCGACCGTCATGCTCAAATTTTCGCGATACGCCTTGATGCGCTCGCCGAGTTTGGTCTGATTTACCATGATTCCGCCTTTTTTACGTTTGGTTTGTATATTATACCATATTTCCGCCCCCAAAGTCAAGCATAAACTCCCTTTCTAAGACAGCCGAATACGGGAATAAAAAACGGGGAAGATGGTCACGTGAGTGGTTTGCGAACGACTCAATTCGCGGAGGCTTGGCGGAATTCCACACGGCGGAGGAAGCGGATTTGCAGGTAGGTAAAGCCGATGAGGGCCACCCCCAGGAACCACGCCATGGTGGTGGCGGTGGAAAAACGCAAGTTGTTGTACGCTTCTTTCCAGATCTGGAGCGACAGCACCTGGGTGGCGTCGCCGGGTCCGCCGAACGTCAAAAGGAAGATACTCCCCATGCCCTGGAACGCCGCGATAAACGCGCCGACGAAGTTGATGACCATCAAGGGCGCAAGCTGCGGGAAGGTAATGTGCCGGAAGCGCCCGAGGATGCCGGCGCCGTCAATGGCGGCGGCCTCGTAGTAGTCGCTAGGAAGCGAAGACAGGGCCGCGATGTAGATGAGGGAACTGATGCCCGCCCCCGCCCATACTCCCGGCAGAATGCAGCACACCATGGCGAGCTTGGGGTCGAGGAGCCACGACTGGCGGGCAAAGCCGAGCGACATGACGATTTGGTTCAAGATCCCGTTTTCGGTAGGGTCGAACATAAGCTTCCAAAGGAGCGTCACGACCAAGGCCGAGGTCAAGTGCGGGAGAAAATAGAGGAAACGGAAAAACACCTTGCCCTTGGGGATTTCGCAGAGCATCAGCGCGAGGAAAATCGGGGTCAAAAAGCCCAACAGGAGCGTTATCGCCACATATTCGAACGTGCGCACCCACGCCGCCCAGAAATTGGGGTCGATGGCCACCCGGATGAAATTGTCGAGCCCGGCGAACGCGCTTTGCCCCACGATACGGTAATCCTGGAACGCCATGAAGGCGCCGCGGACGAGCGGATAGTACGACCAGAGGAGGATGCTGGCAACGGCCGGCAACAAAAAGAACCACGGCACCAGGCGCCATTTGCCGCCCGTGGCCGACCGGGGCCGATAGCGCCACGCGACAAAGAGCGCCACCAGCGCACAGGCGAGGACCGCGCCCAACATCACCCGCGCATACGGGCGCAGCCGGTCGAGGCGGGTGGAGTCGGAGCTGAACATGAGCCCGCGATTGGCGTCTTCGTTGATCGACCTCAAGGCCGCAACATAGTCGAAATCCCGACCCGCATCGGAGAGGAGCAGCCCCAGGAAGCGCCGCTGCACGAGATCGGATGCCGCCTGCCAAAAGCCCGCCCAAGGCTCGGTAACGGGGCGGATCGAGCCGTCCGCAAGCCCGTTTTTGATGTTGTCCTCGAGCCAGAACGCCCGCCCTTCGCGCACGGCCAACGCCACCTCCTCGTCGGCGAGATGCTCGTCGCTCATGGCCATGAGGCACCGGAAAGCGAGATCGCGCGCTTCGCGGCTCTGGTGCGCCACCGATTCGCTGAGGGCGTAGAAATGCTTGTGCGCCTGCAGCACCCGGGGGATCTCGGGCGAGGGCGAGGGGAACGGCATCATGCCGATAAGTTCAGCCGGGAAGTTCTGCACCTCCACCAGGCGCTTGACGAGCGTTTCGCCCCCGAAGACCATGGCGATTTCGCCCGCGGCAAAGCGCTGGCTGATTTCGTCGGCCTGGGTGAGCGTAGGGAAGCCGAGGATCAGATCCTCGCGCACCAGTTCCTGCAGGAAGCCGGCGGCCTCGAGCGCGGCGGGGCAATCGAAAGTGGCGGCGGTGCCTTCGGCGTTGACCACGTCGCCACCCGCAGACTGCACCCAGGGCAAAAACCCCCAAGGGCGGTTTTCCACCGCGAACGGCCTTACTCCCGGCCGCTTGAGCGCGCGGCACCAGGCGCGGAATTCCTCCCAGGTGCGAGGGGGCGAGGCCGGGTCGAGATCGGCGGCGCGCGCCAAATCCTTGCGGTAGATGATGCCGTAGTACTGCACCCCCGGCGTGGGCACGGCCCAGACGTGGCCGTCCTTGACGCGTACGCGATCCCAGATGTTGTCCTGCGGGATGTCTTTGGCGTCCAGCCACTCGTCGAGCGGGTAGACGAAGCCCTGGTCGATATCGTGGCGGAGAATATGGAACCAGGCCTTGTAGATGTCGGGGGCGTTGCCGCCCGCCAAGGCCAGCATGAACGTGGATCGGCCCCCCGCACCCGGGAGAATAAGCCCGCCCCACTTCTCCGGCTTGACCGCCGGATCTTGCCGGGCCAGGTCCAGAATGGCCCGGCTAACCGGCTCTTCGGGATGTTCCGGATCGAACGACCAGAGGAAGCTTACGGCGAGAATGGCCGCAAGCAGGCTCATTCCAGCACGTCCGTCACCAGACCGCGCGCCACCTTGTTGGCCACGCGTTCGCCGGCGAGCTCCTTGAGCAACACCAGCGCGAACAGCATGGCCGCACCGGGAGCCTGACCGGTGACGATATCGCGATCGGCGATCACCGGCACCTGCGCCACCGCGCGATCCATTTCGACCGAAACCGTGGGATAACAGGTGACATGGATGCCCGGTTCCACCACGCCGGCCTCGACCAGCACCAGCGGCGCCGCGCAAATGGCCGCGTTGAGGCGACCTTCGTCCTTCTGCCGACGGAGCCGCTCGATGAGCGCCTCGCAGTTCTTGAGGTTCTGCGTGCCTTCGCCGCCGCCGGGGAGGACGATCACCTCGTAATCGTCGCCTTGGGCTTCGGAGAACTTGCGATCGGCGCGCATGACCATGCCGTGCGCGCCCTTCACTTCGAGATCGCCGGCGATGGCGGCCGTGACCACTTCGACGCCGCCGCGACGCAGCACGTCCACTACGGTTACGGCCTCGATTTCCTCGAAACCGTCGGCCAGGGGTACAAGGACTTTGGCCATATTACTGCGAAATCACGTTCTTGGCCACGTTACAGCGGATGCGGCGGCCGAGAATTTCCTTTTCGTTGAGGGCGGCCACGGCGGCATCGGCCTCGGCGCGGTCGGGCATCTGCACGAAGCCGAAGCCCTTGGACTTGCCGTTGTACTTGTTGATGATGACGCGCGCGGAATTGACCTTGCCGTAGGCGGCGAATTCCTTCTCGAGCGCCTCGTCGTTGACGTCGTAGCTCAGGTTGCCGACGTATATCTCGATGGAGCCGTCAGCGGGGGCGGGATGGGTCTTCTGGAACACGGGCTCGCTCTTGCGATTGGGACGGGAATCGGCCTTGCGGGATTTGCCGGCGCATTTGCAGCGCGCCTTGCAAACGATGGCGGAAACCACGATTCCGGCCGCAAATCCGGCGGCGGCGGCGATCAGGGTCTGGGGACACATGTTGGTCTACCTCTTCTTTCTTCTTGCTGTTCTTTGGGGATTACTGTTGGTTTCGATAGTCCTGCAACGTCCGCATGCGGCTGGGGTGGCGCAGTTTGCGCAGCGCCTTGGCCTCGATCTGGCGGATGCGTTCGCGGGTAACGTTGAAAATCCGGCCGACTTCCTCCAAGGTGCGGCTGTAGCCGTCGGAAAGCCCGAAGCGGTAGTCCACCACCTGCTTTTCGCGGTCGGTCAGCGTATCGAGGATTTCGGCCAGGCGCTCCTTCAAAAGATGCCCCTCCGTGACCTCGAACGGATTTTCGCTGGAAAGGTCGGGAATGAAATCGCCGTAGTGGGCGTCGTCGTTGTCGCCGACCTTGCCCTGCAGCGAAATCGGCTGCTGCGCCATTTTGCGGATGGCGCGGATCTGCTCGGTGGGGATGTTCATCTCGGTCGCGATCTCGGCCTCGGTGGCCTCGCGCCCGAACCGTTGCACGAGCCGCTTCTGCACGCGCATCAGGCGATTGATGTTTTCGATCATGTGCACCGGGATGCGGATGGTGCGCGCCTGATCGGCGATGGCGCGCGTGGCGGCCTGGCGAATCCACCAGGTGGCGTAGGTCGAAAACTTGTAGCCGCGCTTGTACTCGAACTTCTCCACCGCCTTCATGAGCCCGGTGTTGCCCTCCTGGATGAGATCCAGGAAGCTGAGGCCCCGGTTCATGTACTTCTTGACGATCGAAATGACGAGCCGGAGATTGGCCTCCACCATCTTGGTGCGCGCCTCCTGGCCCTTCTTGAGCACCTTGCGCAGCTCGGCGAAAGTGATGATGAACTCCTCGGGCAGCATGCCGAACTCCGCCTCCAAGGCCGCCATC
>JAFXST010000029.1 GCA_017525475.1 Kiritimatiellia bacterium | reverse complement strand
GCGCGAACCGCATCGTCGATGGCGGAGCGCGGCATACGGGCGTCGCGGGCGCTTTTGGCGCTTTCGGCAAAGGCGTCGGCGAACTCGGCGTCAAGCTCGGCGGGGGTGGGGGCGACCAGCGGCTTCATGATGATGGAGCCCTTGTAGACCATGACCGAAAACGAGGTGCCGACGTCCCATCCGAACATATCGCGGACGGCTTCGGGCAAGACGACCTGGCCTTTGGAAGAGAGCTTGGTGGTGAGGACTGCGTTCATGTTGGCTCCAATCTTACTGGTAAGATGAGAGTATTATACCATATTTTCGCCGCGCATGTCAAGCGGAAAATGGCATGACGCGCAATTTGCGCTTGCGTTTGCGGCGGAGATGTGGTATAATATGCGCTAAAGCGGGCAAGAAAGGAGACGAAATGACGACGCAGGAAAGACGGGAATATGGCGCTGAGCTGAAGCGCGAGATGAACTGCTGCCAGGCGGTGCTGGTGGCGTTTGCCGACAGGCTCGGCAAAGACGCGGACGAGCTCAAACTTATGGGCTCGGGGTTCGGCTCGGGCATGGGCACGATGGAGGGCACTTGCGGAGCCTTGGTGGGCGCGATCATGGTGTCGTCGCTATTGTCGCCGCAGGGCGAGGCGGCCAAGAACTCGCGCGCCATCATGCCGCGGTTCAAGGAGCTGTGCGGTGGAGCCACGATTTGCCGCGAACTCAAGGGCGTGGGTACCGGCAAGGTGTTGTGCAGCTGCGAGGACTGCGTGCGCAACGCCATCCTCGCCGCAGCCGAGACCTTGGGCGCCTAAGTTGCTTTCGCTACGGGGAGTTTTGGAGTTTGGAAGCATAGGGGCGGGATGAGCGGCGAAGCGTGGATGGCGTGGATTTTGGCGAGCGCGGTGATGCTGGCGTTGTACGACCTCGCCAAGAAGGCGAGCGTCCGGGACAATGCCGTATTGCCGGTCTTGCTGATATCCACGACCTTCGGGTTTGGCGCCTATTTGCTGGGGCTGGGCGCTTGCGGCAAACTGGGGGAGCTAAGGGGAATCGCGGGACCCGTGCTGGCGCTGGGGCTCGCCAAAAGCGCGATTGTCGGCATTTCGTGGGTGTTTACGTTTTGCGCATTGCGCACGCTGCCCATCACGATTGCGACCCCCATCCGCGCTTCGGCACCGGCGCTCGTGTTGCTGATGGCGGTGCCGCTCTACGGCGAGATCCCCTCGCTGTTGCAGGGCGCGGGCATGGCCGTGGTGTTTGCGGGGTATTTTGCGTTTTCGTGGGCGGGGCGCCACGAGGGGATCGATTTCTTCCGCAATCGTGCGGTGTGGTGCGCAATTGCCGGGGCGATGTGCTCGGCAATGTCGGCGATATGGGACAAGTACGTGTTTCAGGTGCGTGCCATGCCGGTGGAGGCTACGCAATTCGTGTTCCAGGCGGGGTTGGTGGCGTTCTATGCGCTGGCGCTCGTGGTGGCGCGGGCGCTGCGCATCGGCGGCAATCCGTTTGGGTGGCGCTGGACGATCCCGCTCGTCGGCATGTTGCTGGCGGGGGCGGATTGGCTGTATTTCAAGGGCCTGGCGCATCCGGGCGCGCCGGTATCCGCCGCGTCGCTCATGCGCCGGTTTTCGGTGGTGATCACGTTTTTGGCGGGGGCGCGGTTCTTCAAGGAGACGAACCTCGTGCGTAAAGGCCTGGCGCTAGCGGCGATAGTGGCCGGGATAACGCTGATGTGGTGCGCGGGATGATTGGGCATACCCGCGAGCAAGCTCGCGGGCACTGTGCAGGCACTGTGAGGGCGCCGAGTGGCGTTGCATTTTGCGCTTGCGTTTGGCGCGGAGATGTGGTATAATATACGGCTGAAATTTCAATAACGAAAGGAGCATGGAATGAAAAAGTTGGCGATGATGGCGGTAATGGGCTTGTTGGCCGGGTGCGCGTCTTTCCGCGGCGAAATCGCCGCCCGGGCAGCAAGGTGATATTTAGGCGCTTGGCGATCGAGGAACGAAAAGCGCAATGGACAACGAAAGGATCGAAGGGGCGATGGCGGAGCTGCAGGCCGCCATCGTCGAGCTCGACTCGGAACGCGGGCTCGAGCGGTTCGTCAAGGGGCACGGTCTGCAGAGCCGCTATTTCCTGTTCCAGTGGAACGGCGAGCGGCTGATAATCGATTTCCACCTGTCTTACGCGCGCGTCCTTACCGACGAAGCGGCGCAGGCGGAGGACAACGCCAGAATCGCGCTGGCGCTCAGGATGGCGCTGCTCCTCTTGTCGGCCGATCGCGAAGGGCAGCTCCTGGAGGAGGGCGAGGCGGAACTGGCGGTGACGGCCGGGGATGCGGGCTACACCTATACCATAACCGGCAAGGACGGCGAAGTGATGGATTCGGGCGACGATTGGAACGCGCTCATCGCGCGGCTGACCACGATCTACCGGGACGAGCCCAGCGACGGCGGCGTACAGATAATTTGGCCGTAACCTTGGGGCGCTGGTTCGACGAACAAGCTTGAAAGAAAGGTTAACATGACGAACAATTCCAATCGGTTGGTGCGGGCGGTGTTGCCGGCGTTTCTGCTGGCGGTTTCGGTAGGGCAGATTTACGCCTTCACGATTTTCTCCGACCCGATCGCCCAGCATCTTAACCCCGAAAACGCCACCGCCATCCGCGCCCAGGTGCAGTTTGCGTTTTCGCTCGGGATTTTCTTCCTGGGCATGGGGGCGGCGTTCTTCGGCAAGATCGTGGAGCGCAACATCAAGCTCTCGACGCTGTTGGGCACGGGGCTCTTTATCGCCGGGCTCCTGGTCACGGCGTTGGGCGTCAAGGCCAAGAGCCTCGCGCTCATCTACCTCGGCTACGGATTCTTGCTCGGGACCGGCACGGGGATCATCTACATTTCGCCCGTGAAGACGATGATGCTATGGTTCCCCAACGCCAAGGCGATCGCGGCGGCGGTGCCGATCATCTCGTTCGGGCTCGGCTCTTCGCTCTGCACGCTCCTCTACAAGGGGTTCGGCTTTTCCTCGCGCCTCTTTACGCTACGCTTCGAGGGCTTCGAATGTTTCAGCATCACCAAGGTGTTCGTGGTGTTCGCGATCTTCTACGCGGTGCCGATGGCGATTTCGGCGCTGCTCCTCAAAAAGCCCGCGGTGGTGCAGACCACGTTCTCGCACTCGCTGCCGCAGCTCGAATTCTCCTACGCGCGCCTCGCCCGGGATACGTGGTTTTTGCGCGTGTGGCTGTTCATGTTCCTCAATATCGCCTGCGGGCTCTGCCTCATCCCGCTCGCCAAGCAGCTGATGGCCACGGTGCCGTCGTATTCCGAAACCTTCGTGACGCTGGTTCTCACGCTCATGGGGCTCATGAACGGCGCGGGCCGGTTCTTCTTCGCGTGGTGGTCGGACCGCCTCGCGCACCGGGTCAACATCCTCCTTATCATCCTCGGCATTTCCGCCGGCGTCATGGCAGCCTCGCTCGTGCCGGTGTTGCTGGCGGTGGCGCTGGTGGCGATCCCCGCCTGCTACGGCGCGGGCTTTTCGGTGCTGCCGGCGGTGCTGGCCGACCATTACGGCATGGCCAACATCTCCAAGATCCACGGCGCGGCGCTGTCGGCCTGGGGCGTGGCGGGATTGGTCGGCAACCAGGTGGCGCTGCCGGTCTTCCGCAACTGGGGCCTAATGGGGGTGAGTCTGCTGCTCGTGGCGTTCTACCTCCTCAACGCCGCCAACGCCGCCTCGCTGAAGCGCGGCTAAATTTGTGGTTTTGCCCTATTGACTTTGGCGCGGACGATATGGTATAATATAACTTCAAAATTTGCAAACATAAGGAACCAAGCAATGGCAAAACGTGACATTCCGCTCGAAAGAGTGCGCAACTTCGGCATTATGGCCCACATCGACGGTGGCAAGACCACCACGTCGGAGCGCATCCTCTACTATTCGGGCAAGAACTACAAGATCGGCGAAGTGCATGACGGCGCGGCGACGATGGACTTCATGGTGCAGGAGCAGGAACGCGGCATCACCATCCAGTCGGCGGCCACTTGCGTGCAGTGGGGCAACTACCGCCTGTCGCTGATCGATACCCCCGGACACGTGGACTTTACGGCCGAAGTGGAGCGCTCGTTGCGCGTCCTCGACGGCGCGGTGGCGCTCTATTGCGCGGTGGGCGGCGTGCAGCCCCAGTCCGAGCAGGTGTGGCGCCAGAGCGAGAAGTACAAAGTGCCCAAGATCGCGTTCGTCAACAAGATGGACCGCGTGGGCGCGAACTTCTACAACGTGATGGACCAGATGCGCACGCAGCTCGGCGCCAATCCCGTACCGATGGTAATCCCGATCGGCGCGGCGGAGACGTTCGAGGGCGTAATCGACCTCGTGACGATGAAGGCGCTCTACTTCGACATGAAGAGCCTCGGCAAGACGGTCATCGAGAAGGACATCCCGCCGGAATACGTCGAGAAGGCGCAGGAATACCGCCAGAAGATGGTGGAGAGCGCCGCCGAGCAGGATGACGCGCTCATGGAGAAGTTCTTCGCGGGCGAGGAGCTGACGATTCCCGAGATAAAGAAGGCGATACGCAAGGGGTGC
>JAFXST010000028.1 GCA_017525475.1 Kiritimatiellia bacterium | reverse complement strand
TAAAGTGGGATAAGCTTAAAGGCGCCACCTTGTACGCGCGCTGGACCACGGCCAAATATACGGTTACGCTCGATAATCAGGGTGCAACGACCAAGGGCACGACCTCGGTAACTGCGGCGTTGGGCGCTTCCCTGCCGCAGATTGAAGTGCCGACCAAGACCGGGTACACGTTTGCGGGCTACTTTGCCGAGCCCAATGGCAAAGGCACCAAGTACTATTACTCGAGCGGCAAGGGCGCAGTTAAGTGGGACCAGACGGCCAATGCCACCTTGTATGCGCGCTGGACCACGGCCAAGACCGTTGCCAAACTTGCCGCCAAATTGGGTAGCACTGCCGACCAGGAGGAGGCGGAAGAGCCGGAATTCGAAATCGAGGAGGGCGTACTTGTTGCGGTGGAGCCGAATGGCTTGACCGAGATTGAAGCGCCAGATACCGTCACCATAATCGGCGAAGCGGCATTTGTGGGCTGCACGGAAGTAAGAAGGGTTGTCCTCCCCGAGACTGTCACGACCATTGGTGACTTTGCGTTCTTTGGCTGTGCGGCACTCGAAGAGCTCGTACTTCCTACGGGCGAACTCGAAGTGAGCGCTACCGCCTTCATAGGCTGCCAGGGTCTTGCCGACGACTCCGGCACCATCACCATCGACGGCGTCCCGTTCGATTGCCGCAATCCATTAGAGTAAAACGCCCCGATTATCGGAGCAAACAATGGCGGCGAGGGCATTAAACACCCTCGCCGCTAAACTTCCTCTTGACGGGGGAATAGGGGATATGGTATAATATACCGATATGAAAGTGGAAAATACCGCCATCGAAGGCGTGAAGGTGATCGAGCCCGACGTGTTTGGCGACAATCGCGGCTGGTTTGTGGAGCAGTACAATGCCGGGCGCTATCGGGAGGCCGGGATAACGGCCGACTTCGTGCAGGACAACGAATCGTTCTCGTCCAAGGGCGTGGTGCGCGGCCTCCACTGGCAGGCGGGCGCGCACGCCCAGGCGAAGCTCGTGCGGGTGATCCAGGGTGCGGCGTGGGATGTAGCGGTGGATATCCGCAAAGGTTCGCCCACTTTCGGCAAGTATGTGGCGGAGGTATTGACGGGCGAGAACAAAAAGCAGTTTTTCATTCCGCGCGGGTTTGCGCACGGCTTTGTGGTGTTGGAGGACGATACGCTTTTCGCCTACAAGTGCGACAACCTCTACTGCAAGGCGAGCGAGCGCGGCCTCATGTTCGACGATCCCGCGCTCGGCATCGAGTGGCCGGAGATCGGCGTGGAGATTAAGCTTTCCGAAAAAGACCGGCATCATCCGCCGCTCGCCCAAATCGAGCCGTGGGAACCTTGAGGGAGGAGTCAAGATGGCAAGAAAAGGCATAATCCTCGCCGGTGGCGCCGGCACCCGCCTCCACCCGCTTACGCGCGTCGTTTCCAAGCAGCTGTTGCCGGTATACGACAAGCCGATGATTTTCTATCCGCTCTCCACGCTGATGCTCGCCGGCATCCGTGAAGTGCTGATCATCTCGACGCCCACGGATCTGCCCAACTTCGAGCGGCTGTTGGGCGACGGCAGCGCGCTCGGCATGAAGTTTGCCTACAAGGTGCAGGAAGTCCCCAACGGGCTCGCCCAGGCGTTCGTGCTCGGGCGCGAGTTTTTGGGCGATGACGACGCGTGCCTCGTCTTGGGCGACAATATCTTCTACGGCGCCAATCTCCCCGTGTTGCTGCGCGCGGCGGCCGAACGGCGAGAACCAACGGTGTTCGGCTACCGCGTAAGCGACCCCGAGCGCTATGGCGTAGTGGAGTTCGACGCCGAGGGCAAGGCGATTTCGCTTGAGGAGAAGCCGGCCAACCCCAAATCCAACTACGCGGTGGTGGGGCTTTACTTCTACCCCAACGACGTCGTCAAGAAGGCGGCGGCGCTCCAGCCTTCGGCGCGCGGCGAATACGAGATTACCGACCTCAACCGCGAGTATCTCGCGGAAGGGCGGCTTCAGGTGGAGACGATGGGGCGCGGTTTCGCCTGGCTCGACACCGGCACCCACCAGTCGCTGGCGGACGCCACCAACTTCGTGCGCGCGCTCATCGAACGGCAGGGGCTGCAGATTTCGTGCGTCGAGGAAATCGCCTGGTGCCGCGGCTGGATCGACAACGCGCAGCTCAAAAAATTGGCCGAGGGCTACGGCAAGTCGAGCTACGGGGCGTATCTCAAGAATCTCGTCAAAGGAATGTAGTTTATGGCCTACACCAAACGCTGTATCGTGACCGGCGCGGCCGGCTTTATCGGCTCCGCCCTTGCTAGGCTACTCCTCAAGGAAACCGAGGCCACGGTCCTCGTGGTCGACAAGCTCACCTATGCGGGCGTGCCGGAATCGCTCAAAGAAGTGGGCTTAGACCCCGCCACGCTCGAATCGTCCAACCCCCGGCTCAAGTTCCTCAAGGCCGACATCTGCGACCAGGCGGCGATGGATGGCGCGTTTGCGGACTTCCGGCCCGACACCATCTTCCATCTGGCGGCCGAGAGCCACGTGGACCGCTCGATCGACGGCCCGGGCGAGTTCGTGCGTACCAACGTGACCGGTACGGCCACGCTTCTGCAGGCGGCGCTCAAGTACTGGAAGGGCCTCGACGATGCGGCCAAGGCGGCGTTCCGCTTCCAGCATATCTCGACCGACGAAGTGTACGGTACTTTGGGCGAAACCGGCTACTTTACCGAAAAAACGCCCTACAGCCCCCATTCGCCGTATTCCGCAAGCAAGGCCGCGAGCGACCATCTGGTGCGCGCCTGGCACGACACTTACGGCCTGCCGACTTTGATCACCAACTGCTCCAACAACTACGGGCCCTACCACTTCCCCGAGAAGCTCATCCCGCTTATCGTCCTCAACTGCCTCGAAGGGAAGGCGCTCCCCGTCTACGGCCAAGGCGCCAACGTGCGCGACTGGCTGTTCGTGGACGATCACGCGCGGGCGCTCCTCTTGGTTAACGAGAAGGGCGTGCCCGGCGAAACCTACAATGTGGGCGGGCACAACGAGCGCACCAATCTGGAAGTGGTAAAGACCATCTGCGCCATTCTCGACGAATTGCGTCCGCGCGCACAGGGCAAGTACGAGGAGCTCATCACCTACGTCACCGACCGCCCCGGGCACGATCTGCGCTACGCCATCGATCCGTCCAAGCTCATGGGCGAACTCGGCTGGCGGCCGCGCGAGAATTTCGACACCGGCATCCGCAAGACGGTGCAGTGGTACCTCGAAAACGAATGGTGGTGGGGCCCCATCCACGCCAGCCGCTATTCGGGCGAACGCCTCGGAAAAAGGTAAAATACCCTATTGACAGCAGGAAGGCAAATATGCTATAATAGCACAACTTTCACCCGAAAAGGGAGGTGCGATACGGGTCGGTAAATCCGGCCGCGTCGTGTCCGAAGGCAAGCATGCCCACGGCGCGACGGCTCCGTGGGCATCGCTTTTGGAAGGTGGATACTGCGTGGAAGCAAAACTGCGCGCGAGGCGCCTGAAACGGGCCTCCGGCGGCAACCGGGAGCGATCCCGAGCCCGTCGATTGCGTAGCCGCCGAAATGCAGGACAACCAGACAACAAACAACAAGGAAAGACGCAAAATGCAACAGCAGAGAGTACGCATCCGCCTCCAGGCATACGACCATCGTGTGCTGGATACGGCCGTCGGTGGCATCATCGACACGGCCCGGGGCACGGGTGCGCAGGTGGTGGGGCCGATCCCGCTCCCCACGCGTGTCGAGCGTTTCACGGTGAACCGTTCGCCGAACGTCAACAAGAAGTCCATGGACCAGTTCGAGATGCGCACCCACAAGCGCCTTCTCGACATCGTCAACCCCACCGCGCAGACGATCGACGAGCTCAAGAAGCTCAATCTGCCTGCCGGCGTCGACATCACCATCAAGGTCTAAGGAGGTCGACATGGAAGGTTTGATCGGCAAGAAGATCGGCATGACCCAGGTGTACGACGCCGACGGCAAGCGCACGTGCGTGACCGTGATCGAAGTCGGCCCCTGCCCGGTGGTGCAGCTCAAGACTCTGGAGAAGGACGGCTACGTGGCCGCCCAGCTCGGTTTCGGCGTGCAGAAGACGCAGCGCCTCACCAAGGCGGAGGCGGGCCACCTCAAGAAGACCGGCGGGCTCGACGGCGCCGTGAGGATGCTCAAGGAATTCGCGCTCGACGCGGGCGAAGCGGTGAAGGTGGGCGATACGCTGACCGTGGCCAACTTCGAGGGCGTAAAGTACGTGGATGTGACCGGCGTCACCAAGGGCCGCGGTTTCGCGGGCGTTTTGAAGCGCTACAACTTCGCGGGCGGCAACATGACGCACGGCGGCCACTCCAAGCGCCGTACTGGCGGCCTCGCGGCTCGCGACCTCCCCGGCTGGATCGAAAAGGGCAAGAAGATGCCCGGCCACATGGGCGACGTGAACCGCAAGGCGATGAATCTCGAGGTGGTGGCTATCCGCCCCGAAGACAACGCCATTCTCGTCAAGGGTTCGGTGCCCGGCGCCAAGAACGGCACGGTGATAGTCCGCAAGTCCCTCAAGAACAACGTAAAGAAGGGGGCCTAAGCAATGACCAAGGTTGAAACTGTTTTCGACAAGGCGCTGCTCGTCACCGACAAGGGCGCGCAGGCCGTCAAGGACGCCGTAACCGCCATCCGCAACGCCATGCGTGCAGGCACCGCCAGCACCAAGGGCAAGGGCGAAGTGGCCGGCTCCAACAAGAAGCCCTGGAAGCAGAAGGGTACGGGCAACGCCCGCGCCGGCTTCCGCCAGAGCCCGGTGTGGCGCGGCGGCGGCGTGGCGCACGGCCCCAAGCCGCGCTGCTTCGAGCAGAAGCTCAACAAGAAGGTGTGGAACCTGGCGTTCAAGCGCGTGCTGAGCGACAAGCTCGCGGCCGGCGAGGTGATCGTGGTCGACAAGTTCGACTTCGAGGCCCCCAAGACCAAGCTCATGGCCAAGCTCCTCAAGGACTTGGGCGTGGAGCGCAGCGCCGTGGTGGTGCAGAAGGACGCGGACGAAACGGTGATTCTCGTCACCAGCAACCTGCCGCGCATCGATTATTCCACCGCCCGGGCCATCGACGTCTACACGCTCATGGTCAGCAAGCAGGTCGTCTGCGACCAGGCCGGTTTCGACGCGCTCATCGAGCGTCTTGCCAAGTAAGGAGCTTAACATGACGAACGAAGAGATCATCAAGAGGGTGCTGATCACCGAGAAGGGCAGCCGCCTGTCGGTGGAGAACCGCTATATGCTCGAAGTGGCCGTCAAGGCCACCAAGCCGCAGATTGCCGAGGCCGTCGAGAAGAAGTTCGGCGTGCACGTGCTCGCGGTAAGGACCGCCAACATCAAGGGCGGCAAGAGGTACGTGCGCGGCACCCGCCGTGCAGTCACTGAAGCAACCTGGAAGCGCGCCATCGTCACCGTGAAGGCCGGCGAGCGCATCGAACAGGTCTAAGGAGACCCAAAAGATATGGCACTCAAGAACTACAAGCCTCGCAGCCAGGGAATGCGCTTCCGCCTTTCGCCCTCGTTCGAGGAACTTACCGAGAAGCGCCCGGTCAAGAGCCTGACCAAGGCCGTCCGCAAGACCGCGGGCCGCAACAACCAGGGCCGCATCACGACCCGCCACCACGGCGGCGGCACCAAGCAGCGCATGCGCATCGTGGACTTCCGCCGGAGCAAGTTCGACGTCGAAGCCACGGTCAAGGACATCGCCTACGATCCTACCCGTAGCGCCTATCTCGCGCTCATCGAGTATACCGACGGCGAGAAGAGCTACATTCTGGCCCCCGAGGGCCTGAAGGTCGGCGCCAAGGTGATGAACGGCCCCAAGGCCGAAGCGGTGGTGGGCAACTGTCTGCCGCTCGCGCAGATCCCGCTCGGCCTTATGGTGCACGCCATCGAGCTCGTGCCCGGCCGCGGCGCCAAGGTGGCCCGCAGCGCCGGCAACGAATGCCAGGTTATGGCCCGCGACGGCAACCGCGTGACGCTCAAGATGCCTTCGGGCGAAGTGCGCATTTTCGACGGCCGCTGCCTCGCTTGCGTCGGCTCGGTGGGCAACAAGGACTGGGGCAACGTGCAGCTCGGCAAGGCCGGCCGCAAGCGCTACCTCGGTATTCGCCCGACCGTGCGCGGCGTGGCGATGAACCCGGTCGACCACCCGATGGGCGGCGGCGAAGGCCGCACCTCCGGCGGCAGCCATCCGCGTTCGCCGTGGGGCCAGCTTGCCAAGGGCGGCAAGACCCGCGCCAAGCGCAAGGCTTCGGACAAGGTAATCGTCAAGAGGAGGAAATAATCCATGTCACGTTCTCTCAAGAAGGGACCCTACGTGGAGGCCAGCCTCCTCCGGAAGGTCGAGAAGATGCAGGCGAGCGGCAAGAAGCAGCCCATCAAAACCTGGAGCCGCCGTTCGATGGTGCTCCCGGAGTTCGTGGGTCTGACGTTCGCCATCCACAACGGCCGGCAGCACATGCCGATCTTCATTACCGAAAACATGGTCGGACACCGCCTCGGCGAGTTTGCCCCCACGCGCACGTTCAAGTCGCACGGCAACTCGGTGGCCAAGGCCGACAAGTAAGGGGTGTAAAAAATGGAAGTTACTGCTATCACCCGCAACGCGAGAATGTCGGCTTTCAAGGGCCGTCCCCTCGCCCGGGCGTGCCAGGGCCTGAAAGCCGCCGACGCGCTCAAGATCGTGGAGTTCAGCCCCAAGAAGGCGGCCGAAATCCTCAAAAAGACGCTTTTGAGCGCCATGGCCAACGCCAAGAACAACAACGGGCTCGACACCGATACGCTCACCGTCAAGCTGTGCGTGTTCGACGAGTCGGTGCGCATGCGCCGCTATTGGCCCACCGCGCGCGGCTCGGCCCATCCGATCGCCCGCCGCCTGTGCCACTGCAAGGTAGTGCTCACCGATGCCAAGAAGGAGGCTAAATAATGGGTCAGAAAGTCAATCCGATCGGTTTTCGCGTCGGCGTCAACCACGCCTGGGGCAGCCGCTGGTTTGCGCCCAAGAAAACCTTTGGCGCGTATCTGGTGGAAGACCAGCAGATCCGCGACGTCTGCAAGAAGCGTTTCGCCGAAGCGGGCGTCTCCAAGATCATGATCGAGCGCTATTTGAGCCGCGTCCGCGTAACCCTCTTCTCCGCACGCCCCGGCGTGATCATCGGCAAGAAGGGCGATGACGTGGAGGCCGTGCGCGCCAGCCTCGAGAAGATGACCAAGAAGGAAGTCTACCTCGAGATCAAGGAAGTGGTCGGCGCCGACGCCGACGCCCAGCTCGTGGCCGAATCGATCGCCCAGCAGCTCGAGCGCCGCATCGCGCTCAAGCGCGCCATGAAGCGGGCGATGAAGGTGGCGATGGACATGGGCGTGGACGGCATCAAGATCCACGCCGGCGGCCGTATCAACGGCGCCGAAATCGCCCGGGTCGAGTGGTCGCGCGAAGGCAAGGTGCCGCTGCACACGCTCCGCGCCAACATCGACTACGGTTTCGCCGAGGCCAACACCACGGCCGGCAAGATCGGCCTCAAGGTTTGGATCTGCAAGAAGGAAGGTTTCCAGGCCCGCGCCCCCAGGACCGAGCGCCGGGGCGAGCGCCGCGAGCGCGGAGACCGCAAGGAGGGGAGGTAAGATATGCCTTTGATGCCCAAGAGAGTAAAATACCGCAAGGTTTCCAAGGGTAACCGTTCGGGCTACGCCACGAGCGGCACGGAACTCGCGTACGGCGAGTTCGGCCTCAAGGCGCTGACGCGCGGACTGCTCACGGCCACGCAGATCGAAGCGTGCCGCGTGGCGATCAACCGCGAGATGAAGCGCAAGGGCAAGCTCTGGATCCGCGTGTTCCCCGACAAGCCCGTGACCCGCAAGCCTATCGAAGTGCGTATGGGCGGAGGCAAGGGCAACCCCGAGTTCTGGGCCGCCGTGATCCTCCCCGGCAAGGTGCTGTTCGAAGTGGGCGGTGTCAGCGAGGAAGTGGCCAAGGAGTGCCTCCGTCTCGCGGCCACCAAGATAGGTATCCACACCAAGTTCATAACCCGCGCAGGAGTAAAAATCTGATGAGCACGGAATCTGTATCTGCACGCGGCGCGCGCAAAGTGCGCAAGGGCGTGGTCGCGTCCAAGATGGGCGCCAAGAGCGTGGTCGTTACGGTGAGCTACCGCGAACGCCATCCCTTGTACGGCAAGATCGTTACCCGCAGCAAGAAGTATCACGCGCATGACGAGGACGATACCGCCAAGGTCGGCGATACCGTGACCATCATGGAAACGCGTCCCTTGAGCGCCACCAAGCGTTGGCGCATCGTCAAGTAAGGAGACACCACCATGTTGCAGGAACTCTCCAATCTCGTAGTTGCGGACAACACCGGCGCCAAGCGCGCGATGTGCTTCCGCATCCTCAAGCAGCGCAAGGAGTACGCGCACCTGGGCGACATCATCCGCGTCGCCATCAAGGAGGCGAGCCCCACCGGATCCATCAAGAAGGGTTCGGTCGCCACCGCGGTCATCGTCCGCACGGGCCAGCCCATCCGCCGCGAGGACGGCTCCACGGTGCATTTCGACCAGAACGCGTGCGTGCTGGTGGACTCCAAGCTCAACCCGATCGGCACCCGTATCTTCGGGCCGGTGGCGCGCGAGCTGCGCGATCGCAATTACATGAAGATCCTCTCAATGGCCCCGGAAGTGGTCTGAGCGAAAGGAACGCCAAAATGGCTATTGCAAGAATCAGGAAGAACGACACCGTAATCGTCACCCGCGGCAACGACGCGGGCAAGACCGGCACGGTGATGAGCGTCGACACCAAGGCCGGCACGGCGATCGTGGGCGGCCTCAACATGCACAAGAAGGCCATGCGCCGCACCGAAAAGACGGCCGGCGGCCTTATCGACAAGGAGATGCCCATCCGCCTCTGCAAGCTCATGCCCTACGACGCCGAAAAGAAGGCGGGCACCCGCGTGCGCACCGGCGAGAAGGACGGCAAGAAGGCCCGCATCGCCGTGAAGAGCGGCAAGGCCCTCTAAGAAGGAGACTTAATATGGCAAGACTCAAAGAAGAATACGACAACCGCATCGTGAAGGAGCTCGAGCAGAAGCTCGGCACCACCAACAAGATGCTGGTTCCGCGCCTGCAGAAAATCGTCCTCAACATGGCTTTCGGCATCGTGAGCAAGGACGAGCAGAAGCAGCTCGTCGACGATCTCGCGGCCATCAGCGGCCAGAAGCCCCAGCTCTGCAAGGCCAAGAAGTCGATCTCCAACTTCAAGCTCCGCGAGGGCATGGTGATCGGCGCCAAGGTCACGCTGCGCGGCGAGCGCATGTGGGAGTTCGCCGACCGCCTCATCTCCACGGCCCTGCCGCGCATCCGCGACTTCCGCGGCGTGAGCAACCGCGGTTTCGACGGCGCCGGCAACTACACCATGGGCCTCAAGGAGCACGGCATCTTCCCCGAACTGGTGGAAGCGGCCAGCGGCCACTCGGGCATGGACATTACCTTCGTCACCAGCAGCAACGACGACAAGGCCTGCAAGGAACTTCTCGTATCCATGGGCATGCCGTTCGCAGGGAGGAACTAATCATGGCTAAGAAGTGTCTTATCGAAAAGCAGAAGCGCACGCCCAAGTTCAAGGTGCGCCAGTACAACCGCTGCCAGCGTTGCGGCCGCCGCCATGCGTACATCCGCAAGTTCGGCGTGTGCCGTCTGTGCTTCCGCGAGCTCGCGGTGGCCGGTCTCATCCCCGGCGTCACCAAGGCCTCGTGGTAACAACAAGGAAAGGAATCAGAACAATGAGCATGGATCCCATTTCCGATATGCTGACCGTGATCCGCAACGGGGTGAAGGCGCGCCTTTACTCGGTTGAAATCCCCGCCAGCAAGGTCAAGGCCGAAATCGCCCGCGTCATGAAGGACGCCGGCTATATCGCCGATTACGTGGTGACCACCGCGCTTCCCCGCAAGATCGTGGTCACGCTCAAGTACACCGACAAGGCCGTGAGCGCCATCACCGAGCTCAAGCGCGTGTCCAAGCCGGGCCTCCGGAAGTACGCTTCCGTGGGTCAGATCCCCGCCGTTCTCGACGGCATGGGCCTGGCGGTGATCTCGACCTCCAAGGGCATCATGTCCGGCCAAGAGGCCAAGAAGGCGCGTCTCGGCGGCGAAATCATCTGCACGGTAGCATAATTCCAAGGAGTCTCAAAGACAATGTCTCGAATCGGAAAAGAACCCGTGGCTCTCGTGGACGGCGTGACCGCCGCCATCGACGGGCAGACGGTAACTGTCAAGGGCAAACTCGGCGAGCTTGCCTATACGATGCATGAAGGCATCACGGCGAAGATCGAAGACGGCAAGATTGTCGTCGCCTGTGCGGACGATGCCACGCTCGGCAACTTCCACGGTCTCGCCCGCGCGCTGATCCACAACATGGTGACCGGCGTGTCCAAGGGCTACACCAAGCAGCTGTCGATCGAAGGTACCGGTTTCAAGGCCGTGCTCAAGGGCACCGACCTCGCGCTTTCGCTCGGTTTCGCTTCGCCCAAGATCTACCCCATCCCCGCCGGGCTCAAGGTCACGGTGGAGAACGACGGTCTGCAGGTTACGATCACCGGCATCGACAAGGCTCAGGTGGGCGAGTCGGCCGCGCGCATCCGTTCGTTCTATCCGGCCGAACCCTACAAGGGCAAGGGTATCAAGTACGTGGGCGAGAAGATCCGCCGCAAACAAGGAAAGAAGGTGGCCTAATGAGCTTCAACCGCAAAGAACAGCGCCAGAAGCGCCATCAGCGCATCCGCAAGGCCATCGCCGGCACTGCGGCGCGCCCGCGCATGTCGATCTGCGTGACCAACAAGAATCTGTACGTCCAGTTCATCGACGACGACGCCGGGCGCACGCTCGCTTCGGCTTCGAGCCTGAAGGCCGGCAAGGCCAACCTCGAAACCGCCAAGACGCTGGGCGCGAGCGCGGCGGAGGCGGCCAAGGCCGCCGGCATCGCCCGGGTAGTCGTGGATCGTGGCGGCAACAAGTTCACCGGTCGCGTCAAGGCGATCGTGGACGCCGTCGTGGAGAACGGTATTTCCATCACCGCGGAGGAGAAGTAACATGGCAATCAATCGTGACAAGCGCGGTGACGCGGGCGCCGAAGACGCTCTCGACGAACATACCGTATTCATCAACCGTTGCGCCAAGACCGTCAAGGGCGGTCGCCGCATGAGCTTTTCGGCGGTGATCGTGGTCGGCGACAAGGAGGGCAAGGTCGGAGTCGGCTTCGGCAAGGCCAACGAAGTGAGCGACGCCATCCGCAAGGGCGGCGAGGCCGCGCGCAAGGATATGCGCAAGGTTACGCTCCACGGCACCACCATCCCGCACGACGTCGAAGGCGTGTGCGACGGCGGCCGGGTGCTCCTCAAGCCCGCTCCCGCAGGTACGGGCCTGATCGTCGGCGGCGGCATGCGTCCCGTCCTCGAGGCGGCCGGCATCCGCGACGCGGTCGGCAAGTCGCTCGGTTCCAAGAACCGTCTCAACGTGGTCAAGGCCACGATGAACGCGCTCATGAAGCTCCGCTCGGCGGAGGAAATCGCGGCGCTGCGCGCCTAAGGAAGGAGTAGCACAATGGAACTTTCCAATCTCGTCAACACCCCCGGAGCCCGCTCGCGCCGCAAACGCGTGGGCCGCGGTTGCGGTTCGGGTATGGGCAAAACCTCCACGCGCGGCCACAAGGGCCAGGCGGCCCGCAAGGGCCACAAGCAGAAGCTCGGCTTCGAAGGCGGCCAGATGCCGCTCGTCCGCCGGCTGCCCAAGCGCGGTTTCAACAACGCCGCCTTCAACGACAAGGCACTGGCCGTGAACCTCGCCGATCTCGAAAAGAAGTTCGAGGCGGGCGCGGAAGTTACGGTGGAGTCGCTGGCCAAGGCCGGTTTCTCCAGCAACAAGAAGCCCAAGGTCAAGATCCTCGGCACCGGCACGCTCACCAAGAAGCTGACCGTCAAGGTCCCCTGCTCGGCGGCGGCCAAGGCCAAGATCGAACAGGCCGGCGGCACCGTTGCCTGATCCGGAATCATGCCGGGTTCAAGAAGGGGATGCGGCGATTGAGGCCGCATCCCTTCTTTGCTTGAAATGAAGACGTCGCAATTCTGGTATCCGCTCCCCGAACGGCTGATCGCCCAGCATCCCGCGCCCGAACGCGGCACCGAGAAGATGATGGTGCTGCATCGCGATACCGGCGTATTGGAGCACCGGCATATCGCCGATATCGTCGAGTACCTGACGCCAAACGACCTGTTGGTGGTCAACGACACCAAGGTGTTCCCCGCCCGGCTTATCGGCCAATGGGCCGATTCCGAAGGCCGGCTCGAGGTGCTGATGGTCAACGCCGCCCCCGAGGCCGAGACGGTGCGCGAACTGGTGTGGAATTGCATCATCGGCTCGGGGCGCAAGTGCCGCGAAGGCCAAATCGGCGTTTTCGGCCCCCAGGGCGAGCTCAAGGTCAAGCTGCTCGCGCCGCTTTCGGGAATCGGCATGTGGAAGGTGGAGTTCGTCTGCGAGCGCCCGCTCATGGAGCTCCTCGACGAATTCGGCCATACGCCGGTGCCGCCTTACGTTAAGCGCGAGGGCACCCGCGAGGAAGAACTGGCCGACCGCGAGCGCTACCAGACCATCTACGCCCGGCATGTGGGGAGCGTGGCCGCGCCTACGGCGGGGCTGCACTTTACCGACGCAATCTTCAAGGCGCTCGACGATAAAGGCGTAAAGCGTACGGCGATTACGCTCCACGTGGGCCCCGGCACCTTCCGCCCCGTGAAGGCGGAGAATATCGAAGACCACCAAATGGACTTCGAGGCGTTTACCGTCCCGCCCGAGGCGGCGGCGGCCATCAACGCGTGCAAGGCGCGCGGCGGCCGGGTAGTGTGCTGCGGCTCCACGACCGTGCGTACGCTGGAGACGGTGGCCAATCGCGAACGCGCCGAGGGCGACAACGAACTTATCGTCCCCGGGAGCGGCGCCTCCAATATCTTCATCTATCCGCCCTACCGGTTCAAGGTGTGCGATGCGATGCTCACCAACTTCCATCTGCCGCAGTCGACGCTCCTGATGATGATCAGCGCGCTTGCGGGGCGGGAGCGGGTGCTGTGCGCCTACGCCATGGCGGTAAAGGCCGATTACCGGTTTTTCTCCTATGGTGATTGCATGCTGATCGTGTAAAAGTTAACCTCAACCCCTAATCGACCAACTAGCCGATACTATGAAAAGATTCATGTTGCAGATGCTGCGTTCGCTCGTGACCATCGTGGTGGTGGGCACCATGGCGGTGATGATTTTCTCGCTTCGCGACGAGCTCAAGGCCGCCAAGGCCGAGATCGCCTCGCTCCGGGCCCAACTCATCGAGGCGCAGGCGCGCTGATGGCCGACGGCGACTACGAACGTACCGCCAAGCGCGCCGAGGAACTGAAGCGCATGGAGAGGAAAATAGCGGAATGGAAAAAACAAAACGCGACAGCTGGTCGGGACAGCTCGGCTTCATAATCGCGGCGTCCGCCTCGGCGGTGGGGCTTGGCAATCTGTGGCGCTTCCCGTCGTATGCGGCCACCTATGGCGGGGGGATCTTCCTCCTTACTTACCTGCTGCTCTTCCTGGGATTCGGGGTGTTTCTGCTCATCACCGAGATCGCCATCGGCCGCGCCACGCGCCTGTCGCCCATCGAGGCCTTCCGCAAGCTCAACCAGCGCTGGATTTTCGTGGGCTGGCTCGGTACGGTGATTCCGTTTTTGATCATGCCTTACTATGGGGTTATCGGCGGATGGTGCCTCAAGTATCTGGGGCAGTATTTCTTTGCCGGTACCGCGCCGGATTTCGATCAAGCGGTCGGCAACGCGCCCGAGGCCGTGACGATGATGCTTTTGTTCGCGGCCATGACCTTTGCGTTCATCTGGTTCGGAGTGCAGAAGGGCGTGGAGCGCTCCAACAAGGTGATGATGCCGGCGCTATTGGCGCTGACCGTGGCGATGGCGGTGTTCGTGTGTTGCCAAAGCGGCGCGCGAGCGGGGCTCAAGTACTATCTCGTACCCGATTTCTCGCGCCTGATGGTGGACGGGCGTTTTTCGCCGCCGCTCCTCGGCAAGATGCTTCTGGCGGGCATGGGGCAGATGTTCTTTTCGCTTTCGATCGCGATGGGCATCATGATTACCTACGGCTCCTACGTGCCCGAAGAAACCCACATGCCCAAGTCCGCGTTCCAGATCGGTTTTTGCGATACGCTGGTGGCGTTCGTCGCGGGCATTATCATCGTACCTCCGGTATTCGCCTTTGGCGGCGAAGCGCTGGCCAAGACGGCGGGGCCGGGGCTCATGTTCGTGTCGCTCCCGCAAGTGTTCGCCCAGATGCCCTGCACGCGTTTGGTGGCGGTGGCGTTTTTTACGCTCGTCCTCTTTGCGGCTTTGACGAGCAATATCTCGCTATGCGAAACGTGCGTAGCCTCGCTCTGCGACCGCACCGGCATCAACCGCCGTATCGGCACGGTGGCGGTGGCCGTTTACGCGGCGTTGGCCGCCATCCCGAGCGCGGTTTCGATCGGCTTCCTCGACAAGGTCGATTATTTCGCCAACAATATCCTCATGCCGATCTGCGCCTTTTCGACCTGCATCTTCATCGGCTGGATCGTCGGGCCCGACTTCGTACGCTACGAGGCCACCCAGCACGGCCGGCACCGGATGTTCGGGTTTGGCTACTACCGCGTGCTCATCCGTTATCTGGCTCCGCTCATGTTCGTGGCCATTTTCCTCTCGATAATATGATCTTGGCGGTGTTGGCGGCGACGCTCCAGCTTTGGCAAGGCGAGAAACTTTACCACTTCGGTCCGGTGGAATCGCCGCTCGTCGTGCGCCGCGGCGCCATCGCGAGCATTGGCGGCCACTCCGACAAGGTGGTCTGGGGCCAAGGCGACGATGTAGCCGAGATAGTGGCCAACGTGCCGCCCGGGCGCTATGGCGAGGTTGAGGTATTGCCGCGCTCGATGCCGCCGCTCGGCAAGTCGGATTATTTTCTCGACTTGTGGCAACATCCGTGGGCGGTAGCACGTACGGCCAAAGTGGAGCCGTTTTCGCCGGCGCACTACGCGGCGATGCGCCCATTGTGGGAGCAACTGGCCGATGCGGGGCAAAAGTGCCTTACGGTCACTTTGATCGATCTCCCCTGGAACCACCAGTGCTACGACGGCTACGGCACCATGGTCCAGGCAACCAAGCTGGACGAGGGCGAATGGCGATACGACTATACGCTTTTCGACGAGTACGTGGAATTCGGCCAAAGCTGCGGTCTCGGCCCGTACATTTCGTGCTGGACGCTTTGCCCGTGGGGGTATTTGCACCGTTGGCGCGACGCCGCCGGCAACGAAGTGGTGCGCGAGCTTCGCCCCGGTACGGCCGAATATGCGGCATTCTGGACGCCGTACCTCAAGAGTCTCGACGCGCATCTGACGCAAAAGGGCTGGCGCGAGCGCGTCTTCATCGCCTTGGACGAACGCAGTCCCGGCGACGTGGCGGCGGTAGCCGCGCTCGTTGGCGAGGTGGCGCCCGGTCTCAAACTCCAGATGGCCGGCAATCGCCGCGCCGGCGACTTTGGCGATACCGAAATCGCCTATTATTCCGGCGCGCTCGAATATGTGGACGGCGATTTCGAGCGCTGGGCGACCGAACGCCGCGCGCGGGGACTCAAGACCACCTGCTACGTCTGTTGCGTGCCCGAGTGCCCCAATACCTTTATCGATTCGCCCCGCGAGGAAGCGCTTTATCTTGGCGCCTATCCCGCCAGTCACGGGCTCGACGGCTTTTTGCGCTGGGCTTACAACTCCTGGCCAGAGAATCCCGACCTTGACGCCGCGTTCGGCAATTGGCCGGCGGGCGACACTTTCCTCGTCTATCCCGACGGCAGTCCTTCGGTGCGGTTTTTGGCTTTGCGCAACGGCATTTCGGCGGCGGTCAAGCGCCAATTGGCGTCCGGCGAGGAGGTAAAACGATGACGGTTATCCTCGCGGCGGGCGATTTCCCGAAACCGGGCGGCGAAGCGTGGCAGGCGCTGCTTAAGGCGGAGCGTATTGTCGCTTGCGACAGCGCCGGCGACGAAGCCAAGGCCAAAGGGTTCGACCGTATCGTCACGGTGGGCGATGGCGACAGCGGTACGGTGGACGTGCAAATGCCCGACCAGGACACCAACGACCTCCAAAAAGCCTATCGGTATTGCGTGCTTAACGGTTGGCACGAGGATTTGGTAGTCGTCGGCGCCACCGGCAAGCGCGAGGACCATACGCTCGGCAATCTCTTTTTCGCGCTGGATATCGGCCTTAAGGTAATTACCGATTTTGGCGTCTTCCATCCGCTCGCACCGCGGGACAACCCCGTCTTGATCCCGGTCCTGCCCGGCCAGCCGGTTTCGGTATTTGCGCCTTACTCCGATACGCGGATCGAGAGCAAGGGCCTTAAGTGGCCGCTCGGTCAAGTCAAGTTCGATAGTCTCTACCGCGCCACGCTCAACCGCGCCACCGGAAATTTGCTGGAGTTTACGACCACCGAAAGGGCTTTTGTCTATGTTGCTTACGCTTGACGGCATAAAGGTAAGTTGCATTATCGGCGATTTGCCGCACGAACGGCTTGCGCCCCAATCGCTTCGCGTGGACGTGGAACTCCAAATCCCCGACACCGCCGCCCAGAGCGACAATCTCGCGGATACGGTCGATTACGTGGCCGTCAAAGACCGGGTGGCCGCCGTACTCGTTGCGGCCAAGCCGCGCCTTATCGAACGGGCCGCGCTGATGGTCTACGAAGCGCTCGAAGGCTACGGCGCGCGCAAAGTCAAGGTAACCAAATTCGGCGCCATCCCCGATCTCGACAGCGCCAGCGCCATTTATCCATGACCGGCTTCTTCGACAGCGGTTTTGGCGGGCTTTGCATTCTCGAGGCGTTTATGCGCGAGTGTCCGGGCGAGCCGTTCGTCTATATCGCCGACAACGCCAACTGCCCCTACGGCAACAAGTCGCGCGCGG
This sequence comes from Kiritimatiellia bacterium, assembly GCA_017525475.1. Classification (GTDB taxonomy): domain Bacteria; phylum Verrucomicrobiota; class Kiritimatiellia; order RFP12; family UBA1067; genus UBA1067. The sequence goes on along the minus strand of JAFXST010000028.1, from coordinate 61,861 downwards.
AGATCGAAACGATCGCGGGCCAAATCGCCGAAGAACTGATCGACCGCCACCAATGCCGGCTAATTGTGGTCGCGTGCAATACCGCTACCGCCCAGGCCATCGACTTTTTGCGCAACAAATATCCGCAGGTGCCGTTCGTGGGGCTGGAGCCGGCCATCAAGCCGGCCGCCCAAGCCACCAAGACGGGCGTCGTGGGGGTGCTCGCCACGCGCGGCACTTTCGGCGGGCGGCTCTACCGCGAGACCTCGCGCAAGTTCGCCGCGGGCGTAACCGTTTTGCAACGCATGGCCGACGACTGGGTGGAGCTGGTGGAACGCGGCGTCGTCGACGGCCCCGAGGCCGAAGCGGCGGTGCGTACGGCGGTGGAGCCGCTCCTCGCCGCCGGAGCCGACCAGCTGGTGCTCGGTTGCACGCATTTCCCGCATCTTCGTCCCCTGATCGAGCGCGTGGCCAACGGCCGCGCCGCCGTAATCGATTCGTGCCAAGCCGTGGCCCGTCAAGCAAGGAGGTTACTCGAATGCCAGCCGCCAAAAATCTGATCGAGCTGTTGCGAGCCAAAAATCTCACCTGCGCCACCGCCGAGAGTTGTACCGGCGGCGGGGTGGGTACCGCCATCACCGCCGTACCCGGTTCGAGCGACGTGTTCTTGGGGGGCATCATCAGTTACGCCAACTATATGAAGCAGAAGGTGTTGGGCGTCAGCGAAGCGACGCTCCGGACCAAGGGCGCGGTCTCCTCGGAGTGTGCGGCGCAGATGGCCGAGGGCGCGCGGCGGCTCACCGGGGCGGATTTGGCCGTCAGCGTCACCGGCATCGCCGGGCCCAAGGGCGGCAGCGACGAAAAGCCGGTGGGCCTCGTCTGGTTCGGTATCGCCTCCCAAGCGGGCGTGCGCACCGAGAAAGTGCTTTTCCCGGGCGACCGCGCAAAGGTGCGCGAGCAGGCGGTAATCCACGCATTGGGGATGCTTACCGGTGCGGCATAAGGTCTTGGTTACGGGCGGCACCACCCGGCTGGGGCTCGCCATCGCCGCGCACTTGCGCGCTTGCGGCTACGAAGTTGCCGTGTCTTCGCATCGACCGGACGCCGGGGCCGACTACCTTGCCGATTTCCGCGGCGAGTGGAGTCTCCCCAAGTTCGACGCCATCGTCAACAATGCCGGACTCTTCACGGGCCCCGAGGCCGATATTATGGCCGTCAACTACTTGGCCCCCAAGCGCATTATTGCGGAGAAATTGGCGCCCAACGTGGTAAATATCCTCGATAACCGCATCTTGAACCTCGCCTCGGAGCCGGAAGAATGCTATTGTCGCTCCAAATGGCTTTTGCTTAAGGAGACGCTTAAATTCCACGCGGGCGTAAGAGTCAACGCGGTGGCGCCGGGGCCTGTAATCGCTCCGGTCGCGGTGCACGAGGCGGCCGGGCTTACGCCCTTTGGCCGCCCCACGCCCGAGGCGGTGGCCGCAGCGGTAAGGTTCCTTTTGGAGTCGCCCACCATCTGTGGCGCCGTAATCCCGGTGGACGGCGGTCAGCATCTTTTGTAAGATTACCTATTGATTTTTGCGGGCGGATATGGTAAAATATACAGAAAAATTTTCCAAACCAAGGAGATAAAGAACAATGGCTAACATCAAGGGCGGTCGTGCCGCCAGGAAGCGTGATCGTCAGAATGCTAAGGCGAACAAGCGTAACTCCGTCGTCAAGGCGAAGCTTCACGACTCGCACAAGAAGCTGTTCAAGGCCGCCGATGCGGGCGAACAGGAGACTGCGGGCAAGAAGTTCAAGGAGTTCGTCTCGGGTCTCGACAAGGCGGTGAAGAAGGGTATCATCAAGAAGAATACCGCCGACCGCAAGAAGAGCCGCGCCCAGCTCAAGCTCAACAAGATGGCAGCCAAGGCCACCGCCAAGGAGGCTTAAGCCATGGCCAAGAAGACTTTGCGTGACGTTGCCCTCGCGGGCAAGCGCGTGGTGATGCGCGTCGACTTCAACGTGCCCATGGCCAAGGACGGCTCGGGCAAGATCACCGACGACACCCGTATCGTGGCGGCGCTCCCCTCCATCGAGTACGTGCTCGCGCAGGGCGGCTCGCTGGTGCTGATGTCGCACCTCGGGCGTCCCAAGGGCAAGGGCTACGAGGAGGCGTTCTCGCTCAAGCCCGTGGCCGAGGAGCTCTCCCGCAAGCTCGGGCGCGAGGTCAAGTTCGCCCCCGATTGCATGGCCGCCGATGCTATCGTCGCCGCGCTCCAACCGGGCGAAGTGGCGCTCCTCGAGAATACCCGCTTCTACAAGGCCGAGGACGGCAAGGTCAAGAAGGACGACGAGAAGAAGGGCATCCATCTGACCGACGAAGAATACGCCACCAAGAAGGCCGAGCTCAAAGCCGCCCGCGAGGCGATGGCCAAGAAGCTCGCTTCCTACGGCGACATCTACTGCAACGACGCTTTCGGCACGGCGCACCGCGCCCACGCCTCCACGGCGGTTATCGCCAGCTATCTCCAACCGGCGGTTTCGGGCTTTCTCCTCGAGAAGGAGCTCAAGTTCCTGGGCGACGCGGTGGAGAATCCCGTGCGTCCCTTCGTCGCCATTCTGGGCGGCGCCAAGGTGAGCGACAAGCTCGCGGTGGTCAAGAACCTCCTCGCCAAGGTCGATACGCTCATCATCGGCGGCGGCATGGCCTACACCTTCAAGAAGGCCCAGGGCATCAAGGTCGGCGCTTCGCTTTGCGAGGACGATCAGGTGGCCTACTGCGGCGAAATGCTCAAGGCCGCCGAGGCCAAGGGAGTCAAGATCCTCCTACCCGTCGATAACGTGGTGGCCGATAAATTCCCGGCCGAGAAGGACGCCAGCGACATCACCATCAAGGTGACCGAGGGCGACATCGAAGACGGTTGGATGGGTCTGGATATCGGGCCCAAGTCGGTGGAGCTTTTCGCCGAAGCCATCAAGGGCGCCCAGACGGTGGTCTGGAACGGCCCCATGGGCTGCTTCGAATTCGCGCCGCTCGCCAAGGGCACTTACGGCGTTTGCGACGCGGTCGCAACCGTCAAGGCCAACGGCGGCACCTCCATCATCGGCGGTGGCGACAGCGTGAGCGCGGTCAAGAAGTCGGGTAAGGCGGCGGAAATGTCGCACATCTCCACCGGTGGCGGCGCCAGCCTCGAGTTCCTCGAAGGTAAGGTACTCCCCGGCGTAGCGGCCTTGAACGATCTTTGATCGCTTTTGCCTTTAGGTTTGGCAACAGGAAGGGCGCGGGCAATCCGCGCCTTTTCTGCCTTTGGCGGCCATGAGCGACTTTCAGCTTTCGCTTAGCGAGGTTTCGCTCGCCTACGGCGGGCCCAACGTGCTCGACAAGGTTACAATGTCGATCGCCAAGGGCATGCGCGCCGCGCTCACCGGGCGCAACGGCGAAGGCAAATCCACGCTCCTCAAAGTGATTGCGGGCGAGCTAGAACCCGATTCGGGGCAGATCGTGCGCGCGCCGGGCCTCAAGGTGGTATACGTTTCGCAGGCGGTTCCGGCCGACCGGCCGGGAGATAACGCATTCAATGCACTCTCGGGTGGCATGCGCCGGCGGCAGATCCTCTCCGAGGCGCTACTCTCGCGACCCGACCTCCTCCTCCTGGACGAGCCCACCAACCACCTCGATACCGAGAGCATCGACTGGCTCGAATCGATGATCAAGCGCCAACGCGACCTGTCGCTCCTCGTGGTTACGCACGACCGCCGGTTTTTGAGGCGCATCGCCACGCGCATCTACGACCTTGACCGCGGCGAACTGAGCGGCTGGGAGTGCGATTACACCACCTTCGTGCGCCGCAAGGCCGAGTTGATGGCCGACGAGGCCGTGTATTGGGAACGCAAGGCCAAGAAGCTGCGCGAGGAGGAGGCGTGGATCCGCAAGGGCGTCAAGGCCCGGCGCACCCGCAACGAGGGCCGGGTGGCCGCGCTCGTGGAACTGCGCAAGGAGTTCGCCGCGCGCCGCAAGGCGCTGGGTACCGCGGCGCTGCGCATCGATTCGGCGCTCCCCGGGGGCGTGCGCGTAATCAAGGTGGAGGATATGACCTTTGCCTACCCCGGCAAAAGTCCGATCGTCGAACATCTGACCATGGATATCTTGCGGGGCGAGCGTCTGGGGTTGGCTGGCGCCAACGGTTCGGGCAAGACTACGCTCCTCAAACTTCTCACCGGCCGCCTCCAACCCACCAGCGGCAAGGTTACGCTCGGCACCAATGTGGAGATGGTGTTTTTCGATCAGTTGCGCAGCGAACTCAAGCCGGAACTTAGCGTGCTCGAGAACATGCCGGGCGATACGCCGTATGCGTATCTCGCCAAATTTCTGTTTACGCCCGAGCGTTGCCGCACCCCGGTCAAGGCGCTTTCCGGCGGCGAACGGGCGCGGCTTATCCTTGCCAAACTCTTTCTGAAGCCAGCCAATCTCATTGTGATGGACGAGCCCACCAACGACCTCGATATCGAAACGCTGGAACTCCTGGAAGAGGAGTTGATGGAGTTCAAGGGAACCATCCTACTCGTGAGCCACGATCGCGAGTTTATGGACAATGTGGTCACCGGCACCTTGAACCTCGGGGAGTTGGGCGCAAGTCAAGCGGCTGCCGTGGCGGACGCCAAGGCTCCGGCGGCGCCAGAGCAGGAACGTGCCGCACCGCCGCCGGAGGAGCAAAAGCGCAAGAAGCTTTCGTACAACGAGCAGCGCGAGCTCGCCGTACTTCCCGGCCGGATCGAGGCGCTGGAACAGGAAGTGGCCACACTCAACGCCAAGCTGGCCACAGGCGCCGGCAGTGCCGACGAATGCCATCGCCTCGCCGCCGCCCAGACCGAACTCGACGGTCTCGTCGACCGCTGGGCCGAACTCGCCGAGCGCTCCGCCTAACTTTTGGTCGAAACCAGGAAAACGATGGCCTAATATCAGGCCGTAGGGGCAAACTTTTTATTTAGCCCCTATTGATTTTCGGGCAGGAATATGGTATAATATCCATTCAACAATGAGAAGAATAGTCTATTTTGACAACAACGCCACTACGCGGGTTGCGCCGGAGGTGACGGAAGCGATGCTTCCGTTCTTTTCGGACGCCTACGGCAACCCCAGTTCCATGCATGCGTTTGGCGGTGATGTCGCCCGGCACCTCGATGCCGCGCGCGAGGAAGTGGCCGCCTTTTTGAACGCGTCGCCCGAAGAGATAATCTTCACCTCGTGCGCCACCGAATCGGACAATACGGCTCTTCGCGGCGCGGCGGAATTCTACGGGCCGGGGACCAAGATCGTCACCACCAAGGTGGAGCATCCGGCCGTGCTGCAGCCTTGCCGGCGCCTGAAGGCCCAGGGCTATCAGGTGGCCGAAGTGGGCGTGGACAATCTCGGTCGGCTCGATCTCGACGAACTTGAAGCCCAACTCGCCGGCACCAACAAGGCGCTAGTCTCGGTGATGTGGGCCAACAACGAGACCGGGGTAGTCTTCCCCATGGCGCAAGTCGCGGAAATCTGCCGCGAGCATGGCGCCATCCTCCATACCGATGCGGTGCAGGTGGCCGGCAAAATCCCGGTGGACGTCAAGAAGGTCGGCGTGGATTTGCTCGCTATGTCGGGCCACAAGTTCCATGCGCCCAAGGGCGTGGGGCTCCTTTACGTGCGCAAGGGCACGCACCTCAAGCCGTTCATGCTGGGCGGCCATCAGGAGCGGGGCCTCAGAGCTGGCACCGAAAACGTGCCGTACATCGTGGGCCTCGCCAAGGCCTGCAGCCTCGCGCAAGGCCTGATGGCCGACGAGGCCGTGCGCCTCAAGGCCATGCGCGACAAGCTCGAGGCGGGGCTTTTGGCAGCCTGCCCCGACATGATCGTCAACGGCGATCGCTTTAGTCGCCTGCCCGGCACTTTGAACGTGTCGTTCAAGTATATCGAGGGCGAGGCGATAGCCTACCATCTTTCGGACCTCGGGATTTGCGTATCGACGGGTTCGGCGTGCGCGTCGGGGTCGCTCGACCCGAGCCATGTGATCAGGGCGATGGGCGTGCCTTTTGTGGCGGTGCACGGGAGCGTAAGGTTCTCGCTGTCGCGCTACAACACGATGGACGAGGTGGACTACGCCCTGGAGGCGATACCGCCCGTGATCCGCAAACTCCGCGAGCTTTCGCCGTTCGGGCCCGGTTCCGACGTAAGCACGTATGCCTAAGCTGTTGTCCATAGCGCTTGTTTTCGCGATCGCGGGCCTGTCCGGCTGCCGCCGCGAGGATTTGCGCGAGTTCGCCGAGCCGTTCCCGGAGCTCACCGACGCGCAACTCGGCAAGGTCAAGGCGGCGCTGGGGCGCTACGATGGCGTGCAGGCCGGGACCATTCTCTTGAAAAACGGGATTTTGAGCCTCAAGTACGATTCGATGCAACTGGCCAAGGAAAACATCCGGCGCGACGTGGCGGCATGTTTGAAGTAAGGAATATTTCGTTCGGCTACACCAAAACTCCCATCCTCAAGGATGTGAGCTTCGTGGTGTCGCCCGGCGAAACGGTGGCGATAACCGGCGCCAACGGGTGCGGCAAGACCACGCTGATGAAGCTGCTGGCCACGCTCCTCGTGCCGACCTCGGGCCAGGTGTCGTTCGACGGCAAGGACGCGCTCGCCGACACCATGTGGTACCGGCGGCAGCTCGGGTACCTGCCCGAGCGGGTGGCGCTGTACGAAGACATGACGGTAAAGGAATACCTCGTCTACCGCGCGCGGCTCAAGGGCGAACTCAAGCGGCGCATCCGCAGGCGGGTGGAGGACGGCCTCGAACTCATGCGCCTCGGCGACCTGCAGCGGCGGCCGATCAAGAACCTGTCGTACGGGCAGCAGAAGCGGGTGGCGCTGGCGGATGCGTTCTTGCTGCGGCCGCGGGTGGTGCTCCTCGACGATTTCATGGCAGCCTTGGACGCCGAAATGCGCGAGGCCATGCCGGCCATCCTCAAGGAGGCGGCGGCGTTTTCGGCGGTGGTGGCCACCGGCCACGAAACGGCCGAAATGAACAAGTGGGCTTCGCGGATCCTGACGATGGAGAACGGCAAAGTATGAGCCCGGTGCGCGTAACTTGGCTGAGGACCTTGGGCATGGCGCGCAATTTCTACGCCACGGCGCTGGCGCTGGGGGCGTTTTGGGCCGGTACCGCCATTTGCTTCTGCGTGAACGTGGAGCTGGGCGAAGGCGGGCGGCTCGCGCTCGGCGAACTGTGGGCGGTGTCGCTCTCCCCCGTGCTGCCGATGCTCGCGTCGTTTCTGGCGATGGACGTGTGGAGCGACGAGCGGCTGTCGGGCCGCGCCGAGCTGCTGTTGTCGGCGCCGGTATCGGAACTGGAACTCGTCATGGGCAAGTTCCTGGGCGTCTGCACCATGATGGCCGCCGCCATCCTGACGAGCTGGTTTACGGTGTGGGGTACGCTGGCGGCGATGGACCTCGAAATCGATTTCCCGGTGCTGGCCGTGACGGCCTTGCTCGTCCAAAGCGCGCTGTGGAGCGCGGTGGGGCTGATGATGTCGGCCCGGTTCCGCCATGCGGCGGCGGCGGCGATGGCGGCGCTGACGGTTACGGTGATCATCCCGCGCGCGCTGTGGTTCGCGGCCGTTTCGTGGCTCCCCGAGCGGCGGCTCGAAATGGGGCAGATGATTTTGGACGCGCACGTGCTGGATATGGCCTCGGGGGTGGTTTCGACCGGCATGCTCCTGGGGTATGCGGTATTGACCGTGCTGGCGCTGGTGATCGCCGTGCGCTACGTGATGATTCTAAGGTTCGCCGGCCACAGCGCCAGGATGTACCGGCGTTCGGCGCGGCTCGTCATATTCCTCTCGATCGTGGCGGCGGCGCTCACGTTGTCGCTGGCGATGCGGCTGAACGCCACGCTGGAGCTGCCGGTGGGCGCGGCGCGGGAGTTTTCGTCGCGCACGCGTTCCATCCTGGCCGGCGCCGAGGGCGAAGTGGAAGCGGCAGCGTTTCTGCCGCGGAGCGACCGGCGCTTCAGGGAAACGGTGTTTTTGCTGCGCGCGCTCAAGCGCGAGGCGGAGCAGACCGGCGGGCTCAAACTCAGCCTCAAGTTCGTGGATCCGCGTTGGGATCTGGGCGAGGCCGAACGGCTGGTGCGGCAGGGCGGCAAGAGCGAGTCGGTGGTTTTGCGCCGCGCCCGCCGCACGGTTTCGGTGCCGATCGCCGACGGTCTCGGCGAACGCGAGCTCGCGAGCGCCATTTTGCAATTGGTGGCCAATCCCCACCGCAAAACCGTATACTGGACCGAGGGCCACGGCGAAGCCGAGTTCGACCGCTACGACGTGTGGGGCATGAGCGATATCGCCCGCGAATTGGCGCGCGACGGCTACGTGAACCGCAAACTGGCGCTGTCCAAGGTGGAGACGGTGCCCGAAGACTGCGCGCTGGTGGTGGTGGCGGCGGCCAAGACCGATTTTTCCCGCACCGAAATCGCCCGGCTGGAGACGTATCTGATGGGCGGCGGCCGCATGCTGGCCATGCTGGAGAATGCCGAGGCCGCCGGCGTGGGGTCGCTGCTGCCGATGTGGGGCGTAAAGCCGGTGCCCGCCGTGGCGGTCAAGTCCAACCGGACGGTTTCGGGCAGCGACCTCATCATCACCGAATTCGGCGATCATGCGATAACCGAGCCGCTCAAGGGCACGCAGCTTATCCTCGACAGCCCCGTGGCCATGCAGCCGTCGGCCGCGGCCGAAGCCGGGGCGGGTGCGGACAAGGTGGGGTACGTGCCGCTGGCGATGTCGGGCGGCCAGACGTTTGCCGCCGTTGGCGAACGTGGCGCGGGTACGGGTAGCGATCTGGCGCTCAGGCCTACGCGCGTGGCGGTGGTGGGCGATGCGCTCTTTGCCATGAACGGACAGCTGGCGGCGCGCAAAAACGCCAATTGCGACTTTTTCCTCAATATCGTGGCGTATCTGTCGGGGGCGGACGCCATGGTGGGCGGGGGCCTGGAACCGGGCGTGCTGACGCTGCCTTTCGATCGCCGTGAGCGCATTCGCGCGGCGGCGACGATGGTGGTGGGCGTGCCGCTCGCGCTGTTCCTGGCGATGATCGCCTACGCCCTCAAACGGAGCCACCGGTCGTGAAGTCCTCGGGCGTAATCATCAAACTGCTGTTGTCGATCCTGCTGATTTTGGCGGCGCATCTTTTGGTGTCGCTGCGGAGCAATTCGCGCAGCCGCATCGCCATGCACGGCTCGCTGCTCCCGGAGGCCGACGACGCGGTGGCGTTCGCGATCAGCCGTCCGGACGGGCGGAGCCTCGCCATCACCAACGCGGCCAAGTGGAAACTGACGTTCCCGGTGAGCGGCGAAGCTGAATTGATGAAGGTGGCGGCACTCAAGGACGCGCTCGGCTTTACGGCGATCGACGAGACGCTGTCGGATTCGGAACTGGCGCGGCTGGGGCGGACCCGGAGCGATTTCGGGCTCGACAAACCGCGGCTGATGGTGGAGGCGTTCACGCCTTCGGGCGTCTACGAGGTGGAGTTCGGCGACGAATTGCCCGCCGGCGACGGCGTTTACGCCGCGCGCAAAGACGAGAATCTGGTGTTCGTGCTGCCCAAGAGCGTGTTTGCGGCGGCCGACGTGGACTTGAACGGTTTCCGGCGGCGGCAGCTCGTCAATCTGTCCGTCGAAGAGGTCTCGACGGTGGATATTCGCCTTAAAGCGGGCAAGTTCCTGCGCATCGAGTGCAATCGCGCCACCAACGAGCGGTTCAACAAGTTTCTGGGCGAACTTCTGGAGGCCGAGGCCAAAGATTTCATCTGGCCGGTGGACGAGAAGGACGGCACGGCGGTGGCGGGCATCGGGCTGTTGTCGGGCTACGGGCTCGACCCGGAAACCGCGCTCAGCGTTACCCTGCACGGCGTGGACGGTGCCGACCGCACGGTCAGCTTCGGCAAGGGGGCCGGCGACGGGCTGGTGTTCGCGTCGGTCTTCGGCGGCAGCGCCATCGTGACCGTGGACGCCAAACTCAAGGAAGATTTGGAGAAGGGCGGCGACAAGTTCAGCGATTCGCGCCTCTTCCCGGTGGAGGCGGCCTCGATCGATTCGATAACCATCAACGACGGCGGCGTCAACTGCCTGCTGCATCGCCTGGCCGACGGCTCCTGGCAGCTGGAATCGCCGGTGAGCGCGCCGGCCGATCGGCGTACGGCCGGCAGGGTGGCGGCCCGGATCGCCGAACTCAACGCCGCCGATCGCATGCCGGGCGGGGTGTTGGTTTCGATTTCGACCAATCGCGAGCCGGTGGCGGTGAATCGCGACGCGCTGTTCGGGAGCGACCGCATGGAGGATCTGCGTAGCCTCGATATCGTCAAAATCCCCCGTGGAGATATCAAGCGCCTGGTGGTGGCGGACGACAAGCTCGTGTTCAACCCCGAGCGCAAGGTGTGGATGCTGGAGGAGTCGGACGGCCGGCGGCGCGCCAACGAAAGTGCGGTGGCGCGGCTGCTAACGGTTTTGGAAGAGATGAAGGCGAAACAGGTGGTGCGGCTCAAGGTGTCGGACGCGGAGCTCAGCGCCTACGGCCTCGACCGGCCGACCGGGCAGTTGGCGGTGGATCTGACGACGCCGGGCGTCGCGCGCAAGAACATCCTCGTGGGCGCGCGCACTGCCGACGGCTGGTATGCGACCGTGGGCGCGGCCGACGCCGTATTCGTGATTTCGGACGAAATCAAGCAAGATATCACCGGGAGACTGGTCGAATAGCAAGTGCAAGGAGCATAAAGGCAAATGAGCAAGACGACTATAGCGTTTTTGGCGGCGATGGCGGGGGCGGCGGCAATGGCCGATACGTGGTACCCGGCCCCGGATTGGGAGGATACGCCCGATCCCATCGCCTCGCCGCTCGCCAAGAAGGGCGGCACCATCCGGTTTTCGGGCGGCCAGGCGCCCAAGAGCCTCAACGGGTACGTGGACAACAACACGTACACGATGATGACGTTCCAGATGATGTTCGAGACGCTGCTCGGCACAGACACCGAGACTTTGGATTTCGTGCCGGGGCTGGCCCGGCATTGGTGCATCTCGGACGACGGCGAAGTGTTTACGTTCGTGCTCGACGAAAACGCCCGGTGGTCGGATGGCGAGCCCGTGACCGCCGAGGACGTGAAGTGGACGTTCGACACGATCATGGACCAGCATAACGACACGGGCCCGTGGAAGATGATCCTGGGGCTCTTCGAGAGCCCGCAGGTGCTGGATGCGCGCACCGTGCGGTTCCGCAAGAAGCCGGGCGCGCCCAAGGACTGGCGCGATCTGCAGCACTGCGGCTTTTTCTACATCATGCCCAAGCATTACTTCGAGGGGCAGGACTTCAACAAGCTCGATCTCGTCGGCTGCCCGGTGAACGGCCCCTATATGCTCTCGCGGGTGGACGAGCAGGTGGAAAGCGAGTTTTCGCGCAACCTCGACTGGTGGCGCCGGGATATGGCGAGCTGCAAGTACGTGTGCAACTTCGACCGGTTGGTGATGCGCTACTACGTGGACAACGAAAACGCCTTCGAGGCGCTCAAGAAGCGGGCCATCGACGTGTATCCCGTGTATACGGCGCGCATCATGTCGGCCGAGACGCACGGGGAGAAGTTCGACCGCAACTGGATACTGAAGCGCCGGGTCTCCAACCACGCGCCGATCGGCTTCCAGGGGTTCGCCATGAACATGCGCAAGCCGCCGTTCGACGACGTGCGGGTGCGCAAGGCCATGGCCATGCTGATCGACCGCGAAACCATGAACCGCACCATGATGTTCGGGGAGTACTTCCTGCTCAATTCCATCTACACCGATCTGTACGACGAAGCCCACCCGTGCCAAAACCGGTTCTACGAGTACGATGTCGAGGAGGCCAAGCGGCTCCTCAAAGAAGCGGGGTACGAGAACGGGTTCAAGTTCACGTTCCTCTCGCGCTCGGGCACCGAAGACAAGTTCCTGGCGCTCTTCAACCATGCGCTGAGGCAGTGCAACATCACCATGGAGATCACCCGCAAGGATTTCGCCGGGTGGATGCGCGACATGGACCAGTTCAATTTCGAGATGACCTGGTCCAGCTGGGGCGCCTCCATCTTCCGCAATCCCGAGACGCAATGGACGAGTTCCGAAGCCGACCGCAAGGGTTCCAACAACTACGTGGGCTTCAAGTCGGCGGCGGTGGACGAACTGATCGCCCGCGAAAAGGGGATGATGACGATGGCGGAGCGGCTCGACGCCTACCGGGAAATCGACCGGCTGGTGTGCGAGGAGGTGCCGTACGCGTTTTTGTGGAACATCGCGGAGAAGCGCATCCTCTACTGGAACAAATTCGGCATGCCCGACGCGGTGATGTCGCGCTACGGCGACGAGGATAGCGTATTCGGGTACTGGTGGTACGACGAGGACAAGGCCGACGAGCTCAAAACGGCCATGTCGGAGCATACGTGCCTGCCGGACGTGCCCTTGCGGGTGGATTTCGACGAGGCGACGAAGCCGGGCAAATGAACGACGACTACAGGCTCCTGGACAGCGGCGACGGCCGCAAGCTCGAGCGGTTCGGCCGCTACGTGCTCGCGCGCCCGTGCGCGCAGGCGCTTTGGCGCCGGGAGCTGTCCGATGCCGAGTGGGCGGCCGCCGATGCCAGTTTCGACCGCGAAGACGGCAACAACTGGCACGGGCGGGCGAATCTGCCCAAGGAATGGACCATCGAGACGTGCGGGATCAAGTTCCGCCTGAGCGGCACCGATTTCGGCCATCTCGGGATTTTCCCGGAGCAGCGCGACCAATGGCGGTGGATAACGGGCCGCAAGTTCCATAGCGCCCTCAACCTGTTCGCGTATTCGGGCGGTTCCACCATGGCCTGCGCGCTCGCGGGCGCGGAAGTGTGCCACCTGGACGCCAGCAAAGGCATGGTGGAGTGGGCGCGGGAGAACGCCCGGCTCAACGCGCTCGAGGACCGGCCGATCCGGTGGATCGTGGACGATGCGCACAAGTTCATGCGCCGGGAACTGCGGCGCGGGCGCAAATACGACGCGATCATCCTCGATCCGCCGACTTTCGGGCGCGGGGCCGGCGGCGAAACGTACAAGATCGAGCGCGACCTCAAGGAGACGATGGAGCTCGTCAAGTCGCTGTTGTCCGCCGACCCGGCGTTCGTGCTCTTTTCGTCGCACACGCAGGGGCTGAGCTGCAAAGTGGCGGAGAAAATCCTCGCCCAGCTGTGGCCGGCGGCGCGGATCGAGACGGGCGAAATGCTGCTGGACGGCGTCTGCCCCAGCGGGATCTACGCGCGAGCGGTTTTCGGAGAAGCAAAATGAGAAGAATCCTTACCGGTATCCAGCCTTCGGGCAAACTGCACTGGGGCAACTACTTCGGCGCGATCCGCAACATGGTGACGTTGCAGAACGCGGGCGAAGAGATGTTCATGTTCATCGCCAATTTCCACGCCATGACCACGGTTCGCGACGGCGAGACGCTGCGCCGGGCCACGCGGGACGTGGTGCTCGACTATCTCGCTTGCGGGATCGACCCCGAAAGGACCGTGCTCTACCGCCAATCGGACCTGCCCGAAGTCCAGGAACTGGCGTGGTATCTCTCCTGCCTTTGCCCGATGGGCCTTTTGGAGCGTTGCCACAGCTACAAAGACAAGATGGCGCACGGCTTCGACGCCACGCACGGGCTGTTCGCCTATCCGGTGCTGATGGCGGCCGACATCCTCATCATGAACGCCGATCTGGTGCCGGTCGGGAAGGACCAGAAGCAGCATCTCGAGGTGACGCGCGACCTCGCGCAGAAGTTCAACAACGCCTACGGCGAGATCTTCAAGCTGCCCGACGCCTATATTCCGGAGACGGTCGCCACCATCCCCGGGACCGACGGGCAGAAGATGTCGAAGAGCTACCATAACACCATCGAGCTTTTCGAGGACGCCAAGGCGATCAAGAAGAAGGTGATGGGCATCGTCACCGACTCCAGGACGATGGAGGAGCCCAAGGATCCGGAGGGCAACGCCATCTACAATCTGTACAAGCTTTTCGCCACCGAGGCGGAGACGGCGGAGATGGCCGGCAACTTCCGCAAGGGCGGCTACGGCTACGGCAGCGCCAAGAAGGAGCTGCTGGCGGCCTATCACCGCATGTTCGACCCGTTCCGCGCCAAGCGCGAGGAACTCGCCAAGGACATGGATTACATCGAGGACGTGCTGGCCGAGGGCGCGCGCAAAGCGCGGGCGGCGGCGGCCCCGGCAATGGAGCAAGCCAGAAAGGCGGTAGGACTATGAAACTCGATCCGACGAAGATGAAAGACTGGCAGATCGCCGAGGCTGCCGAAGACGCGGGCCTCAGGCCCGCCAAGGACCTGGTGGCCGAACTGGGGCTCGAACCCGGCGAATGGACGCCGTACGGCGAGGTGCTGGCGAAAGTCGACGTGACCAAGGTCCTGAAGCGCGTGGGCGCGGGGCGCCAGGGCAAGTATATCGACGTTACCGCCATCACCCCCACGGCGCTGGGCGAAGGCAAGACCACCACCACGCTCGGTCTCGTGGAGGGGTTGGGGCGCCTGGGCAAGAAGGTGATCGGCTGCGTGCGCCAGCCGTCTGGCGGCCCCACGTTCAACATCAAGGGTTCGGCCGCCGGCGGGGGACTTGCGCAGGTGGTGCCGCTCACCTCGCTGTCGCTCGGGCTCACCGGCGACATGGACGCGATCACCAACGCCAACAATATCGCCATGGTGGCGCTCAATTCGCGCATGCAGCACGAGCGCAACCACGACGATGCGTGGCTGGCCGAGCGCGGGCTCGTGCGGCTCGACATCGACCCCGAACGCATCCAGTTCCGCTGGGCGATGGATTTCTGCGCGCAGGGCCTCCGGAACATCGAAATCGGCCGCGGCGGCAAGCTCGACGGCTTCAACTGCGACTCGGGGTTCTACATTTCGGTGGCCTCCGAAGTGATGGCCATTCTCGCGATGGCCTCCGACCTCAAGGATCTGCGCGAGCGGCTGGGGAGGATAATCGTCGCCTATTCGCGCAGCGGCCGGCCCGTGACCACGCGCGACCTGGAAGTGGACGGCGCCATGTGCGCGCTGATGGTCAACGCCATCAAGCCCACGCTCATGCAGTCGCTGGAAGGCCAGCCGATGTTCGTGCACGCGGGACCCTTCGCCAACATCGCCATCGGGCAGAACTCGGTGGTGGCCGATCGTCTCGCCTGCGCGCTCGGCGACTACGTGGTCACCGAATCGGGGTTCGCTTCCGACATGGGGTTCGAGAAGTTCTGGAACATCAAGTGCCGCTGTTCGGGCCTCAAGCCCGACGCGGTGGTGCTGGTGGCCACGGTCCGCGCGCTCAAGGCGCACGGCGGCGCCCCGGCGGTCAAGGCGGGCTTGCCGCTCGATCCGGCGTATTCCACCGAAAACCTGGAGCTCCTCGGGAAGGGGTGCGACAATCTTCTTGCGCACATCGACATCATCAAGCGCGCCGGGATCCGCCCGGTGGTGTGCCTCAACGCCTTTTACACCGATACCCCGGCCGAACGCGAACTGGTGCGCAAGGTGGCCGAGGGCGCCGGGGCGCGCTTTGCGGTTTCGGACCACTGGCTCAAGGGCGGCGAAGGCGCCGAGGAGCTGGCGCGGCAGGTGGTGGCCGCGTGCGACGAGCCCAATAACTTCGCGTATCTGTGCGATCTCAATGAGCCGCTACGCGTGCGCATCGAGCGCCAGGTCAAGGAAGTTTACGGCGGCGACGGGGTGGACTACGAAAGCGAGGCGCTCAAGAAACTCGAGATGTTCGAGGCCGATCCCGAAACGGCGCATTTGCCGGTGTGCTGCGCCAAGACCCAATATTCGCTTTCGCACGATCCCAAGTTGCTGGGCCGGCCCAAGGGCTGGCGCATGCCGGTAAAAGACGTGCTCATCTACAAGGGCGCGGGCCTGGTGGTGCCGGTCGCCGGCGAAATCAAGCTGATGCCCGGCACTTCCGCATCGCCGGCCTACCGGCGCATCGACGTGGATACCGAAACCGGCAAGGTGAGGGGGCTGTTCTGATGTCCAAGAACATTATTCTGGTGGTGAGCTTGATGTCCGGAATCGCGGCGGCGTTTCTGGCCAGGTTCTATATCGGCGAACGCGAACGGGCGCTCAATCGCGATCGCGAGGATTTCAACCGGCGCTACGGCGAGGTTGACGTATTGTGCTTCAAGAACGATACGCCCGCCGGGACTGGTCTCGCCAAATCCGATCTGGGTGTCAAGACCGTGCCGGCCATGGGCATGCGCGGCCAGGCGGTAACCGAGGAGAATGTCGACGACATCATCGGGCGCAAGACGGTATTGGGCCATGCGAGGGGCGATGTGGTGTTCTGGAGCGATATCGAAGGCGGCAATCCCGGCGAACGGGGGCTATCCGGCGACATCAAGCGGCAGATGCGCGCGATTTCGATCAATTGTTCGGGCGCGGCGTCGGTGTCGGGCATCGTCAAGGCCAACGACCACGTGGACGTGATCGGGACATTTACCTTCCCGCAGGCCGACGGCACCGTGCGGCAGGGCGACGTGGTGACGAGCACCATCCTGCAGAACGTGCTGGTGCTCGCCACCGGCCAGGCCACCGCCAAGCTGGAAGGCCCGAACCGGGGCTACAGTACGGTGACGCTGGAGGTTTCGCCGCGCGAAGCCGAGATGCTCGCGTTCGCCGAACAGATGCGCGGCAAGCTGGTGCTTACCTTGCGCAACCGCAACGACAACAGTTTCGAGCGCGAGTTGCCGCCGGTGGACTACGCCAAAATCCGGGAGGAGATCGAAACCTTGAACCTCAAACGGCAGCAGAAGCTGGGGCACTGAAATGACGTTGACGACGCTGATCGACGGCAATCGCGAAACCCGGGAACTGGCCGACGGGATTTATCTGATCGGCCGCAGCGACGGTTGCCGCATTCTGCTCTCGGCGCCGGAAGTCTCGGAGCGGCATGCGCTCTTGACGATACGCGGCGGCGTGGCCACGCTCGAGGATTTGCGCAGCGCCAACGGCACCTACGTCAACGGCGATTTGATTTCCTCTCCGGTAACGCTGTCGCCGACGGCCGTGGTGCAGATCGGGCCGGCGATGCTACGGGTTTCCGACACGGTGGCGGCGGCGGACGAGTCGGCGGTCGAGGCCACGAACGCGTTCGCGGCCGGTGCGGACGACGACGCGGAAGCGGAGGCGGAGCCCGCCCCCGCGGCCAATCCGTACTACACCGACATCAAGCGGCAGATCCAGCGCGAACTGCTGCGGCGGCTGGATCTCAAAAAATTGACGCTTTCCGGCGTGGAAAAGGACGGGCTCGAGGAAACCGCCCGCAACAAGATAAGCGAAATCGTGGGTGAGGTTCTGGGCCGCGGCCGGATGCCTGAGGGCATCGACCCGGACTTGCTGGAGCAGGACGTGTTCAACGAGTCCATGCGGCTAGGCCCGCTGGAAGATCTGCTCGAGGACGATACGGTTTCGGAAATCATGGTCAACGGCCCCGAAAAGGTGTACGTGGAGCGCAACGGGCGGCTGGAGCTGTCGCCGCAGCAGTTCACCGACGAAGCTTCGGTGATGGCGGTGATCGAACGCATCGTGGCGCCGCTCGGCCGGCGCATCGACGAGAGCCAGCCGTACGTGGACGCGCGCTTGCCGGACGGGTCGCGCGTCAACGCCATCATCCCGCCGCTGGCGCTCTCGGGGCCGACGATCACCATCCGCAAATTCGCCAAGGAGGCGCTGACGGCCGAGGACTTCATCCGTTTCGGCACCTGGAACCAGGCGGCGGCCGATTTCATGCGGCTGTGCGTGGAAATGCGCAAGAACATCATCGTGGCCGGCGGCACGGGTTCGGGCAAGACCACGCTGCTCAATTTGCTCTCCGGGTTCATACCTTCGCGCGAGCGCATCGTGACCATCGAAGACGCGGCCGAACTGCGGCTCCAGCAGCCGCACGTGGTGCGCCTCGAGTCGCGCCCGGCGAACATCGAGGGCAAGGGGGCGGTTACCATCCGCGATCTGGTGCGCAATTCCCTGCGCATGCGCCCGGACCGGATCATCGTCGGCGAATGCCGCGGCGGCGAGGCCTTGGACATGCTCCAGGCCATGAATACCGGCCACGACGGATCGCTGACGACCGTGCACGCCAATTCGCCGCGCGACGTGATTTCGCGTCTGGAGACGATGGTGCTGATGAGCGGCATGGAACTGCCGAGCAAGGCCATCCGCGACCAGATCGCCTCGGCGGTCGACATCATCATCCACGAAGCCCGTCTTTCCGACGGTTCCCGGCGGGTGATGGCCATCAGCGAAGTCACCGGCATGGAAGGCAGCCAGATCGTGATGCAGGATATTTTCGTGTTCGAGCAGACCGGTATCGACGGCAAGGGCCGGATCGTGGGCAAGTTCAAGCCCACCGGGCTGATGCCGAGCTTCTTCGACGATCTCGCCCAGCGCGGCATCAACGTGGACAAGGGGATGTTTGCGACGTGACTCCGCTGATTATAGCAATTCTCTTCGGCTGTATGGTCGCGGGCGTGGCCTATCGCCTGCTGTCCGGCATCAATTTCAACGCCGCGTGGCAACCGGGGACCTCGCCGTTGGCGCGCTATCTCAACGACCGGCGGCGCGCCCGGTTCAACGAGCAGTTGCCGGATGCGCTGGCCACCATGAACAACGCCTTGAGGGCGGGACTCTCGATCAACCAGTCGTTCGAGTCGGTGGTCGAAAACGGCGAAAGCCCGCTGGCGGACGAGTTCAAGATCCTGCTGCAGTCGCTCAAGATCGGCATGACCATGGAGGAGGCGTTGGAGGCAATGAACGAACGGGTCGGCAGCGAGGATTTTTCCCTGGTCTGCACGGCGATTCTCATTTCGCGCAAGACCGGCGGCAACGTGACCGAGATCTTCGACAAGATTTCGGACACCATCCGCGGGCGCATGAAGATCGAGCGCAAGGTCCGCACGCTCACCGCCCAGGGTCGGCTCCAGGGGATTATCGTTTCGCTGATGCCGGTCTTCCTGGGGGTGGCGATGACCCTCCTCAAACCGGAGATGATGCTCCCGTTCCTGTTTTCGCCGATCGGTGTCGCCGCCGTGCTGGCGATGGTCGCGCTGATCGTGCTCGGTTGGCTGATGATCCGCAAGATAATAAGGATAGACGTTTGATATGAAACACAGCTATCGTATCGCCTTGGCCGCGCTGGCGATGTTCGCCGGCTGCGAAACCATCCGCAAGTCCAAGGAGGCCCAGGAGGCCCTGGAGGACAAAGGCCGCGACGATTACGTGGCCGCGGAAAGCGAGTTTCTGGACCTTACCGACCTGGGGCTCGAGGATCTGGTGGGCTTCGGCATCGCCAACCGCCCCGACATGGCCGCCTGCTTCCTGGAACTGGACGACGCGCGATTGGCGCTCCAGGAGATCGACGCCGATGCGCCGCTGCTGTCGGACAATCCATGGCATGCGTTCACGGTGGACGCTTCGGCCGGCTTCAGCGAAAGCGCCGACCGCTCGCATGGCCTGAGGTGGGCCAAGCACGGCAAGGCTTCCGCCGCGCTTTCGGTGGATCTGCTCCTGTGGGACTGGGGTCGCAACATGTCCCGGGCGCTGGCGCAATCGGAGCGGATCATCGCCGCCGAGCATTCGATGCTGGAGACCGGGTTTTCGATTTTCGAAGAGGTTTCCGGGGCGTACTTCAACGTGCTCGGCGCCGATGCGCTCCTGGAGATCGCCTACACCAACGAACTCGTCAACGCGGTGCAGGTGGAGCGGGCGCAGCGGCGCTTGGACGCCGGCGAGACCCAACTGTCCGATCTGTTGCAGGCCAAGAAGAACCTGGCGCAGGCCAAAGAACAGGTGGTGGTGCGGCAGGACGCCGTCAAGACCGCGGGCGCGGAACTCGTGAAGGTGCTGGGGCTCGACGTTTCCAAGGCCAACCGCGACGACATCTTGGCCGACATCGGCAATCCCATCGACAATTGCGTAAGGGCGTTCCCGGATACCGACTATCCGGTCGAAACCGCGTTCGAATACGCCCGCACCAATTCGCCGGCGGTGCGAATCGCCCGGGCGCGCCTCAGGGCGTCGTCGAAGATGGTGGACGCCGCCCGGGCCGATTTGCTGCCGCGCCTTTCGCTGTCGGGGTCGATCAACTGGACGGATCCGCTGTGGTGGTGGAGCTGGGGCGCCAATTTGACGCAGAACCTGTTTTCCGGCTTTGGCGGCGTGACCGCGGTCGACCGGGCGGTGGTGGCCATGCAGAAGGCGGCCCTGGACGTGGACGAGTCCGAGCAGCAGCTTTCGCGCCAGCTGTCCGAGGCGATAGCCACCCGCGACGACGCCCGGGTGGCGTGCGCGTCGGCCGAGGCCACCTACCAGGCGGCCCGGGAGAATTTCGAAGTGGTTTCCCAGCAGTATCTCGTGGGCGAGTGCAACCAGCTCGACTATGCCGACGCGGTCAACTCCATGGTCACGGCCCTGGGCGACCGGGTGCAGAATTTCTACGCCGCCCAGATCGCCGAGGCGCGGCTGTTCAGGCTCTTGGGCGAATATCCCAACTATATCGGCGGGGAGGAGGAACAATGAACGGTGCGATCTTTTGCGCGCTGGCGGCGTTTTCGCTGTTCGGCGCCAACAAACCCAAGCCGCCGGCCTATCGCACGGCGCCGATAAGCCGCACCGACATCGTCTCGACGGTCGAGGCCACCGGCACGGTGACCCCGATCAAGAAGGTCGAGGTCGGCGCGCAGGTCAACGGCAAGATCGTCAAGCTCTTCGTCGACTACAATTCGGTGGTCACCAACGGCCAGGTGGTGGCGCTGATCGACCCGCTGGTCTATCAGGCCAACTACGACAGCGCCGTGGCGCAGCTCCACCAGAACGAGGCCAACGTGATGCTCCGCGAGGCCACGTTGACGCTGGCGGAAAAGACGCTGGCGCGCAAACAGAAACTGCGCGAGACCCTGTCTTGCTCGGAAGCGGATCTGGATGCGGCGATCGAGGCGCGCGACAGCGCCTCGGCCCAGCTGGCCGCCTCCCGCGCGGCGGTGGAGCAGTCGCGCGCGTCGGTCAGCCAGGCCAAGGCCAATCTCGACTACTGCACGATCGTGAGCCCCGTCGACGGCGTGGTGATAACCCGCTCGGTCGACGAGGGGCAGACGGTGGTGTCGTCGATGAACGCGGTGGGGCTGCTGACCATCGCCGAAGACCTCAAGACCATCTGGATCGAGGCGTCGGTGCCGGAGGCGGACGTGGGCAACATCCGCGAAGGGCAGAAGGTCGAGTTTACCGCCGACGCCTACCGCGACAAGTTCACCGGCACGGTCAAGCAGGTGCGCATCAGTTCGAGCACCACCAACAACGTGGTTACCTATCCCATCATCATCGAGGCCGAAAACCGCGGCGAGAAGCTGTTCCCGGGCATGACGGTCACCTTGGCCATCGAGACCGAACGCGCCGACGACGCTTTGGCGGTCACGCAGGCTGCGTTCAGATTTCGCCCTAAGGACAAAGAGACCGAGCTTAAAGGGCGCAAGCTCTGGATTCTCGGCGCCGATGGCGACATCGAGGCGGTGCAGCCGGCGTTCGGCGTCAGCGACGCTTCGTTCACCCAGGTGCTCGACGACAGCCTGGAAGGCGCCCAGGTAGTGATCGGCTACGAGACGGCAACCGCCAAAAGCGCCGCCGGCGCCTCCAACCCGTTCATGCCCAAACCGCCGCAGCGCGGCAAAAACAAAGGTACCGCTCCCGCCGCCAAGCAATGAGCCACCTCATCGAGATCCGGGATCTTTACAAGATCTACGCCCAGAGCGCCGAGCCCGTCCATGCGCTGGACGGGGTTTCGGTGTCGATCGACAAAGGGGAGTTCGTGGCAATCATGGGGGCGTCGGGCTCGGGCAAGTCGACGATGCTCAATATCCTCGGCTGTCTCGATACGCCCACCAGCGGCACTTATCTTTTGGACGGCGTCGAGGTAGCCGGGCGCTCGCGCAAGGAGCTTGCGCACATCCGCAACGGCAAACTGGGTTTCGTGTTCCAGAATTTCAACCTGCTGCCGCGGACCACGGCCATCGAAAACGTGGAGTTGCCCGACCTGTACATGGGGCGGCTCACCCGGCGCGCCCGCCGCCGCCGGGCGCTGGAGTTGCTTAAACGCGTGGGTCTGGGCGGGCGCGGCACCCACACGCCCGCGCAACTGTCGGGCGGCCAGCAGCAGCGCGTGGCCATCGCCCGGGCGCTGATGAACAAGCCGCCGGTGCTGTTCGCCGACGAGCCGACCGGCAATCTCGACACCAAATCGTCGATCGAGATCATGGAGCTGTTCACCGAATTGTCCAAAGAGGGCATCACCATCGTGATGGTCACGCACGAAGACGACATCGCCGCCTACGCCACGCGCCATCTGCTGATGAAGGACGGGCATCTCGTGAGCGACGACGGGAGGACGGCGGCGCCATGAGCATCGCCATGATCTTCAAGGTGGCGGTATTGGCCATCTTCCGCAACAAGACGCGTTCGCTGCTCACGTGCCTCGGCATCATTTTCGGCATCGCGGCGGTGATCGCGGTCTTGGCCATCGGCAAAGGCGCGAGCGCCATGATGGTGGCGGAGATCAGCCAGATGGGCAACAATCTCGTGATGGTGTTCCCCGAGCGCCGCCCGGCCGGAGCCGTCCACCAGGGCCTGGGCGGCGGGCAGAACATGACCGCCGAGGACGTGCTGGCGATCAAAAACGAACTATCGCATCTGATCGCGTACGCGTCGCCCCAGGTCAACGCCGCCAGCCAATTGATGTACCAGAACAAGAACTGGTCCACGCGCGTGCAGGGCGTGTCCACCGAATTCCCCGACATCAAGAACTGGACGCTGCGCGACGGCCGGTTCTTCAGCGAGCAGGAGGAGCGCCGGGCGGCCCGGGTGTGCGTGATCGGCACGAGCGTGGCCAACAATCTTTTCGGCGACGAAGACGCGGTGGGCAAGACCATGCGCATCAACAACATGGCGTTCAAGGTGGTGGGGCTCTTGAATTCCAAGGGCGCCAACAACTGGGGCGACGACCAGGACGATACGGTCATGGCGCCCTACACCACGGTCTCCCGGGTGTTGCAGGGTTCGTCGTTCAAGTCCATCAACATGATGAACCTTTCGCTCCACGACATGAACGACCTCGACGAGGCCAAGCGCGAGATTTCGGCGCTGCTGAGGCAGCGGCACAAACTTGCGGATTACCAGGACGACGATTTCGAGACGCGCGACACCACCGAAATCATGAACACCATCGGTTCGGTCACGGGGTTGATGACGGTGCTCCTGACCGTGGTGGCCGCGATTTCGCTGCTGGTCGGCGGCATCGGCATCATGAATATCATGCTCGTGTCGGTCACGGAGCGGATCAAGGAGATCGGGCTCAGGATGGCCATCGGGGCCACGCCGTTCATGATTCTCGCGCAGTTCCTGCTGGAGGCGATCGTGCTCGCCACCGTGGGCGGGCTGCTCGGCGTGGCGCTGGGGGTGGGCGTGGCCCGGCTCATCGGCGCCATCAAGCACTGGCCGATCGTCATCGAGGTGTCGTCGGCCTTGTTCTCGTTCGGTTTTTCCGCGTTTGTGGGCGTATTCTTCGGGTTCTATCCCGCCTATCGCGCCAGCAAACTCAACCCCATAGATTGTCTGCGTTACGAATAAGAAAGGAATCCACATGGCTAAACCCAGTTATTCGGTTGCCGATTTCGGCACCACCAAATACGGCGAAAAAGCGCGCAAGTTCGTTTTGAACGGCGCCGGCGGCATGGTTCTGGAAGCGAGCGACTACGGCGGCAAGGTCGTACGGCTCTTCACACCCGACCGCGACGGCAATCTCAAGGACGTGGTGGTCGGCTTCGATTCCCCCGCCGGTTGGGACAACGGCGACCCCTACTGGGGCTGCATCATCGGCCGGTACGGCAACCGCATCGCCGCCGGGCGCTTTACGCTGAACGGCGTGGAGTACAAGCTGCCGGCGCTCAACAACGCCCCCGGCGGCATCGGCTGCAATCTCCACGGCGGCGCGCGCGGCTGGGATGCCTACGTGTGGGGGGCGGAACCCTTCGTCGACGGCGACAATGTCGGCGTGACCTTTACGCACGTCTCCCCCGACGGCGACGAGGGCTTCCCCGGCAAGGTGGAAGTCAAGGTGGTCTATACCGTCACCAAGGATAACGTCTGGCGCGTGGATTACGAGGCCGTACCCGACAAGGATACGCCCATCAACATGACCCAGCACGTCTACTTCAACTTCAAGGGCGAAGCCGGCGGCACCATCGAAGATCACGTGATGACCATCGCGGCCGACGCGGTCACTCCTACCGACAAGGGCCAGATCCCTACCGGCGAGATCGCCAAAGTGGACGGCACCCCGTTCGATTTCCGCAAGGGCATGCGCATCGGCGAGCGCATCAACGAAGCCGGCGAACAGCTGGAGATCGGCAAGGGCTACGACCACAACTGGGTATTGAACGAAGGCATCATGGCCGGCGGCAAGGGCGGGCTCGTGTATGCCGGCGGTCTCTACTGCCCGCTGAACGGGCGGTGCGTCGACGTGTACACCACCGAGCCGTGCCTCCAGGTCTATACCGCCAACTGGGCCAGCTACGACCAGACCGCCAAGGGCGGCGAGCACCTTTCGTTCCGCTGCGGCGTGGCGCTGGAGACCCAGCACGCTCCCGACTCGCCCAACAAGCCCCAGTGGCCCACCACCGTCGTCAAGGCGGGCGAACGGTACACTACTTCGACCGAATTCCGCTTTTACGCGAAATAATCTCAAAAATCCAAAACGAAAAACCATGAAAGCAATAGCTAAGGTAGCGCCGCAAAAAGGCGTGGAATTGGTGGAAAAACCGATTCCGGAAGTGGGCATCAACGACGTGCTCATCAAAATCAAGAAAACCGCAATCTGCGGTACCGACGTCCACATCTACGAGTGGAACAGCTGGGCGCAGGAGACCATCCGGCCGCCCATGACCATCGGCCACGAGTACGTGGGCGAAGTGGTGGAGGTAGGCTCCAACGTCAAGAGCGTCAAGGTGGGCGAGCGCGTCTCCGGCGAAGGGCACATCGTGTGCGGCCATTGCCGCAACTGCCGCGCCGGCCAGCGCCACCTGTGCCGCGAGACCCAGGGCGTGGGCGTCAACCGCGACGGCGCGTTCGCGGAGTATCTGTGCATTCCGGAGTCCAACGTGTGGCATTGCGACCCGTCGATCAGCGACGATCTCTACGCCATATTCGACCCGTTCGGCAACGCCACCCATACGGCGCTCAGCTTCAACATGGTGGGCGAGGATGTGCTCATCACCGGCGCCGGTCCCATCGGCATCATGGCGGCGGGCATTTCCAAGTACGTGGGCGCCCGCAATGTGGTGGTGGTAGACATCAACGACTACCGCCTGGGGCTAGCCAAGCAGCTCGGCGCCACGCGCACGGTCAACTCCAGGAACGAGCGGCTCGAGGACGTGATGAAGGAACTCGGCATGGTCGAAGGCTTCGACGTGGGCCTCGAAATGAGCGGCGCCGCGCCTTGTCTCAACCAGATGATCGAGTCCATGAACACCGGCGGGCGCATCGCGCTCTTGGGTATCCACGGCCCCGAAACCAAGGTCAACTGGAACCATATCGTCTGGAAGGGGCTCAAGATCAAGGGCATCTACGGGCGCGAAATGTTCGAGACCTGGTACAAGATGGGCGCCATGATCCAGGGCGGGCTCGATATCAGCCCGGTAATCACCCACCACTACAAATACACCGACTTCGAGAAGGGCTTTGAAGCCATGATCTCCGGCAAGTCCGGCAAGGTCATTCTCGATTGGGAAGCTTAAGGAGGAACACAAATGTACGGAAAATTCCAGGCCCATCTGCAGGAGACCATCGCCGATCTCAAGGCCAAGAGTCTCTACAAAAACGAAAAGATCATCGCAACTCCCCAGAGCGCGCGGGTAGTGCTCGACAACGGCACCAAGCTCCTCAACATGTGCGCCAACAACTATCTCGGGCTCGCCAACCATCCCGAGATAATCGAGGCGTCGCGCGAGGCCACCGCCAAATACGGCTACGGCATGGGCTCGGTGCGCTTCATCTGCGGCACCGACACGCTCCACAAGGAGCTCGAACGCACGGTGGCCGACTTCGCCGGCACCGACGACTGCATTCTCTTCGGCTCCTGCTTCGACGCCAACGGCGGCGTGTTCGAGGCGCTGCTATCGGCCGAGGACGCCATCATCTCCGATGCGCTCAACCACGCCTCCATCATCGACGGCGTGCGCCTGTGCAAGGCCAAGCGCTTCCGCTACGCCAACGGCGACATGGCCGATCTCGAAAAGCAGCTCGTTGCGGCCGACGAGGCCGGGGCGCGCTTCAAGCTCATCGTCACCGACGGCGTCTTCTCGATGGACGGCATCATCGCCCCCTTGAAGGAGATCTGCGACCTCGCCGACAAGTACTCGGCGCTGGTGATGGTCGACGATTCCCATGCGGTCGGCGTTTTGGGCGCCAACGGTTCCGGCTCGGTCGAGGACTGCGGCTGCACCGGTCGCGTCGACATCATCACCGGCACCTTCGGCAAGGCGCTGGGCGGCGCTTCGGGCGGCTATGTGGCGGCCCGCCAGGAGATCGTGGACATCCTCCGCCAGAAGGCGCGTCCCTATCTCTTCTCCAACGCCGTCCCGCCGCCGGTCGCGGCCGCTTCCATCAAGGCCATCGAACTCGTGCGCACCCGTCCGGAACTGCGCGCGACGCTCAACGCCAACGCGCAGCGGTTCCGCAAGGGCATGGAGGCGCTCGGCTTCAATCTGGTGCCCGGCCACCATCCGATCGTTCCGGTCATGCTGGGCGACGCCGAAGTCGCCGTCAAGATGAGCGAAAACCTCTACAAGAACGGCGTCTACGCCACCGGATTTTTCTATCCCGTGGTGCCCATGGGCAAGGCGCGCATCCGCACCCAGATGTCGGCGGCGCACACGCCCGAAGACATCGACTTCGCCATCCAGGCGTTCGCCAAGAGCCGCTGATGAGCGACATCGCCCCCAGGACCACCTACACCTACGAACTTACGGAGGATCAGCAGGAACTCCTCCTGGGGGTGATGCTTACCGGCAACTACCGTCGCCGCGAGGTGCCGTATGCGCTGTGGTCCGTCGAGGGCGACCGCTTCAACGCCACCTTGTACGAAAAAGAAAAGCACGGCCGGCGCAAACTCTGCATCCAAGGTCGCGGTGCGGAGGATTTCGTCCTGTTCGTGCTCGAACCAAAGGTTTTGGGGGCGGCATCGCTCGGCTACGAGGAGGTGCTGCACCCCGAGAACTTTTCCGCCCACGCCGGCAGCGACGAGTCCGGCAAGGGCGACTATTTCGGTCCGCTGGTGGTGGCCTGCTGCTACACCGACGAGAGCTTGAGCGCTCAGATGAAGGAACTGGGCGCGCGCGACTGCAAGCAGATGAGCGACAAGCAGGTGCTGGCGGTCGGCGCCGCCTTGCGCAAGTTGCTCGGTCCGGAGCGCTACACCGTCGTCAAACTCGGCAACGCCGCCTACAACCGGCTGTATGCGCGGATGAAGAACATCAACCGCATGCTCGCCTGGGCGCACGCCACCGCCATCGAGGAACTGTTGGGCAAGCAGCCCGCTTGCCCCCGCGTGGTCGTCGACCAGTTCGCGCACACCGAATCGACCATCGCCAAAGCGCTCAAGGAGCGGGGGCGCCGGGTGGAGGTCGTGCAGCGCCACAAGGCCGAGGACGATATCGCGGTTGCGGCGGCCTCGGTGATCGCGCGCGAGCTGTTTTTGCGCGAGATGCAGGGCGAAGATCCCGAGTCGGCGCTACCGATCGGCTCCAGCGACCCCAAAGTCAAAGAATTTGCAATCGAACGTGTCCGTGCGGAAGGTCCGAATTACCTCATGAACCACTGCAAGGCGCATTTCCGAACTACCGATCAAGTGCTGGAGGCGTGCGGCTTTACCCGCGGCGATCTCCCGCCGGAAGGACAAGTAACCAATGTTGCTCGCGAACTCGCTGGTTGAAGGTTTCATCAAATCCAATCTTATGGGGCAGGGCATTGTCGCGCTGCAGCTTTTGGGGAGCGTGGCGATGCTGGCGGTAATCATCGGCAAGGCCAAGGAACTGGGGGTAATAAGTCTCCTCCTCAAGCGGTTCGTCCGCGACTTTACCGAAGACCGCGACGTCTTGGAGTATTATCTGCGCAACCGGCCGACCCGTTCGGCCTCGGGGCTCGAGGGGATTTACGCGCGTACCTGCGATCGGCTCCTCAAGCTGCTTACGCCCGACACCCGTTCGATGCTGGCCGGCCGCGGCGCGGGTTCGCCCAACGCGGCGGCGCTCACCGCCCGCGAAATCGAACTCGTCAAGGGCGCCTGCGAACATGCGCTCGACGAGGAGGAGATCAAAGTCGAGCACGGCATGGGGGTTATCGCCACCATCGTCGCGCTTTCGCCCATGCTCGGGCTGTTGGGCACGGTTTGGGGCGTGCTCGACGCGTTCGCCGAAATGGGCAGCGCCGGCTCGGCCAACCTGGCCACCATCGCGCCGTCGATTTCTTCGGCGTTGGTGACTACGGTGGTGGGGCTCTTGATCGCCATCCCCGGCGTCATGGCCTACAACAAGCTTACCGCTACCGTGCGCGACATCACCTCGGACATGGAAGGCTTCGCCGACGAGCTGATCGGCCGCATCGCCTGCGAGTTCCAGGGGAGGAGCGAATAATTATGGCGCTCGGCCGACGCAGGCGGCGCGTGGAGCGCCCCAAGGCGCAGATCGACATGAACTCGCTCATCGATCTCACCTTTTTGCTGCTGGTCACGTTCATCGTCACCTTGCCGGCGTTGGAACAGGGGGTGTCCATCCTGCTGCCGCAGGCCAAGACCGACGAGCTCCCCACCAAAAACGGCAAGGCCAATACCGTAACCATCGATTCCACCGGCCGGATCTTCCTCAACGACAAGCCCACCACGGCCGAAGATCTGGAAGTCACGCTCAAGCAGATGGCGGCCGAGGATCCGGACGTGCCGGTATTGGTGCGCGGCGACGAGCGGCTCGATTACGGCAGCGTGATGGGCGTAGTCAAAATCATCTACAAGTGCCGCATCCGCCGGATGAGTCTGGTGACGGTGGAGAAGTAATGGTCGATTTCGACGAGGAACGCCAGGTGCCGCCGGTCGTCTCGCCGTTCACGCTGGGCGTGTCGCTCCTCGTCCATGTAATTTTCTTTACCGTCCTCGCGATGCTGGCGCTCGTCCGCTTCCGTCCGCGCGAAACGGTTATCCCGATCGATCTTACGGTGGTGGTCAACAAGAATCTCGACGGCGAAGAGAACGAGCCGCCGCCCTTGGACAATCCCGAGCCCGAGCCGCCGCCCCCGCCGCCGGATCCCACGCCCCCACCGCCCGACCCGCCCAAAATCGAACCCAAGCAGGAGGCGGTGGAAGTAATCAAGGAGGAGCCTAAAAAGGAAGAGCCGCCCAAGGTCGAGGAGAAGCCCAAGGACAAGCCGAAGCCCAAGGTGGAGGAGAAACCCAAGGCCGAAGAAAAGCCCAAGGAGAAACCGCCGGAGAAGAAGCCGGAGAAGCCCAAGGAAACGCGCGAGGAGCGCCTGGCCAGGATGCGCAAATCCGCCAAAGAGGTCAAGACGGTCGTCAAGAACGCGCCCTCGGGCAACGGCCGCACCGCCAAGAAAACGCTTTCGGAGGCCGAAATCCAAAAACTCCTCAACCAGGGCTACAAGCCCGGCACCTCCGAACAGCTGGCCACGAGCGATTTGCAACTGGGCGTAAGTCTCGTCCAGATGGCGCTCAACGACAAATGGAATCAGCTGTCGCCATCCATCGGCGCCGAAGGCACGGTATTTTTGTCGGTCAAGTTCGCCACTTCCGGGCGCATGGTGGACGTCAAGCTCGCGAGATCCTGCGGCGACGGCGTCTCCGACCGCGCGGCGCTGCAGGTGGCGAGAAGCGTCGGCATCGTCCGCGGGCTCAGTCCCGAGTTCATCGCCCGGTTCTCCCGCGAGTCGCTCACGATCCGCTACAAGGTGGTGCGCCGATGATTTTGGCCGGGCTGTTCTTGGCCGCCATCGAACTTGCGGGGGTTACCGGCACCGATTTGCGCGCGCGGGCGTTTTTCGACTGCAACAACGTCAAAGTCGGCGACCCGATGACGCTGACGGTCGATTTTATCGGCAATGCCGATTTTGCCGCGCTCCATCCGCCCCGTTTATCCCGCGCCCTCGACGGGCGCGTCTGGAAGCTCGACCAGGCCTCGGCCAAAACCGAAACCGTCGACGGCGCGCGGCGGGTCACCTATCGCGTCCGGCCCCTGCAGGCGGGGGTGTTGTGGCTGCCGGCCATCGAATTCAAGTGCGGCGATTTGCGCTTCAGCGCCAATCCGGTGCCGGTGCACGCCAAGGCCGGCGCGGATCTCGCCATCGATCTCGACGGCGAAAACGCCTATCCGCCGTTCCCCGAACCGCCCGATGACGCCGGCGACGAGTGGTTCGAGCTGTGCCGGCTCGCCCATCAAGGCGATTACGCGGGGGCTCTCAGCCGGCTTAACGCCATGGCCTGGACGCGCGGCCAGACGCCGGCGATCGAAGCGGCCATGGTGGCGGTGCGCGCGCGCATGCTCGGCGATCCCGATGCGGAACTGCCGGCTTGGCGGGTGGTGGCGAAGCCGCTCGTCAAATACCCGTGGCCGCGCCAGGCGACTATCGTCCTCTCGTTCGCGCTCGCGCTCATGGTGTCGCTGCTGTTGCTCGGCAAGGCCATCAAGCGTTTTGCCGCGGTGGCCACGGTGGTGGTTACGCTTTCGTCGCCGGAACTCAAAGTGGGCGAGCCGTTCGAGTTTCTGCTCGCCGTCGAGCCGCAGGGCGCGGGCGAAATCGTGGTGCAGCAAATCACCCCCAGCGACAGTTACGGCCTTTCCTGGGTCGGCAAGCCCGTCAAGGTGGACGCGTGCCGTTGGCGGCTCCCGGCGCGGTTCGACGTGCCCATGGACAATCCCGCGCTTACCTTCCGCGTCGCCGGCATGGTCACCGAGCGCCGCGAAATCAACCGGGCGGGCTTCCATATGGTGAGTACCTCCTCCAATTCCTTTGCGGCCGATTCTTCGCCCCTCGCCGTCAAAGTCCGCCCGCTCGACGCGGATAGCCAGCCCGGCGATTTCAGCGGCATCGTCGCCGAAAACCTGCGCTTCGTGGCCATGCCCGACCTCCTTAACGTCGGCACCAACGATATCATCACCATCACCTACCGGCTTTTGCTCCCCAACGGCGGATTCGTGCCTCGCGGCTATCTGCCTCCGGGAGCCGCCTACGACTGGGGCGAAAACGAATGGAAGGGCTATTTCGTCGCCGACGGCGCCCCGTCCACGCCCGACAGCGAACTTTGCTACTACAATCCCCAAACCAAGACCTATTGCCGCGCCACCGCCGAAGGTATGGCCATCAACTACCATGAGTAAGCGCATTTTCCTTTCGCCGCCGTTCGCCGGCGCCGCCGAGCGCAAGGCCGTAGCCGCGGCTTTCGATTCCAAGTACCTCGCCCCGTGCGGGCCGGACGTGGAGCGCTTCGAGCGGCAACTTGCCGCGCTCGCCGGCCGTCGCCATGCCGTCGCCGTCAGCAGCGGCACCGCCGCGCTCGATCTGATCATGCACTGCCTGGGCGTTAATGGCGATTGGACGGTCTTCGCCCCTACGCTTACTTTCGTGGCCTCCGTGGGCCCGGCCTTCCACCGTGGCGCCAAGCTGACGTTTGTCGATTGCGATAGCCAGGGGCTGATCCAACCCCAACTCCTCGAACAAGCGCTCAAAGCCTGCAAGTCGCGCCACAAGCTCGTCTTGGGGGTGGATCTCTACGGCAACTGCTGCGATTACGGCGCGCTCGAGGCGCTTGCCGCCGCCTATGGCGCCCAGCTGGTCGTCGATAGCGCCGAGGCCGTAGGGGCGGTCCGCGACGGCCGCCCGGCCGGGTCGGCGGGTGTCGCCGCCATCTATTCGTTCAACGGCAACAAGATCGTCACCACCTCGAGCGGCGGCGCGGTGCTTACCGACGACCCGGAACTGGCCCGGCGGGCCGCCAAGCTCGCGCAGCAATCGCGGGAGCCGGTTTTGTGGTACGAACACCGCGAAGTCGGCTACAACTACCGCCTCTCCAATATTCTCGCGGCCATCGGCTGCGCGCAACTGGGGCGGCTCAAGACCATCCTCGAAAAGCGCCGCCGCCTCTACCGCCACTATCTCGAGCTGGGCGGCGAGTATCTCGAGCATTCGCCCGGCGGCAACTGCTGGCTGACCATCCGGCTCTTAGCGAGCGAGCAAGCGCGCGACCGGCTTGTCGAAGCGTTCG
The DNA here is from genome assembly GCA_017525475.1 of Kiritimatiellia bacterium. GTDB lineage: Bacteria > Verrucomicrobiota > Kiritimatiellia > RFP12 > UBA1067 > UBA1067. Next base: position 29,502 of record JAFXST010000028.1, on the reverse strand, counting down.
ACCGCGCCGATATCGAGGTGCGCCCGGTCTGGAAGCCGATGCATTTGCAACCGGTGTTCGCGGGCTGTCCGGTAGTGGGGGGCGAGACGGCCGAGCGTCTCTTCCGCACGGGGCTATGTCTACCTTCGGGCACGGGGCTTACGAGAAATAACTTAAAACGTATTGACGAAGTATTGCTCAATATGGTATAATACACCCTATGAAAGTGAAAATTTGCCTTTTTTCGCTGCTCGTCTTTTCCGCCATGTTTCTGACGGCGGAGCCGCTGCAGCCCGGCCTCAGCCCCGGGCCTGGCGTAAAGTATGCGACCGACGCCTATCCCGGGTTCGATTCCGAAGACGAGATCGTCAAGCCTTCCAAGAAAACCCCTGGCTGGTTCCGCTGGTTCAGCGGGCCCAAAATGGATACCGCCGCCGAGCAACTCGTCTGGGCGGAGGAGCTGGACGCCCAGGACAAGTTCTGGCGCGCCGCCCGCGCCTACGACGCGCTCGTCAAGGAATGGCCCACCGCGCCCGAGGCGCCGGAGGCGCAGCTGAAGCTCGCCGAGCTCAAGGAGCGCGAGGGCGACTATATCGACGCTTGCGAGGAATACCGCTATCTCCTCGATTTCTTCTCCGCCAAATGCAATTACGCCAAGGTGGTGGAGTCCGATTTCGCCATGTGCGAGAAGATGCGCGAAGAGGGCAAGACCATCATGTTCTTCCGCTTCGCCAATACGGTGGACGTCCGCCGCGCCTACGAGGCGCTGGTGCTGCGCGCCCCGGGGGCCGCGTTCGTGCCCGGCGCCATGCTCACCATCGCCGAACTGCGCGAGGACGAGGGCAAACTCGAGCGCGCGGTGGAAGTCTACGAGAATCTGCGCAATCTCCATCCCGGCACGGTCGAGGCGCGCACGGCCATGCACCGCGAAGCCAAGGTGCGCATGCGGCTTATCGACGAGCATAGCTACAACCGCGGCCGCATCCGCGACACCATCAACTTCCTGAAGCTCGCGGTGCGTTCCGACTGCACCATCTCCGAACGTAGCGATTACGTGGCGTGGCTGGAGGAGGCGCGCAAGGCGCTCGATACGGCCACGTACATCGGGAGCAAATTCTACGATTCGCGCACCCGCACCCGCCGCAGCGCCATCAACGCCTACAAGCTCTATCTCGAGGACTATCCCGAGGGCGAGCATGCCGCCGAGGCGCGCGCGCGGCTCGAGGAGCTCGAGGCCGAATCGGCCGTCGCCGCGGCCGCGGAGGCCGCTACGACCGAGGAAAACGCCTTCGAGCCGCCGTGGCTCCACGACTATATGGCCGAACGCGAAGCGCGCGAGGCCGCCGCCGCCAGCCAGGCGCTGGAGGACAACCGTCCCAAATGGTATTATCTGTGGCTCGCAAAATGAATATGACTAGGTTTATCCTCCCCGCGATGCTCTTGGCGCTGGCCATGGCCGGCTGCAAGACGACTTACCAGTGGACCAGCAAGGTGCCCCAGGAGCTGCGCACCGTGAGCGTGCCCACTTTCCGCAACGAGAGCGACATCACCGAGCTCGGGCCCGTGGCCACCCGCCAGTTGCTGCGCGAGTTCCAGCGCGAGGGCACCTTCAAAATCCGCGATGTGGGCGATGCCGCAGTTGAAGTGCAAGGCGTAATCGTCAATACCTCGGCTTCCAGGCTGGCGGGCGACCGCATGTCCAACGGTCGCCATTTTTCTTCGCGCCTTACCATCGTGGCTAAGGTGTCGGTCATCGACAAGCGGCGCGGTCAGGTAGTGGTGGACAACAAGAAGTATACCGCGTATACCGTCTATGACGACACCCCGAGCGATACTTTGACGTCCCGGCGCGACGCATCGGCCCGGGCGGCCGACGATCTGGCGCGGCAGATCGTCGACGATATCGTCGCGTACCCGTGGTAACCCAAAGGAATTTCAAGCTAAAGTTGCAAGGAGACAGTTATGGCAGTTGATTTGGCGCAGAAAGCCCAGAACTTCACCAATCGCGGCCGGCAGGCGCTGGAGTCCGGCAAGTACGAACTCGCGGTGGACATGCTCATGGAGGCCATCAAAGCGGCGCCCGACGTGCTCGAAACGCGCAAGCTCCTGCGCGCGGCCCAGATCGCCAACTTCAAGCGCAACGGCAAGGCCGGTTTCGGCGCCAAGCTCGGCTACATGATGGCCCGCAACAAGATCATGGGCCTCGTCAAGAAGGGCGATGGCCGCGCCGCCATGGCCGAAGCCGAGGAGCTCCTCAAGCAGAACCCGCTCGACGCCGACAACATGGAATGCGCCGTCAAGGCGGCCGAGGCCGCCGGCAAGGCCGACCACGCCGCCATCACCATCGAGGCGGCCTACGAGTGCTCCAACCGCGATCCCGCGCTTCTGGAGCGGGTGGCCACCTACTACACCATGGCCCAACGCTGGGACAAGGCGCGCGACGCGTACCAGAAGCTCTCCGAGATGAAGCCGGGCGACCAGCGCGTGCTGGCGATGCTCAAGAACGCCGAAGCCCGCGCCACCATGAGCTCGGGCTGGGAGGCGACCGCCGGCAAGAAGGGCGGCTTCCAGAACCTCATCGCCAACAAGGAGCAGGCCAAGAAGCTCGACCAGGCCAACAAGGCGGTGATCACCGGCGACGACGCCGAAGCGCTCATCCAGGAGAAGCTCCAGCAGATCGCGGCCGAACCCAAGAACATGAACGCCCGCCGGGCCTTGGCGCGTCTCTACGCGCAGAACAAGCGCTACGCCGAGGCCGTGCAGACGCTCGAAGAGGCCATCCAGGCCGCCGGCGCCATGGATCCCGAGCTCGACCGCATGCTCAGCCAGAACCGCGTCAACTACTACGACCAGCAGATCGCCGCGCTGCGCGAAGCGGGCGACGAGGAAGGCGCGCAGAACCTCGAGGCCGAGAAGAACCAGTTCGTGTTCGACGATCTCGCCCAGCGCGTGGAGCGCTACCCCAACGATCTGCACCTCCGCTACGAACTGGGGCTCCAGTACTTCACCTACGAATACTACGACGAGGCGCTCGAGCACCTGCAGCTCGCGCAGAAGTCCCCCAAGGACCGGCTCTGGGCGCTCTATTACCTTGCGATGTGCTTCATCATGAAGGGCCAGACCGACATGGGCATCATGCAGCTCGAGACCGCCCGCGACCAGATCCCCACCATGGACGAGCTCAAGAAGAAGGTCGTCTACCAGCTCGGTCTCTGCGCCGAAAGCGCCGGCGACCTCGAAAAGGCCTACTCCTGCTACAAGGACGTCTATTCCAACGACGTGGGCTTCGAAGATCTGGCCGATCGCATGCTGGCCGTTTCCCAGGCGCTCAAGGCCCAGCATGGCCAGTGACGCCGTTTTTGGAGTTGAGATAATGACATTGGCAGAATTGGAGATCGCACGCTCGCAGAGCCTCGCCGAAATCGCCGCCGCCGGCGACGCCGCGGCGGTGGAGGCTTTGCGCGTCAAGTACATCGGGCGCAACGGGTCCATCCCCGCGCTCATCAAGGGCATGAAGGACGTGCCGCCGGCCGAGCGTCCGGCGTTCGGCAAGGCCATCCAGGCGTGGAAGGCCGAGGTCGAAAAGGCGCTGGCGGAGAAGGGCCTGGGCGACAAGGCCGAAAAGGCGGTCGCTGCCGACCTTACCATGCCGGGGCGGTGGTTTACCTTGGGCGCCAAGCATCCGCTCAGCCGCGTCATCGAGGAAACCGCGCGCATCTTCGGCCATTTGGGCTTTACGGTGGCCGACGGCCCCGAGCTCGAGAACCGCTTCAACAACTTTACGGCGCTCAACACGCCCGCGCACCATCCCTCGCAGGACCGCACCGACACCTTCTGGTTCAACGACGATTGCCTCCTGCGCACGCAGACTTCGCCCGTGCAGATCCGCACCATGCTGGCCAACAAGCCGCCGATCCGCGTGATCTGCCCCGGCCGCACTTTCCGGCGCGACACCACCGACGCCACCCATAGCGCCAACTTCCACCAGATCGAAGGGCTCTACGTCGACACCAAGCCGGTGTCGCTCGCCGATTTGAAGAGCGTCCTCGCGTATTTCGCCCGCGAAATGATGGGCGACGGCGTCAAGGTGCGTTTCCGCCCCCACTTCTTCCCGTTCACCGAACCTTCGGTGGAGGTGGATTTTTCCTGCCACGTCTGCAAAGGCAAAGGCTGCCGCGTCTGCAAGGATTCGGGCTGGATCGAGGTCGCCGGCGCCGGCATGGTCGATCCGCGCGTCTTCGGCTTCGTGGGGTACGACCCCAAGGCGGTTTCGGGCTATGCCTTCGGCTTCGGCGTGGAGCGCATCGCCATGATCAAGTACGGCATCCCCGATATCCGCTGGCTGTACGAAAACGACATCCGCTTCCTGAGCCAGCTGGCCTGAGGACGGCGGCAACCGGGAAGGAGGTTTATCCATGATGACCATCTACAAGTGGGAGAACGGCGGGCTTCGCGAGAGCCCCAACTTCGTGCCCAATTGCTGGATAAATCTGGTGGAGCCCACCACCACCGAGCTCGAGAGCGTGCTCGGCTTTTCCGGCGGCATCATCCCGCGCGACTTCCTTACCGACCCCCTGGACCGCGACGAACGCCCGCGTTTCGACTACGACGACGGGGTTACGATGCTCCTCATCCACGTGCCGTACATGGTCGACGACGACGATGTCGTGCCCTACCGCACGGTGCCTATCGGCATCATCCTTTTGTCCGACATGGTAGTCACCGTCTGCAACGTGCAGACGCCGGTCACCGCCGCGTTTCTCGACCAGATCCGCCGCGTCTGTCCGCCTTCCGACCGTTGCCGCTTCGCGTTCCGCCTCTTGTGGCACGGCGGGGTGCTGTTCCTCCGCTACCTGCACGATCTCCACCAGCGAACCGACGCCCTCGAAGACGAGATCCACGAGTCGATCTCCAACGAGATCTTGCTCAAGTTCCTCAACATCGAGAAGGCGCTCGTCTACTTCACCACCTCGCTCAAGGCCGACACCATCGCCCTCGCGCGCGCCAACACCTCGCGCCAGCTCCAGCTTTCGGAGGACGACCGCGACCAGCTCGAAGACGCCATGGTCGAATACGAGCAGGCGCTGGAGACGGCCACCATCCACGCCAACATTTTGAACGGCACTTTGGACGCGTTCGCCTCGATCATCAACAACAACATGAACAACGTGATGAAGTACCTGACGGCCGTCACCATTCTTTTGGCCGTACCTACCCTAATCGCGTCGATCTACGGCATGAACATCGCCTTGCCGTTCCAGGCCACCCACCACGCCTTCGGCTTCGTGATGGGCATTTCGGCGGTGCTGGCCGCGATCATCGGGGCCGTCTTCTACATCCTCTCGCGCAAGAACAAGTTCTGACGCGATGTTCGAGGTAATCCTTTTCCATATCGGCTCTTTCGCCGGCGCAGTCTCGGGCATTCGGCTCGCGAGCGCCAAAAAATTCGACTGGTTCGGCGCGTTCGTGATCGGCTTTGCGACGGCCCTGGGCGGCGGCACCTTGCGCGATCTCCTGCTGCAGACGCATCCTTTCTGGATGGACGATCCCTCCTACATCCTCACCACGTTCCTCGCGCTCGTCATGATGTGGATCTTCGGCCGCCAGTTCATCTCCGAAAAGATCACCTGGTTCGTGTTCGATACGATCTCGATCTCGGTCTTCATGGTCGTCGGTCTCGAAAAGACCCTGGTCGCGGGTTTCGGCGGCATGGTCTCGATCATCATGGGCGTCATCACCGCGGTTTTCGGCGGCGTCATCCGTGACGTGCTCATCAACGAAGTGCCGCTAATCTTCCGCAAGGAACTCTACGGCATGGCGTGCGCGGCGGGCGGCGGGCTCTACATGGCGCTCATCAAGCTCGGCGTAAGTACCGATATTTCCGGCATCATTTGCGTAGTGGCCATTTTCATCCTGAGGGCCCTGGCTATCCGCTATGGTTGGGGCGTTCCGGTATTGCGAGGGAAAGGATTCGTACATGAAACCCATCACGGCTTTGGCAATCGCCACGTGCGCCGTCAGCGCGATCGCGCCTTCGGCGACGGGCGGAACTCGGATTTGGGCTGACCGTCCCGGCGACGCGCAGCTGATGAACAGCTGGTACCCCATCGGCAACGGCCGGTTGGGCGCCATGATCCAGGGCGGCACCGATCAGGAACTCGTGCAGTTCAACGTCGATTCGCTCTGGACGGGAGATGCCAACATTTCGGGCGCGTCCGGCGTCAAAGAGAGCGTGCTTACCGACAAGACGGTGGGCGACTACCAGAATTTCGGCTTCCTCGCCATCAATTTTACCCATATTCCCAAGGCCAAAGACTACTCGCGCACGCTCGATCTTGCTACCGCCGTCCATACCGTGCGCTTTGGCGGCGTGGAGCGCGAGGCGTTCGCAAGCGCCCCGCGCAACGTGATCGCCCTCAGGTTCAAGGCGGTGGAGCCGTTCGATGCGCGCCTGATGCTTACCGGCGTCCACGGCGAGCGCACGGTGCGCCTGGGCGAAAATTCGCTCGGCTTTGCGGGGGTGCTCCCCAACCAACTCCACTACGTCGCCCGCGTCGACTGGCATTGGGAGAGCCCCACCACGCTTACCGTGTATCTGCGCGCGCGCACCGCCTACGATTTGCGGCGCGGCGATTTCGGCCTCGGGCAGGAGTGCCGGCAGTACCCGCAAGCCTTCAACGCCGACTTTAGCCTCATCAAGGCCGAGCACGTAGCCGACTATCGCCGGTATTTCGACCGCGTGCGCCTCGACATCGCCTCCGCCGGCAAAACGCCCTCGCGCGACTTTACCGCGTCGGAGGAACTTGCCGGCATCAACCGCAACTGGTTTACCGAAATGTTTTCCTCGGCGTGGCGCGAGTATCTGGACCTCGAGATTATCGAAACCTTGTTCAACTACGGGCGGTACCTCCTCATCTCCTCGTCGCGCCCGGGCACGCTCCCGGCCAATCTGCAGGGCATCTGGAACTGCTACAACCAGCCGCCGTGGCATTCCGACTACCACACCAACATCAATTTCCAGATGAACTACTGGGGGGTGGAGCCGGCCAACCTCGCCGAGCTGTGGCTGCCGGTCACCGATTTCCTCGCGGCCGCCAACCGTACCGCCGCCCGGGAAACGCGCCTTGCCTTCCCCGGTTCCAAGGGCGTGGCCTACCGCACCTCGCTCAACGCGTTCGGCGGCGGCGGCTGGAAGTGGAATTTCGCGGGCGCGCCGTGGATGGCGGTGATGGCGTACGAGCACTACCGCTACACGCAGGATAAGGATTATCTCGAGTTCGTCGCCTGGCCGCTTTTGGAGGACGCCACGCGCTTCATGATCTCGCGCCTCAAGGTGGGGCGCGAAGCCACGCTCCTCGTGGCCGACGGCTGGAGCCCCGAGCATGGCCCGGTGGCCGATGGCGTGATGCACGACCAGCAGATCCTGGCCGAGCTGTTGAAGTGCGTAATCGAGGCGCAGCGCGTCCTGGGCCGCAACGACGACCTGTACGCCCACACGCTCCTCGGGCGGTTGGGCGGCAACAAGATCGGCTCTTGGGGGCAGCTCCAGGAATGGCAGGAGGATATCGACGTCAAGGGCGATGACCATCGCCACACCAGCCATCTCTTCGCCGTCTATCCCGGCAGTACCATCACCCGCGCCGCCACGCCCTATTTCGCCCATGCGGCCGAAGTCACGCTGCGCGAAGGGCGCACCACCACCAAGGATTCGCAGCGCAGCTGGACCTGGCCCTGGCGCGCCGCCATCTGGGCGCGGCTCGGCAATGGCGACAAGGCCGGCGAAATGCTGGTCGAAATGGCCAAATGCAACATCCTGCCCAATTTCTTCGCCAACCATCCGCCGTTCCAGATCGACGGCAATTTCGGCCTCGTCGGCGCCGTGTGCGAGATGCTTCTCCAGAGCCACGAGACTACGCCCGAGGGCAAGGTCTTGATCCGTATTTTGCCGGCGTTACCGTCGTGGTGGCGCAATGGCGAGGTGCAGGGGCTCAAGGCGCGCGGCGGCTATACGGTGGATATCAGCTGGCGCGACGGCAAACTCGTGGACTTCAAGATCACTGGCGGCAAACCGCACGGCTATGAGGTCGTGCGTTGATCCGCCTCTTCGATACCCACGCGCATTTCCCCGTCGAGCTGGGCTCGCTCCCGGAAGGGGTGGAACTTACGGTCATGGCGGTAGGCGGCTCGCCGGAGCTAAACCGGGCCGCCATTGCGGCCAATACCGGCTTTGTCGCCTTGGGCTACGACCGCGACCAAATCGAAGTGGAGCGCGCGCCGATCGACTACAAAAACGCCAATGCCGTGGGCGAAATCGGGCTCGACTACCATTATTCGCCCCAAACGCGGCTTAAGCAGCTCGCGCTGTTCGAGGAGCAGCTGGAGCTCGCGCAAAAGCTCGATAAGCCGGTAGTCATCCACACCCGCGAGGCTGACGACGATACTTTAGCGTGCCTAAGGCACATCCCGGCCCGGGGCATCATCCACTCGTTCACCGGCTCGCCCGGGTTCGGCCGTAAGCTTCTCGATCTCGGGTTTATGGTGTCCTTTTCCGGCATCGTCACTTTTCGCGCGGCCGACAACGTGCGCGAAACGGCCAAAGTGGTGCCGCTCGAGCGCCTGCTCGTCGAAACCGACTCGCCCTATCTCGCCCCCGTCCCCTTGCGCGGCACGCCCAACGTACCCGCCAACGTCTACCATACGGCCAAATTCCTCGCGGAGCTCAAAGGGGTGGAATTCGCCGATTTTGCCGCGATAACCTACCAAAACGCTTTAACCACCCTATGTCCGGCTTGATCGTCCTTGCGATGATGTCGCTCTTCGGCCCCGACGAAATCGAAAACACCAACGCGGTTCCCGAGCGGGTCTATACCAAGCTCGCCTATGCCGCCGATACGCCCGCAACGCGTCCGGCCGATCGCGTCTCGCCGCTCGTCTTTATCGATCCCGGCCATGGGGGAAAAAAGAACCACGGCTGCCGCGGCTACGACGGCCGCTTCGAGAGCGAGGCCAATCTCCTTTTGGCGCTGGCGGTCCGGGACGAGCTTGTCAAAGCGGGTGTCGAGGCGATGATGACGCGCGAGGACGATAGCGACGTTCCCCTCTACGAGCGTCCTCGCCGCGCCCACGAGCTCAAGGCCGATGCGTTCGTGTCGATCCACCACAATGCCCCCGCGGCGGGCAAAGATCCGCTCGCCGTGCGCTACCGTGCCGTCTACAGCTGGAACGACCTCGGGCAGCGGCTTGCGGAGGCCATCGCCGCGCGCCTTGCGCCCTGCGACTCGCTCCATGCCAATTTCGCGGTAACCCGCTCGCCCGAAATCCCCTCCGTCCTTGTCGAGGCCGATTTCCTGACCCACCCGGACGGTTGCCGCGAAGCGTTCGACCCCGCCTGCCGCGCCCAAATCGCCCGCGCCATCGCCCAGGGCATCCTCGATTGGCTGGCCGCCAATCGCTAAATTTCCGCTTGAATTTTGGCGGGGAATATGGTATAATATCCCCCAATCTCGAAAATCTAGCTAGGATGCAATATGGCTTGGAATACCGGTAAAACAACCGCTCCCGCCCAAAAGCCCAAACGCGGCGGCGTCTTGCGGGGGCTTATCGCGCTAATCGTCGTGGTGGGTGGCGCCGTCGCCGCCTGGGTCGTGATGTTCGGCGCCCCCACGCTTCCGGGCGCCAAACCCGCCAAGGAGCGCCGCGCCATCGCGGGCGCCATCGCCGATAAGCCGGCCGATCTCGCCCCGGTGCACGAGCTCGCCCAAACCCTCTCCCAAGCCCCCACCGCCGATGCTCCGTTCGGCTTCGGGCCCGATGGCCGCCCGCTCACCATCTACGACGTGCGCAAGGATATCGATTGGGACCGCATCACCAACCGCACCTTCAAAACCGGCACCGAGCAGCTGCTCTCGTGGATTTGCCACACCGAGCTCGGCGACATGCCCATGCCCATCCCGAGCCTCAGCGAGGAGGAGCGCGACAATCTGGTGGCCATCCTCATCTCGCACAACGAGATCAAGGAGACCGATTCCGAGGAGGCCAAGAACGCCAAGGAAATGGTGGGCTACGCCAAGCGCGAGATGCTCGAGTTCATCAAGGAGGGCGGCGACCCCGACGACTTCATGCAGTTCTACTTCCAGGAGCTCAAGAAGGGCTTCGAAAAGCGCAACAACTACCGCGACGAAGTGGAGCAGGTAATCGAGGAAGAGCCCGAACTCGCGGCCGAGTTTGTGGAAAAGGTCAACGAGGTGCTCGACGCCGAGGGCATCAAGCCCCTGCGCTACAACGAAGAAACCCGCGAAATCTACTGATTTGGAGGAACAAACCATGCACAAACTAGTTGTCGTCCTGGCGCTTGCCGCCGCCTTTACCGCCGTTGCCGCGCCCAAGCGCGCCGCCGCCCCCAAAGCGCCGCCACCCCCGCCGGTCGACGAAGGCCCCATGGTGACCATCGGCGGCGAAGGCGTGTTCGCCATCGTCAATGCCGCGGGAGCTCCCGAAGAGCCGCTTGCCACCGCCGCCAAGAAGATCGGCAACATCATGATGATCAACGCCGAGCTGCGCCAGGGCGAATTCGCGCTGGTTGGCGCCAAGGACAAAATGGGCGGCGCCAACGCGGCCGTGTTCGTGGCCAGCGACCCCGCGCTCCCCCTCTCGCTCATCGCCATGGAGGAAAAGTGGGGCGTCGTCAATGCGCAGGGCCTCGCGCCCAAGCAGCTCGAGAAGGAAGTATTGCGCGTCGCCACCATCGTCTTGGGCGGCGCCGTCTCCAAGTATACGGCCTCGTCCATGCGCCCCGTGTATTCCGTATCCGATCTCGATGCGGCCGGCGAACTCGTGACCTTCGATTCGCTCATGGCCATCTTCCCCAACCTCAAGAGCCTCGGCATCACCCAGTTCCAGACCATGTCCTACCGCGACGCCTGCTTTGAAGGCCTGGCACCCGCGCCCACCGACGAGCGCGAGCGCAAAATCGCGGCCGAAGTCGAAGCCGAGCTTGCCCAAGAGCGCAAGTGAGGACTTTCCTCTATACTTACCAGGATTCCGCCGGGCTCAAGCACGAGGGTATCATATCCGCGCCCGGCAAAGACGAGGCTTACTCCGAGCTTCGCCGCCAAGGCATACGCCCCATTCGCGTAACCGAGCGCATTGCGCCCGTGGTGCGCTTGGGTTTGAAGGGCCTGCGCAAGCGCGATATGTGGCTCCTTTTGTTGGTGGCGCTTACTTTGGGCGTTGCCGTGGCGCTTTGGGCCACCTCGGCCCGCGCCCCTCAAGCGCTCAAGCAGCGCGCCGAAAAGGCTCTCGTCGCCTCGGCCATCGTGGGTACGGCCTCGCCTCGCCACTTTGTGGATTTGGGCGCGCTCGATTTGGCCTCCTTGCTCCCCAACCCCACCGATCGCTACCTCGCGCGCTATGCCATGCCGGGCGAAACGCTGGAGGTGGCCGATAGCGAACTTACGGTTGATGGGCTTAAGGCGCTAGTCGTCTTCGACCCCGCCGATCCCGCCGAACTCGTGGAGCTAAAGCGCATTTTGGTGGGTATCAAGGACGAAGCGCGCAAATATGTGGCCATGTCCAACGGTCTCGAGCGCCTGGCCGCGTTCCTCGACGAACGCCAAGCCATGGAGCGCACCTACCGCGCCCAGATCTTGGGCCGGGTGCAAAGCGGCGCCCTCGCCCCTGAAGACGCCGCCGCCATCCTCTCGCCCATGGGCTTCAAGCCCTGACCTCTTCCCTGTTCCCTATTCCCTCTTCCCTGTTCCCTCTTCCCTGTTCCCTCTAATATAACCACGGAATACACGGAATTCACGGAAGGGGCTATCCTTGTCTCGTGGTAGATGCATCTCAACGGTGACACCTTTCGATATAAAAGGTGACACCGTTTGATACAAAAGGTGACACCGTTTGATGCAAAAGGTGTCACCGTTTGGATGAAAAGGTGACACCGTTTTGGTCAAAAGGTGACACCGTTTTGATGAAAAGGTGACACCGTATTGGTCAAAAGGTGTCACCGTTGAGATGTGTCCACCACGATGCCCGCCAGGCACTTTCGTTATTTAACCACGGAATACACGGAAGGCACGGAAGGGTGTGTGCCTAGTTCCCCAATATTTACTAAAAACGCTTGACAAGTAAGACGGAAATATGGTATAATATCCGGCAGTAAGCGAAAGGAATACAATGCCAAACGTATTTACCAAGGATGGTTATAATTTTTATTTCTTTTCCAACGAACATGAACCGATACACGTTCACGTCAAGACGGGGTCTGGCAAGGCTAAGTTCGATGTCTCGAACGACGTGCAACTGTTGGAGTCGAAAGGCATGAAAGTGCAGGAGCTCCGCAAGGCGCAAGACCTCGCGGAGGAAAACATCGAAACCATAAGGAGGAAATGGCATGAATACTTTGACTGAAGACAAGGCGGCCGTGTCGTTTGCCGATTCGCGCTTTAATGTCCGCCTGCCCAATGACGTGTCTTTCTCTTTCCCCATTGCCGGTAACTGGCGGCTTGAACGAGCAACGCCGGAGCAACTCGTCCATATCGAAGTGGATGAGGATGGCTTGCACTGGCCCGATATCGACGAAGACCTTTCGTTTGCCGGGCTTCTTCGCGGCGACTGGGGCCAGTATGTTCGTCAAAAAACCTGAAAAACCCTATTGACAAACAAGCCCTCAATATGGTATAATACTCTCATCCTAAGGAATAGTAGGCATGACTTGCGGCAGGTGATCGCATGCGGTTCTACCGACCAAGGGTAAAAACAAAGGAAAACAACTATGAAAAAACTTATTTGCGCAGCTGCCATGAGCGCACTCTGTGCGACTGTGTTCGCAATCGAGAGCGAAAACATCGTGGGCTATCAGCAGATCTCCATCCCCAAGGGCTACTCCTTCTTCACCGCCACCTTTGAGAACATTACCGCCACCGATTTCAACTTGAGCGAGATTGGTTGCAAGCAGTCGAATGGCTCTGAGTGGAAAACCTCGGGCTCTGGCACTACGAAGAGCGCTGGTGCGGTAATTGTTCGTAAGGTCGACACTGAAGGCACCTATGGAACTCAGTATAAATACTATTCCACTAAGACCCCGGTTGGTTGGTACGATGGTGATACTCAGATTACTGGCGACGCAGTTAAGTTTGAGTCTGGCGAGGGTATGATTGTTTATTGCGGCAACGCCAATGGCGCAGTTCTCCAGGTTTCTGGTTCGGTTCGTCTTGTTCCTGCCGGCAAGTTCGTACCCAAAGGCTATTCGTTCTCTGGCAATGCCTCGCCTGTTGCCATTAATCTTTCTGCTATTGCTTGCAAGCAGTACGATGGTAGCGAGTGGAAAACCTCGGGCTCTGGCACCACGAAGAGCGCTGGTGCCGTGATTGTTCGCAAGGTTGATTCAGAAGGTACTTATGGTACTCAGTACAAGTACTATTCCACCAAGACTCCGGCTGGTTGGTACGATGGTGACACTCTGATTGAAGGTGATGCGGTTCAGTTTGATGCTGGCGAAGGCTTCATCGTATACTGCGGCAATGCCAACGGCGCCCAGATTATCCTCCCGGCTCCGGAACTCTAAGATTTAAGTGCCTAGCGTGGTGTTAGGTGCATAACAAAGGAAAACAAATGAAAAAACTCATGATGGCGTTCGCGGTTGCCTTGGCGGCAATTGGCCTGAATGCTGCAACTGTAAACTGGAATGTGTCGCTCGGTTTGGTAACCGAAACTGATGGCGATGCGGACTCCACTCTCGTTGGCTATTGTGGCTATGCGTTTGATGGTAGCGCTTATACGCAACTTGCGTTGCAAGAAGCACTTACTACTACCGGAACTACCGTGCTCGGTTCTGCACTCAACGCTACCGCTGGTGTAGTCACGGCTGATGGCGAGTTGGCGTTTTCTGGCGCTGGCTTGTCGTATGATGACACGGCCAGTCCCGCATATGCAAGTCTCATGCTAGTACTCGTCGATTCGTCAGTAGATGACGGTTCTGCGTTTACTATCGCATCCCTCGGGCAGGTAAAGGTATCCGATTCTGTTATTGCAGGCGGAGCCTTCTTTGGCGATGCTGGCGACCTCTACACCGGTCTTGTTTCCGATTGGTCGACGATCTCTTCGGGTTCTGGTCCGGAGCCGATTCCTGAACCTACGAGCGGGCTGTTGCTCGTCGTAGGCGGTGCCTTGCTGGCTCTCCGTCGCCGTCGCTTGGCCTAAGCGTATCGAGACTATAATAGTCTAACTCGTGAGACTGTCCCGATTGGGGCAGTCTCATGGTTTATAGACAAAAGAAAACCGCCCTCGATTGAGGACGGTTTCTTTTGCGTTATGCCGTATGGCTTAGGCGCGACGACGCTTGAGCGCGAGCAGCGCACCGCCAACGAGCAACAGCAGTCCCGAAGTCGGCTCCGGAATGGCATGCCAATTGGAGCCAGCCTGACCGGCAGTGCTGTAATCAAGCGCATTTACCCAAGTCTTGCCATCGTACTCGAGCGACATCTTATGCATGGAGTTGTCGGATGCATTGTATGTCTCGGACACGAAAGCATAAGTTGCCTTATCATAGCTATCCGCGTCGAAGATTACGAGGTAGCCCGAGAAGTCGCCATCCGCAACAGTAGCATCGACTGCAGGGCTGAACGCGCCATCAGCATCCGCTACTGCAGAACCAAGATAGGCTTTTGTTTCGTTAGCAAAAGCGATTTCCCAGCCTGTGCCAGCCGTGATGAGCGACAGCATCTGGGCCTGAGTGTAGGAGCCGGCATTATTGAACAGATATACGGCATACCCGGCAGCATAATCGCCTTCGCCCGAATCAAAGTCACCAGTCGTCTGAATGCCGGCCGATGGCCAGTTAACTGTTGCGGAAAATCCGAACAGCGATGCGCAACAAATTGCTGCACCAATTATCAGTTTTTTCATTGTTTTCCTTTGTTTGTTTGTTCGTGCGACCCCTTGCCGCACAAAATTATTGCACAGGCGGAGGCAGGCTCAGATAGATGCTCGTTGCCGTTGCCTTCTTGGCCGTAGATTCATTTCCATCCGAATCGGCCTTGACATTGTTATATATCGCGAAGCCAGAGCCGGCAGCGATAACATAGTCACCTTGAGAAATCAGATTAGTACCATCAACCGACCAACCGCCGAGGGTCTTGCCGCGCCACTTGATGTTTTCTCCATAATTGCCAACAGTATCCAAAAGGCAAATGTAAACTGTACCATCAGAAAGGTTAAGCACTTTACCATTAAGATCGGTAGGCCTGACAGCGGTCAAATCGATGGTCGAGGGGGTGGAATTGCCACTAATCGAGAAGCCAGGAGCAGCCAAGTTCTTGCAAACAAGATCAACTTCTCCGCTTACTTGGAACTTAGCTGGCGCCGCGACACCGGTCTTTTTGGTGGTTTCGTTGCCGTCGCCGTCTACCTTGATGTTATTATAGACCGCGATACCAACGCCTTCACCAATAGTGACTTCCCCGTTGGCAATGATGGTGGTGCCATCTTTAGACCACCCGCCAAGGGTCTTGCCACGCCACTTGATGTTTTCACCATAATTGCCAGAGCTGTCAAGCACGCAGACATAGATGGTGCCATCCGACAAGGAAATAACATTGCCGTTGGGATCGGTAGGACGAAGCGAATTCAAATCAAAAGTTTTGGTGTCGCCAATATTCTTGAAGGTGGCGGTAAAGAGCGAGAAGCCATTAGGAACAGACACCTGCTGGTACCCCACGATGTTCTCGCTCTCGATTGCGAACACAGTCGCACTTAAGCCACCAGCAAAGGCTAAAAATGCGCAAAATCCTCAGATTCCGCTTGACAAACGAGACGAAAATATGGTATAATATGCGCGTTCTTACGGATTAATCTAATGATTAATATAGTTAAGCGACTAGTTGCTTTGATGCGGCCGTTCAGGTCGCGTAGTTATTCTGATATAGAACAATATGCTTCTGCTGACGATGCCATTCAATATCTGACGGTTTCCTCAACCACCAGTCTTGGCGCGCAGGGCAACGAGGCTATGGCATCCGGGCGGGAAATATTCCGCGATATGGTCCTCTATCAGGATCAGTCCCACAAGATTTGACTTTAGCTCGTGACTTTGGATTTCTACAAGCTTAAGGCGCAATTCCGGCGCGCTGAACAACGCGATCAAGCGTTGCGAGCGCATATCGGGAGCAGTTCCTACCGCCGCTATCAACCAGTTGCGTTATGCCGGCAATCATCTGCTCAAGGTGTTGGCGCCTGGTGCCGATACCGATGTTGATAGCGAAAAGGCCAAAGTGGTATCGCATTGCCGGCGCGCTTGGTTTGATGCATTTGATGCAATAATCAACAGTCAGCTTGAGATAGTTCGGACATTCGAATCCAAGAATTGTCCGCTTGATGTTTTGCGTCAGCTAGTCCCCAACTATGATGGCAATATGGCCTTGTTCCGCGAACTCTATCCGGTTTTCCGCAATGTCAAAGCGGTGCAGGAGATGTCGTTTGCTGAGCGCCTTGCATTGATTCGTAGGGCTGCGGCATTGACTCCGTTTGTAAAGGCCTTGCAGAGATTGTCGAACAGGTTGAATGCTTTGGCCTCCGATATGGAGATCGATCGCATCCGGCGCGCTGAACAACGCGATATCTACTCGATGCTGATGTCGCTGATGCTATCGGTTGCGGGATCGATATATAGTGCGGCGGGATTGCTCACTTCACCAAGTCGTTGGATGGTTGCATTTGGCATTGCCGGCATTGTATTCTTTGTTGCCATGGCGGTGTTTAATGTATATGTATTGGTGCAACGAGCCAAGACCATAACGCCTGTCGACAAGTTGAGTAAATAGCAATCGCACGCGATCACTGCGCGCCTAAGCCATACGGCATAACGCAAAAGAAACCGTCCTCGATCGAGGGCGGTTTCCTTTTTTGGCTAAAAAGTCCAACTTTGCGCTTGACATATGGCGGCAAATGCGCTATAATACTCTCACTATGTCCGAGATTGCGCATTACCGGCGGTTTGGCGGCTATGACTACAGCCGAGGCGCGGCGCTATTTATAACCATAACCACCAAACCGCGCCGCCAGGTATTTGGCGCGGTAGTAGATGGCGCTATGGCGCTATCGGCGCTTGGGCATAAGGCGCTTGCCTCCATGGAGCGCGTATTCAACGCCGAGGCGCTAGTTTTGCACGGCCATGTGGTAATGCCCGATCATGTGCACTTGTCGCTATACCTCAAGCCCGGGCTTGAACACCGCGCGGCCATCCGCACGCTGAATACGGCCGTGGGCAAGTTCAAGAGCTGGATCAACCGCTGTTATTGGCAAATCGGCGGCGAGGGTGCGCTTTGGCAGCAAGGCTACCACGATTGGCTCTGCCTGGACCGCGGCGCAATCGAGGCGGTAGAGCGCTACATTGCCTACAATCCGCTCAAATGGGAGTTGCGCAACAACCGCGGATTGTTGCGTATGATGGAGCCGCTTAATGCGCGGTGTCTCACGCCGGGCGAATATTGGCGCGGAGTGGGCGCGGTGGAGCTACTAGCGAGCAAGCGCCCATTGGTGGCCTTACGAGTTTCGCGGCACAATAGCGAGGAGCAACTTGCGGCCTTGGTGCAGTATTTGGCGCCGCAACTTGGCAAGATTACCGTGCTTAGCGGCTTTATCAGCCCTGGCGAGCGCCAAATCCTGGACTTGCTGCTCCAGCGCCAAGATACCAAGATTATAAAAGTATCGCCCTATGCCTTGCCGCACGATTACAGCCCCGGCGTAGCTCTGATGCCGGCAATCGAGGCGGGGCATCTCGCCATTATCGCCAAAGGCAACAGCCCCGCCGAGATCAGCCGCGCCGCCTGCCTCGATCTCAATGCCGCCATCGCCAAAATAGCCGCCAAAGCCATATATTGGCGCAACGGCGCTGCCATAACTCCGCCCATATAAGGGCGGAGTCAAGATTATAGCCCAGTCTTGGCCCCCACCCACTCCTGACCCCCGCCCTTATATGGGCGGGGGATCCACTCTAGGCGGGGGAATCGCCATCCGTGGTGGGGTTATGTAAAAGGTGAGACGTTTTAGATAAAAAGGTGTCACCTTAAATTGGCGCGCCCGCGAGGATTGGATAAGTTGCTCCCGATGTGCAACCTTGAGCGCGCCGGATCGCGTGCGATTGCTATTTACTCAACTTGTCGACAGGCGTTATGGTCTTGGCTCGTTGCACCAATACATATACATTAAACACCGCCCTGTCCTGCAGGAAGACACTGCAGTGTAGAGTAGGAGGAATTTACTTGCCTAGACTCGCGCCATCAAGACGCGTCAGGCCAGTATCAAGCCGTCAATATTCCGGAAATGCGCATCACGCGTAAAAAGCGCGCATCCACATTCCATTGCCACCGCGGCAATCCACATATCGTTAGTAGGGATCGGCGTGCCATGTTGCCGAAGTTGCCGATAGATTTTGGCATAGGCAACTCCAGTGTCCGACGTCATCGAAAACTCCTCAACCGCCGGATTATCCATGAACTCCTCCAACGCACGCAGATTCTCCTCCCCAACACGCGTTTGAGTGATGCCGGCCCGATACTCGCCTACCACTACCGGGGCAAGCACAATCTGGTCATATGCGCCAAGCACATCGACAAATCGCTCCGGAGTACGCAAAAACTGAATAAGGACATTGGTATCGAGAACAACCCGCCTCATTTCCACATCTCCGCATCCACATTCCCAAAATCGCGCTGCGCCGCCATCAATTCATCGGCGCCCTCGTCCGAAAGCCGATGACGAAGATTGAAAAACGCCGGTTTGGCAGTTGCCTCTCGCTTCTGTTCGCGCAAAGCAATACCCTCAAGGAAAGCGACAATCAACCGCTCAAGCGTCACTCCGCTACGCTCGGCATAACTCATCGCTCCCCGCATCACCATTGGCTCTGCTGTGAATGTAAAAGGCATATTCTCTCTCCTTTTGGCGTATATTATATCATATTCCCCCACAAAAAGCAAGGAGAAACTGAATGCCTCACGAAAAATTTTGGCAGGCCCCAACGCTTCAAGAAATACAAACAACAGAGCGGGGAGATACTCATCTGTTTAGCCCTTGCCGGTGGCTTAAGTGCGACTGTGTTCGCAATCGAGAGCGAGAACATCGTGGGCTATCAGCAGATCACGGTTCCAACCGGCTATACCTTCTTTACTGTCACCTTCAAGGACGTCCAGGGTGGTGTGTATGATGTCAAGGACATCAAGGTTCTCAACTCCGCTGGTCTGGAGATGAACGATGATAATTCTGTGACCCCCTCTCGTCGTTCCCGCAACAAGGTTCAGTTCCAGAAATTGGCCGCCACAGGCGCTATTGATGATAGCCACACTTATAAGTTCTCCACCCAGAATAGCAAGGGTTGGTGTGATAGCTCCACGCCGCTCGCCGATGGCGAATGCACCTTCCAGGACGGCGAAGGCTTTTACTTCTACAACGGTCAAGGCGAGAATGTAATCTTCCAGATGTCGGGTTCGGTCAAGATTACGCAGACCTCCATCCCGGTTGCTACTGGTTATTCTATTTTCGGCAACTCTACCCCTGCGGTTATCGATGTCCGGGATATCAAGGTCTACAACTCGGATGGCAAGGAAATGAACGACGATAGCACGACCACGCCTTCGCGTCGTTCGCGCAATAAGATTCAGATTCAGAAGTTGGCAGCCACCGGCGCTATTGATGATAGCCACACCTACAAGTTTACCACTCAGAATAGCAAGGGTTGGTGCGATAGCTCCACGCCGCTTACCGCCGGCGAATTTGAGCTGCAGCCTGGCGAAGCCGTGTATCTCCTGAACAACCAGGGCGAAGTGGTCTATCTCCAGTTGCCCTCGCCGATTTCGGCTAACTAACGATTTCTGTCTGGCATAGAGTCAGACGGCAATAACAAGGAAAATAATAATGAAGAAACTAATGATGGCGGCAGTAGTTGCGATGCTTGGCATTGCGGCCAATGCTGCAGCATGTTCGTGGGAAGTAGACACGGTCTACTCCTTTGTCGGCCCCACCGCCGTATCCTCGAGTACCGCTACCGATTATTTGACGTATTTCGTCAATGCCGATGCGTACTCCGTCTCCAAGGCGACAACTGCCATTTCTGGTGGCGATCTGACGTTCCTGTCGGATACGACCAAGGCTTGGGCGGGAGATACGTTGGATGATGGCTATGCTTCCGGCACTGCTGGTGTTGGTGTTTGGGGCGCGAGCGAAACCGTCAATGGTTACCTCGTGATCCTCAACTCGGACGACATCGACAATGCCACCTACGCCTATATCTCTAGCGTGGAATCGGGCACTACCTCTGCTCTCGGCGGCAATGCCCAGATTTCCTTTGGCGACCTCGATGGTTCTGCCAGCGGCGCCAACTGGACGGCGGTTCCTGAACCTACGAGCGGGCTGTTGCTCGTCGTCGGCGGTGCCTTGCTGGCTCTCCGTCGCCGTCGCTTGGCCTAAGCGTAGCGAGACTATAATAGTCTAACTCGTGAGACTGTCCCGTTTGGGGCAGTCTCATGGTTTATAGACAAAAGAAAACCGCCCTCGATCGAGGACGGTTTCTTTTGCGTTATGCCGTATGGCTTAGGCGCGACGACGCTTGAGCGCGAGCAGCGCACCGCCAACGAGCAACAGCAGCCCCGAAGTGGGCTCCGGAACCGCAGTCCAGTTGGAAGCGGTATTCGTTCCTACGAGATCAATGTCTTCGTTTTCCCACGTGAATATGCCGGCTACTCCAGATGTTGGAACATTGGCATTAGCTGCAACGATATAGGCGTGATCCGCAGTATCGACAGAGTCGGTGTTGAGGATTACGAGCAAACCGCTGGCAACACCCTCTTGCACCGAAAAGGCACTGGAGTCAATACTTGCAACAAAACTACCATCAGAATCGGCAGCGCCAGAAATGGTAGCCTGCCCAATCTTGTTGGCCGTCCAATCGGTCTTGTAGGTATTATTGGCAATTGCAGAATTGAGGTCGGTCAGCGAGTAGCTGACGGCATCGAAGAGGTAGACGAGATACGTCTGCGCAGTTCCACGAAGGCCATCATCAACGTTGCCATTGCCTTTGTAGTCATAGGAGTACGAAACACCCCAGTTCATAGTGGCCGCACTTGCTACAATGCTAACAGCAACTGCGGCAAATGCAACGAGTAGTTTTTTCATTTTATTTCCTTTGTTTTATACGCGTGCGAGCCTATCCCACACACGAAATCATTAAAGAGGCTTCTTGAGCTGCAAGTAAGACGGAGCTCCAGTTATGTTGTTGACCGCAAAGCCCGTGCCCGCAGGAAGCAAGACTTCAGTTGCTTCAACTTCAGTCAACGTCTGCCCAACAAGCTTGTACCACTTGTTATAGTTGGTGCCATTATTGGGATCAGTGCTATAGAAATAATACACTTCGCTATAATCACCATTTGCGGTCAAAAGCTGAACCAGAATTTTGCCTTTGCAGGTATTGTTTTTGCCAGCCGTAGCATAACCCTCGGTGGCTGACCTCATGGGCGTTATCTCAGTAAGATACATATCAACAGGCGTGGAATTGCCCATCATGGAATACCCTGTAGCCGCAACATTCTGGCATACAAGATCCACAGAGCCAGAAACTTGGAAATACGATACATTGCCAGTAATGTTATTTACGGCAAAACCAATGCCGGCAGGAATCGTTACTTCGGTTTCACCAATCTCGGTCAACGTCTGGCCAACAAGCTTGTACCACTTGTTATAGTTGGTGCCATTATTGGGATCGGTGCTATAGAAATAATACACTTCGCTATAATCACCACCACCGGACAGAAGCTGTACCAGAATCTTACCTTTGCAAGTATTGTTCTTGCCGGTTGTGGCATAGCTATCGGACAATGTCCTAGTTGGAACTATGCTTGAAAGATAGAGCTCGCCTCCTTGCACATCTTTAAAGGTAGGAGTGAACGACGAATAACCAGTGCCAACTTCAATCTTCTGGTACCCCACGATGTTCTCGCTCTCGATTGCGAACACAGTCGCACTTAAGGAGCCGATAGGGGGTAGTGTGGATAATCCGGGGGCTACGGATAGCGCGGATAATCCGGATAGTCCGGGGGTTCGGATAGTCCGGAAACTCCGGAAGATCTGGGGGCTACGGATAGCGCGGATAATTCGGATAGTCTGGGGGTTCGGATAGTCCGGAAACTCCGGAAAATCCGGCTTGCTTGGCAGATTTGGCTAACCCGATGCTCTCGGGGAGGTTGGCTACATACTAGCGCAATTTTGCGCTCTACCCTTGACAGATAGCCGGTAGGTGTGTTATAATATACAACAAACTGGTAACTATTCTATGATCGACCATAAAAACATCAAGCTTGAGTATCGCGATGGTCGGCCGAGTGTGCTCAGGAAGGCGACGGTTTGGCGGGAGCTCAACTTTTACAAGCGCAGCGAGATCCTTTATCAGCTCACAGTGGCGTTTTGCAGGCGCTTTTTGCCCAAATACGGCGATCGAACCGTAGATCAGATGGTGCAAGCGGCGCGCTCCACCAAGCAAAATATAATCGAGGGCTATTCCGACGGCCAGACTTCTTTCGAGATCGAGGTCAAACTCCTGGGCGTGGCACGCGGCTCCAATCAAGAGCTGCTTGCCGATTATCGCGATTATCTTGGCGCCAACGGGCTGGTCGAGTGGAAAGGGGCCAATCCGCGCTTCGAACCGCTCCATAAATTCTGCCGCGACCACACCGAGCTTGCCGCCTATCAGCCCCATTTCGCCAAGTGGACCGATGACGAGATGGCAAACTGCGCAATTTGCCTCTCGCACATGATCGACAAGGCTTTGGCGACAATCCTCGCCAAGAAAGACGAAGAGTTCGTTACCCAAGGCGGGATTCGCGAGCGTATGACCGCGGCACGCCTCGGCTATCGCACCGATCAGCGCGAGCGCATTGCGGCTCTGGAGCGCGAAAACGCCGAGTTGCGTGCCGAGGTTGCGCGGCTACAGGCCGCCTTGGCCGGGAAAGCCGGATAATCCGGGAGATCCGGAATATCCGGATTATCCGGGCGTTGACAACCAAGCCATAAATATGGTATAATACTTGTCAAATGACTGTAAACAGACTAGCGATTATTGCCGGGAGCGGGGATTATCCGCGGCTTTTGGCGGAGGGTGCGCATGCGGCGGGAGTGCCGGTGGTAGACGTGGTGGCCATCAAGGGCTCGACCGCTCGCGCCACGGTGAAGGCCGCCGATCATGTGCGGTGGTTTACTTTGCGCGAGTCGGTAGCTTCGCTGCGCAAGCTGGCGGCCGACGGCTACGATGGCGTGATCATGGCCGGGCAGATCAGCCCCATGTCGATTTTCCGCGGCGGCTTCGACCGCGAAATCCAAAAGTGGCTCGACGAGCTTAAAGTAAAGAACGCCCACACCATTTTCAGCAAGCTTATCGAAAAGCTCAAGGAATTGGGGCTTAAAGTACTGCCGGCTTCGCTCTATATGGACGCGGCCATGCCCGGCGTGGGGCCGCTCACCAAACGCCTCCCAGATGCGCGCGAGCTGGGCGACATCGAGCACGCCAAGCAAGTGGCGCACGATGTGGGCCTGCACGACGTGGGCCAGACGGTGATGGTAAAAGAAGGCATGGTGCTGGCGGTAGAGGCCTTCGAGGGCACCAACGCGGCCATCAAGCGCGGCGGCAAACTCTCGGGCGGGGGTGGCGCCGTGGTGTTCAAGGCGGCACGCGAAGGGCACGATTTCAGGTTTGACATACCGGTGATCGGCATGAAGACCATGAAGATGCTCAAAAAGGCCGGGGTTACCGCGCTGGCGTTCCAGGCAGGGCGGCAGATCGTGCTCGAGAAAGACAAGGTGGTGGCGTTTGCCGACAAGCACGGCATCGCCATAATGGGCGTGGACAGCGGCCTCAAACCGGCGCCTTTGCGGCCATGAAGAAGGTGATGATTTTGGCCGGCGAAGAGTCCGGCATGATTTACCTGAATACCCTTAAGTCGCGGCTCGATGGGTGCGAGATCAGGACCTACCAGGACTACGGCTTCGAAACCAAGGACTTGGCGGTTTTCGGCTTTGCGGCGGTAGTCAAAAAGATTTTCTTCTTCCTGCGCGTCAAGCGCACGATGGAAAAGGCCATCGCCGAATGGCGCCCCGACGTATTGGTGACGATCGACTATCCGGGGATGAACCTTAAGCTCGACGCCTACGCCAAGGCGCTGGGCATCAAGACGGTGCATATCGTGTGCCCGCAGGTGTGGGCGTGGCATCAGGGGCGCATCCCCAAGATCGAGGCGTCGCTCGACAAGATTTGCTGCTTCTTCCCGTTCGAGCCCAAGGTGTTCCGCCCGGGACTCGCGGTATTCGTGGGGCATCCCTTGGCAAAGCAGTTCGACAAGATCGAGCGACGCGAGGAAGCGGGGCAGATCGCGCTTTTGCCGGGGTCGCGCAAGGGCGAGGTGATGCGCATTTTGCCGCTGCTCCTCGAAGTGGCGCGGCGCTACCCCAAGTACGCGTTTACCATCCCCGCCGCCCATGAAGGGGCGCTAGGGTGGATCAAGAGCATGGCGCTCCCGCCCAATGTTAAGGTGCAGCTTGGCGGCGCTCGCGAAGTGCTCCTAAAAAGCGAATGCGCGGTGGTGGCAAGCGGCACGGCCACGCTGGAAGCCACGTTCTGCCAATGCCCCACGGTGCTCGTCTATCGGGTGAGCGAGCTGTTGGCGGCGTTTTTGCGGCGGGCGCTTACGGGCACCAAGTACGTGGGGCTTGCCAACATCATCTGGGATCGTTGCGGCGGCGAAGGGCCCCAGCCGATGCCCGAGCTGTTGCAGGAGAACTTTACGGTAGCGGCGGTGTGCAAGTATTTGGACGAGTGGCTCAAGGATGGCGACAAGCGCCGCGAAATCTCCGCCACCTTGGAGCGCACGGTAAAGCTCCTCGAGAGCGAGAGCGACCCCATCGAGAATATCGTGCGCGAGATTTACGCCTAAGGCGCGCATGGTCAAGAGCGGCATCAGTCAGGAGGAGATAATCGCCTGGGGCGGCGCGGCCGTATTCAACCAGGGGCTCAAAATCGTCCAGGACGGGCTCGTGACCGACGTCAGCTACGACGACGACAAGCTGATGGTGCACGGCAAGATCACCCAGCCTTCGGGGTGGGGAATGCCGGTAAGCTTCAAGCTCAAGCCGGGCGGGAGCGTGTTTTCGTATTGCCCGTGCGACCTCAACCGCACGCGGGCGCAGATTTGCCCGCACGTGACGGCGGTGGCGATTGCGCTCATGGTTTCGGAGATGGACGACGAGGAGGAGAAGCTTACCTCCAACCCCGATTTGATCGATGCGCCCAAGGTGGAGGAGAAGTTCATCGAGGTGCCGGCGTTTCCGAAGTTCGAGGCGATGGTCGCGGGAACGAGGGCGTCGCTTTCGGTGCTGCTCCTCGCCAAGTATGCCGACGACCCCCACTTTCCGGCCATGTCCGACCAGCCCCGGCACAAGGTATACCTTGAAGACCCCGAGGATCCGCTCGTTAGGCGCGTACGCAACCCCAAGGCCGAGGAGGAGGCGCTCAAACTCCTGTGGAAATACGGGTTCGACCGGGG
This sequence comes from Kiritimatiellia bacterium, assembly GCA_017525475.1. GTDB lineage: Bacteria > Verrucomicrobiota > Kiritimatiellia > RFP12 > UBA1067 > UBA1067. Next base: position 3,946 of record JAFXST010000028.1, on the reverse strand, counting down.
CTACACCAAGACGGATCCACGGATGTACCTGACCGACCAGGTCAAGCTCCTCAACTTTTTGGGCGCGGGGCTGCCGTTCCTGCGCCGGCATGGCGTGAGGTGCACGCTGTCGGATCGGCTCCAGGAACTGTACGATTCGATGCGCTCGCTGGTGCCGGTGGTGAAGGTCAAGGATGTGCCCGGCGAAGAGGCGTTCGACGTGAGCTGCCGCTTCGATACCGACGGACTCAACGTGTCGGCCTCCGATGTGCAGCAGGCGATGAACCGCGGCGACAGCTACGTTTTGAAGGACGGCGTGGTGACGCTGTTCGACTCGTCGGCCATCGAGGAAATGCGCGACGTGTTCCGCGATACCGTATCGCGCCAAGGCGGGGCCGAACGCGGGTGGTTCAGGGTGCCGGGCATCCATTCGGCGTACGTCAAGTCGGCGCTCGACGCGATCAGCGACACGATCGATATCGAGGATGGCGCGGCCAGAGACTGGCGCCGGCGCGCGACCGTGCTCAATCGCGAAGAGGGCTCGCACTTCGAGTTTTGCGATTTGGGGAAGCTCGAGCAGACTCTGCGCATCTACCAGAAGCACGGCGTTTGCTGGATGCACCACTTGGCCAAGTGCAAGATGGGCGGGCTTTTGGCCGACGAGATGGGTTTGGGCAAGACGCTCCAGACCTTGACGTGGCTCTCGCTCGTAAGGAAGGAAAAGCGGGGCTTGCCGTTTTTGATCGTGTGCCCCACCTCGCTCGTGCGCAACTGGGAGAGCGAGGCCAAGAAGTTCGTGCCGTGGCTCAAGACGCTGGTCGTCTCGGGGCCCGATCGCGCCGGCACGTTCGATCGCTTTGGCGAGGCGGATATCGTAATTACTTCCTACGCGCTCTTGCAGCGCGACTTCGACGACGCGTATCTTGGGCGCCGATTCGAGGTGGTGGTCTTGGACGAGGCGCAGCACATCAAGAACCGCAAAACCAACAACGCCCGTGCCGCCAAGCGCATCGAGAGCAATCACCGGTTGGTGCTTACCGGTACGCCCGTAGAAAACTCGGTGACCGACGTGTGGTCGATATTCGACTTTTTGATGCCGGGGTATCTGGGCGACTACGAGAGCTTCAAGGCCAATTACGAACTGCCCATCCAGGACGGCGGCGAAGAAGGGCGCCTCGCGCAGGAGAAACTTAGGCGCAAACTCCACCCGTTCATCCTCCGCCGCCTCAAACGCGAAGTGGCGCGCGATTTGCCCGACAAGCTGGTGCGCGTTTTCGAATGCGTGATGAGCGACAAGGCCATGCGCGAATATATCGAGGTGAAGGGCAAGGAGCGCGCCAAGGCCAAGACCAAGTTCCAGATGCTCGCGCTGTTGATGAAGTTGAGGCGCATCGCTTCGGCCGGCAAGGTGGAGGCGTTTATGGAGCAGCTTGACGAGGCGATCGACGGCGGGCACCGGATTTTGGTGTTTTCGCAATTCGTCTCGCAGCTCCAGGAGCTCAAGAAAGAGCTCGACAAGGCCGGCATCAAATACTGCTACCTCGACGGCGCCACCAAAGATCGCTTGGGCGAATGCAACCGCTTCAACCTTAACCGCGATATTCCCGTATTCCTTATTTCGCTGATGGCGGGCGGTACCGGGCTCAATCTGGTGGGGGCCGATATGGTGATCCATTACGATCCCTGGTGGAATCCGGCGGTCGAGGATCAGGCCACCGACCGCGCCCATCGCATCGGGCAGAAGAAGAAGGTGTACGTGATGAAGCTCATCGCGCACGACTCGGTGGAAGAAAAGGTGCTGGCGTTGCAACGCAAGAAACAGGCCGTGATCGCCGCTACCGTGGCCGCCAGCGACGAGGCTATTGCCAACTCGCTGACGCTCGAAGAGCTCTCCGACCTCCTCAAATAGCGCCGCCGCGCCTTATCGCGCGAAAGCACAATATATTGGGGTTGGCTAGAGTCTCTCCACACAAGATAAAGATTTTTCATTTTTGCTCTTGACTTACAGACCCAAGATGTTGTATAATATACGGCAATGATTTGAAAATTCTACTACCTCAAGGAGTAAACCATGTCGGAAACACCAACCAAAGCCATGAAGATCATCAAGCGCTCGGGCGAAGAAAAGCCGTTTGATGTGACCAAGATCGAGAACGCCATCCGCAAGGCGTCGCAGGCGGTGGACTACAAGAACGCGCTTTCGGAAGGGCGCATCAAACTGATCGCCGAGGAAGTGGCCGGCGTGTGCGAGGCGCGCGACCGCGCGATGACGGTGGAAGAAATCCAGGATGTGGTGGAAACCAAGATCATGGAGATGGGCGCGCACGAGATCGCCAAGAAGTACATCACCTACCGCTACAAACAGAGCTTGCTGCGCCAGGCCAACACCACCGACAAGCAGATCCTCTCGTTGATCGAGTGCAACAACGAGGACGTGAAGCAGGAGAACTCCAACAAGAACCCCACCATCAATTCGGTGCAGCGCGACTACATGGCAGGCGAGGTTTCCAAGGACGTGGCTTCGCGCCTGCTGCTGCCGGCCGACGTGGTGAGCGCCCACAAGGAAGGGCTCATCCACTTCCACGACATGGACTACTACGCGCAGCACATGCACAACTGCGACCTCGTTAACCTCGAGGACATGCTGCAGAACGGCACGGTCATTTCGGGCACGATGATCGAAAAGCCCAAGAGCTTCTCGACCGCCTGCAACATCGCGACGCAGATCATCGCGCAGGTGGCCTCCAACCAGTACGGCGGGCAGTCGATTTCGCTCACGCACCTGGCGCCGTTCGTCGACGTGTCGCGCCAGGCCATCGCCAAGGAGCTTAAAGAGGAGAACGAGCTCGCCGGTATCGAGATGGGCAAGGAGGCGTTCGACAAGATCGTCGAGAAGCGCGTGCGCAAGGAAGTGCAGAAGGGCGTGCAGACCATCCAGTATCAGGTGGTGACGCTCATGACCACCAACGGCCAGGCGCCGTTCGTGACCGTGTTCATGTATCTGGGCGAAGCGCGCAGCGACAAGGAGCGCGCCGATTTGGCGCTGGTGATCGAGGAAGTGCTCAACGAGCGCATCCGCGGCGTCAAGAACGAGCAGGGCGTGTACATCACCCCCGCCTTCCCCAAGCTCATCTACGTGCTCGAAGAGATGAACGTGCGCGAGGGCTCGCCATACTGGTACCTCACCGAACTCGCCGCCAAGTGCACCGCCAAGCGCATGGTGCCCGACTACATCAGCGAGAAGAAGATGAAGGAGTACAAGCTCTCCAAGGGCGAGACGGTGGGCAACGGCGACACCTACACCTGCATGGGCTGCCGCTCGTTCCTCACCCCCGACCGCTCCGGCAACGGCTACGGCAACGTGTCGAACGCCGGCAACTACGAGCCCGGCAAGCCCAAGTACTACGGGCGCTTCAACCAGGGCGTGGTGACCATCAACCTCGTGGACGTGGCGCTTTCGGCGCACGGCGACATGGCCAAGTTCTGGGAGATCTTCGGCGAGCGCTGCGAGCTCTGCCACAAGGCGCTCCGCTGCCGCCACGACCGGCTCAAAGGGACGACGAGCGACGCGGCGCCCATCCTCTGGCAGTACGGGGCATTGGCGCGCCTCAAGAAGGGCGAGAAGATCGACAAGCTCCTCTACGGCGGCTACTCCACGATTTCGCTCGGGTACGCGGGCCTCTGGGAGTGCGTGTTCGCGATGACGGGCAAGAAGCTCACCGAGCCCGAGGGCGAGAAGTTCGGCCTCGAGGTGATGCAGAAGCTCAACGAGTACACCGCGAAGTGGAAGGCGGCCGAGGACATCGACTACTCCCTCTACGGCACTCCGCTCGAGTCGACCACCTACAAGTTCGCCAAGTGCCTGCAGAAGCGCTTCGGCGTCATCAAGGGCGTCACCGACAAGAACTACATCACCAACTCCTACCACATCCACGTTACAGAGCCGATCGACGCGTTCAAGAAGCTC
>JAFXST010000027.1 GCA_017525475.1 Kiritimatiellia bacterium | reverse complement strand
GTCGCGTTGCCCACCGCGCGTACTTCCTTGACGGGGACGAGGCGCGCGCGGCTTGTCGACTTTGTGAGGCGCGTCGCCGAGTTTTCCGGTGTGAAGCTCCTGGCATACTGCGTCATATCGAACCACTTCCACGTCTTCGTCTACATTAGCCTCCGCCCCCGCCCGCGTCACCCTCTTCGCCCTCGACGAAGCCAACTTGCCGAAGTAGCGGTTAGCAGATAGCGACAGCAACTCTAACTAGGCGGTTCGCGCACTTTCCGCTTGCGTTTGGGGCGGGAGTGTGGTATAATATGCAGACATGAGAGAGCTTTCGAGCACCATAGCAGGGACGTGGTATCCGGGAACGGCAAAGGGGATCCGCCAGCTTGTCGAAGCGTGGGAGGCTGGCGACCACCATTCGCCGATGGCGGACACGAAGCCCAACGTGCTTTTGCTGCCGCATGCAGGCTGGGCGTATTCGGGCAGTATCGCCTGGGAGGCGGTACGGCAAGTTAAGGGCGCCGAATTCAAGCGGGTGGTGCTGATCGCGCCCAGCCATAGGGCGTGGATCGAGAATCGGCTGGTCGCGCCGGAATCGGCCGCCGTCTCGACGCCGCTCGGCGAAATGGCGGTAGATCGCGAGTTTATCGACCGCCTGGCGCTACTTGCGCCGATCGCCAGGAACAACCGCGTGCATTCGGCCGAACACGCCACGCAAATCGAATATCCGCTTTTGCAGCTGGCGCTAGGGGATGGCTTCAAGATCGTGCCGCTTATCGCGGGCGCCCTCGGCCAAGACCAGCTGGCAATGTGCGCAAGGGCGCTCAAAGAGCTGATGGACGCCGAATCGCTGCTGGTCGTTTCGTCAGATTTCACGCACTACGGCAGCGACTTCGATTACGCGCCTTATGGTTTGGCGGGCGGAGACGACGTCAGAGCCAAGGTGGCCGCTGTCGATCGAGCGGCGCTGGACCGGATCGCCGAACTCGATGCCGATGGTTTTGCGGCGCATGTCGACAAAACCGGCGCCACCATTTGCGGCCGCGTGCCGATCGAGCTTGCGCTTCGCGCACTCCCCGCGAACGCTCGGCTTGCTTGCGTCAAGTATGCGACTTCGGGCGATGCCGACGGCGACTATACGCGCTTTGTATGCTATGCCGCGGTTGCGGGCCATGCCGAGTGGACGGGCAAGGCGGATAAGGTGCTTGGCGCGGCCGAGCGCGAGTATCTATTGCAGGTTGCGCGCAAGTCGCTCGAATGCGCAGTGAAGGGCGAGCGATTTGCGCTGCCGGACGCGCCGTTCCCCATGGCCGGCTCGCCAATCGCGAAACGGATGGGGGCGTTCGTGACTTTGAACGACAGGACTACCGGCGCGCTACGCGGCTGCATCGGCGAAATAATGCCCATGCGGCCGCTAGTCGCGGCAGTGGCGGCACGAGCGGCGGATGCCGCGCTTAACGATCCGCGCTTCATGCCGGTTGACGCACGCGAACTCGGCAATCTGCGCGTCGAAATCTCCGCCCTGACTCCGCCGACGCCGGTAGCTTCCTGGCGGGATATCGTCTTGGGGCGCGATGGCATGACGCTCGAAAAGGGGCGCAACTTCGCGGTGTTTCTGCCGCAGGTCGCGCCCGAACAGGGGTGGGATTTGCCGACCACGCTTGCGTATCTCTCGCAGAAGGCCGGACTCGCCGCCGATGCCTGGCGCGACGGCGCGAAGTTCGAGACGTTCAGGGCGGAGGTATTCCATGAGTGAGCCCCTTGCGTTTGGCGGCGGGATATGGTATAATATGCGACCGTAAAAGCCGAAAAGGGCGATGGAAGAGCAAAAGACGATATTCCGCAGGGCGCTGGCCGATTCGCTGCCGGTCATGATGGGCTACACCACCATGGGACTGGTGGCGGGCGTATTGCTCGCGGCCAAAGGCAACCTCGTTTTGGCGCCGCTTTGGGGATTGCTGTCGTCGGCGTGCTGGATTACCGGTACCATGAGCTTCGCCTTCATCCCCGAAGTGGCCGCGCGCTCGAGCGCCTACGCCATCGCGCTGATGACGCTGGCGGTCAACTTCCGCTACGCGTTCTACGGTTTTTCGCTCTTGGCGCGCTGGCAGGGCGTAAAGTCGTGGCGCAAGCTCTACCTCATCCTGCTTTTGACCGACGAGAACTACGCGCTCGAAGACGCCTCTCCCCTCAAGGACCCGCGCGACCACGAGCGCTATTGCCTCATCCTCTCGGCGCTCAACCACTCCTATTGGGTGAGCGGCGTTACGGTAGGCGCGCTCCTCGTGTGCCTCCTCGGCTTCGCCATCGACCCCGAGGCCATCAGGCGCGCCACCAACGGCATGGAGTTCGCCATGGTGGCGCTCTTCCTCGTGATCTTCACCGACCAAATCAAGGGATTCTGCGGCCATGGGCGATGAAATCGCCTATATGCTGGGCGTGGTGGCGGCGGGGTTGGCGGTCAACTTTGGCCTGCGTGCGCTGCCGTTCGTGCTCTTTGGCCGCAAAGGGCGCTCGCTCCCCAAAGCGGTGGAGAAGCTGGGGGCGGTCATTTCGCCAGTCATCATCGCCTGCCTCATCGTCTACTCCTACGCTTCGCTCGAGTGGCGCACGGCCGCCCCCTATGTGGCGGGCTTTGTCACCATCGCGCTCGAGCTCTGGAAAAAGAACCCGCTTTTGGCCATCATCGCGGGCACGCTCGTCTATATGGCGCTCTTGCGCTTTTGAAATTTACCCTATTGACTTTAGGCGGGGCAATATGGTATAATACACTCCAATTGGCCTATCTCCATCTGGCTTCGGGCTGAAAACCGACTGCCCGACCGGCGAGGAGACGGCCGCAAACAAGGACAACAACAATGCCTAAGATGAAAACCAAAAAGTGCGCGGTAAAGCGCATGAAAACGTCGGCTACCGGAAAGGTGATGCGTTCGCAGTCTGGCAAGAAGCACTTGAACAGCTGCAAGACGCGCGCTCGCAAGCGCAACCTCCGTGGCCTCGCAGTCACCGATGACGGTGTAACCAAGACCATGCGGCGCATGCTGCAGGGCAACTAAGGACCAAGGAGGATACTACCATGCGCGTTACCAATGCACCTGCTTCCCGCGAACGTCGCCGCAACCGCCTGGAACTCGCCAAGGGCTTCAGGGGGGCTCGTTCCAAACTGTTCCGCCAGGCCACCGAGGCCGTCGATCGCGCCATGCGGCTCGCCACCGAGCACCGCAAGCTCAAGAAGCGCGACTTCCGCCAGCTGTGGATCGCCCGCATCAACGCGGCGACCAGGGCCGAGGGCCTCAGCTACTCCAAGTTCATCGCCGGGCTCACCAAGGCCGGGGTGGTCATCAACCGCAAGATGCTCTCGGAGATCGCCATTCAGGATCCTGAAGGCTTCAAGACTCTCGTGGGCATCGCCAAGAATGCCTGAGCTTGAGGCTTAAACTCAATCCCGAGTTTGCGTTACGACACCTGGGCGTGGCCATTTTGATGGCAGCGCTCGGGTGTTGGTTCGCTTACGACGGCTACGTGGCGTATCCGGCCACGCCCGCCGCCGAACTTTACGCCGGCGCCCATGGCGGCGATAAGCCGCAAAACGAAGCGCAGGCCGAGAAGTTCAAAGCCGGCGCCATTCCCCGCCAGAAGCAGTTTATGGCGCTGGCGTTCGGTTTCGCCTTTTGCCTGGCGGCTAACGTGTTTTTGCTGTGGCGCAAGGACTACGACCTTAACGGCGCCATCACCGACGTGGATCGCCGCGACTGGCAGAAAAAAGGCATTATCCGCTTCAAGGTGGACGGACGCAAGGTGACGCTGGACAGCTGGCACCACCAAGGCGTCAAGGCAATCGCCGAAAAGCTGTGAAGTACAAATACCTCTATCAGGACCGGCAGAACCGCAACTGTGAGGGTTGGATCAAGGCCAAGAACCGCGAAAACGCCTACACCTTGCTGCGCAAGCAAGGCATCAAACCCTACCGCATAATCGGCGACGATCCCGTAAACTGGCTGCCGTGGGCGATCGGCGGCGTAGTGGCGGCGCTGTTGGCGGCCGTAGTGGCGCTGGGCATCCTGATGGCGCGCAAGGGGGTGGAGACGGCCGCCATGCCCCGGCACCAACTTGCCGCCCCCATCGATTTCGCAGCCTTGCCGACGGCGCTCGACAAGTACCTTGCGTGGTTCGCCCAGCCAGGGCGTTGGGTGGAGCGGCCGGAGGCCGACGAGGAGGAGATGGAGCTCTTCGCGCGCGACCTCGAGACGGAGATCGCGGTAGCGGGCGAACAGGCCGAACTTGTGCGCATTCTCAAAGGAATGCGGGCCGAAATGGCCGCCGCGCTTAAAGAGGGCAAGACGGTAAAAGAGTATTGCGACTTTCTCGAGGAGCGCCAGGAACAGGAGGAAACGCTGCGGCTCAAGGCCCAGGCCAGCGTGGACAAGGCGCCCGAGAGCTACCGCGAACTCGTCTGGCGCGGGGTCAACGTCAAGCTCAAGGAAATGGGCATAAAAGAGCTTGACAAGCCCCAAGGGCTTGAACAAAACGGAAATTTTTGATATAATATACGCCAATGAAGACTAAAGTAAGAATCACCGATACCACGCTCCGCGACGCGCATCAGTCCCTCTGGGCCACCCGCATGCGCACGGACGACATCCTCAAAATCGCCGAGACCATCGACAACGCCGGCTACTACTCGCTGGAATGCTGGGGCGGCGCCACGTTCGACGTGTGCATGCGCTTCCTGCGCGAGAACCCGTGGGAGAGGCTGCGGGCCATCAAGAAGGTGTGCAAGAAGACGCCCCTCCAGATGCTGCTCCGCGGTCAGAACGTGCTCGGCTACAAGCACTACCCCGACGACATGGTCGATCGGTTCGTGGCGCTCGCGTGCGAAAACGGCATGGACATCTTCCGCATTTTCGACGCGCTCAACGACCCGCGCAACCTCGAGCAGGCGATCACGAGCGTCAAGAAGTACGGCGGCCACGCGCAGGGCACCATCAGCTACACGACCTCGCCCGTCCATACGGTCGAAGCGTACGTGGCGCTCGCCAAGGAGCAGGAGGCGATGGGTATCGACAGCCTCTGCATCAAGGATATGGCCGGCATCCTAACCCCCGGTGCCGCGCGCGAACTCGTGGGCGCGCTCAAGAAGAACCTCCCCGACATGCCCATCCAGATCCACTCGCACATGACGAGCGGCATGGCCACGGCCATGTATCTGGCGGCGGTGGAGGCGGGCGCCGGTTGCGTCGACTGCGCCATTTCCACGATGTCGAGCTTCTCGAGCCAGCCGCCTTGCGAGAGCGTCAAGACCATCCTCGAGTCCGAAGGCTACGACACCGGGCTCGACCAGGCCGCGCTCGCCAAAATCAATGCCTACTTCAAGGAGCTGAAGGCGGTGCGCCAGCCGGCCTCGTCCTCCAAGGTGGAGGCGGTGGACGCGGGCGTATTGGTGCACGCGATCCCGGGCGGCATGATTTCGAACCTGCGTTCGCAGCTGGCGCAGCAGGATGCGCTCGATCGCCTGCCCGAAGTCTTGGAGGAGCTCCCCAAGACGCGCGCCGACATGGGCTATCCGCCGCTCGTCACCCCCACCTCGCAGATCGTGGGCGTGCAGGCAGTGCTCAACGTCCTTAGCGGCAAGCGCTACAGCATGGTCACCGACGAAACTCGGCGCTATGCGGCGGGCTACTACGGGCGCACTCCGGCGCCCATCGAGCCCAAGCTCCGCAAGAAACTGATCGGCAGCCTCAAGCCCATCACCTGTCGTCCGGCCGACTTATTGAAGCCCGGGCTCGTCGAGGCGGCCAAGGCGCTGCCGCCCAACACCATCCAGGCCGAAGAGGATATTTTGAGCTACGCCATGTTCCCCGAAGTGGCTCTCGGCTACTTCAAGTGGCGCAATACCGACCCCGCCAAGCGCGAGCCGATCCCGGCCGATCTCGAAAAGACCCAGGCCGCGAGCGCTCCTGCAGCCGCCGCCCCTGCCGCCAAGGCCGAGGAAAAGGGCGCTGCCGCCGCGCTCCCGCCCGGAACTCCGGTGAACGCGCCCTTGAACGGCACCTTCTACCGCAGCGACGCTCCCGGCAAGCCGCCGATGGCGGCCGATGGCGCCGCCGTCAAGGCGGGCGACGCCGTTTGCGTGGTCGAGGCCATGAAGCTCTTCAACCCCATCAAGGCGCCGGTCGGCGGCAAAGTCACGTTCCTGGTCGAACACGGCAAGAGCGTGGCCAAGGGTCAGCCGATCGCGGTAATCGCTTAACATCCAGGAGGCACATACGATGGCAGCCAAGAACAAACGCAACCCGCGCATCCTCATCGTAACGCCGGAGATCACCTATCTCCCCGAAGGCATGGGCAACCTCGCCGGCAAAATGTCGGCCAAGGCGGGCGGCATGGCCGACGTCAGCGCCTCGCTCGTGGCCGCGCTCCACAAGCTGGGGGCCGACGTGC
>JAFXST010000026.1 GCA_017525475.1 Kiritimatiellia bacterium | reverse complement strand
GGCGCGCCGGTACTGGTTGTCGGCCAAAAGGCGATTGCCGAGCGCGATCATGGCGTCCACCGCGCCGGGAGTGTCGGGCGCGTCGTGCACGATTTCCTCGACGAGTTTGCCGCCCTCGTCGCGCGTTTCGTCGCCCTCCAAAAGCTTGACCCCGAGCGCCAGCCCCAGGCGCGATTTGACCGCGCCGCCGTCCTCGGCCGCGTACGCGTCGCGCAGCGGCTGGATTTCGCCCAGGCAAATCGCGGCCTCGGGATCGGGCAAAAGCGCGCGCCAGAGCTTCTCGGCCTCCTTGCGGTTGCCGCTTTGGCGATGGCACTCGGCCAGCATGAAGCGCAGTTCGTCGTCGTGATTTTCGATCTTCTCGAGGCTCTCCGCCGCCTCTTTGAAGCGGCCGCCGTCCATGTCGATCTGGGCCTTGAGCTTGATGGCGACATCGTCCTGGGGCGTGCCCAGTTCCGCGAGCGCCTCGTCGTTTTTGCCGGTCTTGTAGAGCGCGAGCGCCCGGTAGTAGCCGTTGGTCGCGAGCTCCAGCACCGCCGGCCAGTTGTTCTCGCGCGCGTACGACTCCACGATAACTTCGGCGGCTTCGGGTTCGAACGACCGCCCGGCATGGCGGCGGGCGATTTCGTAAAGCCCGTCGCGCAGCGCCTCGCGGGCGATTTCGAGTTCGCCCGCGCCCACCTGCACCGCCAACAAGAGCGATATTGCCAACATCATATTTCGGCCCCCAGATAGCCCATTTGCGTCAATAGCCGCTTGTCTTCCATCCAATTGGCGGCCACTCTCACCCACAGTTCCAGCGCCACTTTGACCCCGAAAGTCTCGCCCAGCTCCTTCTCGGCCGCCTTGCGCACCGCCTTGATGATGGCCGCGCTCTTGCCGATGACGATCGGCTTTTGCGAGGCGCGGGCGACCAGGACGTCGGCCGCCACCTGCCAGCGGCCTTTGGTTTCGGCGATGTCCTTGACCAGCACCCCCAGCTCGTGAGGCAGCTCCTGATGGAGGCGGCCGAGGAACTTTTCGCGGATGACGTCGGCGATCGCGAGCTTGCGCGGATAATCGGTGACGATATCGGGGTCGAACAGCCGCTCGCCCTCCTCGGCGAGACCGTAGAGCGCATTCGCCACCTTGGCCGCGCCTTGCGGATCGAGCGCGCTGCATTCGAGCCATTCGATCTTGACGTCGCCCTGCCAGGCGTCGCGGAACATCTGCCCGAAAAACGGCTTGCAATCGGCTTTGTTCAATACGAACACGGTTTTGGCCGGGCGCTCGTGCGCCACGCGCTCCATCCAGCCCAAATCCTCGAGCTGCGGCTCCTGCGACGCGTCGAACACCACGCAGGTGATATCGGTGCCGGCGGCGCTGCGCCGCGCCATGCGGTTGAGGAGCGTGCCGAGCCGCCCCACCGCCTTGTGGAGACCGGGCGTATCCAACAGCACCAATTGGCCGCGCGCGTCTTCGACGATGCCGCGCACGGTATTGCGGGTGGTCTGCGCCACGGGCGAAACGATACTCACCTTTTCGCCCACCAGCGCATTGACCAGCGTCGATTTGCCGGCGTTGGTCCTGCCCACGATGGCTACTGTCGCTACCTTGGCCATTTTTACGGCACCGGGAATCTGGCGCAAAGTTCCGCCGCCTCGGCGCGCACCCGCGCCCGGGTAGGTTCGCTCGCGATGTCGTCGAGGATGTCGGCGATCCACGTGCCGATCTTGATCATTTCGCCGGTACCCATGCCGCGCGTGGTGACCGACGCCGTGCCGATGCGCACGCCCGAGGCCTTAAACGGGCCTTCGGTATCGTAGGGGATGGTGTTTTTGTTGGCCACGATGCCCGCCGCATCGAGCGCGGCGGCGGCGTCTTTGCCGCAAATGCCGCGCGAAGCCTTGACGTCGACGAGGAAGAGATGGTTGTCGGTGCCGCCCGAAACGATGCGGTAGCCGCGATCCTGGACGGTCTTGCAGAGCGCCCGGCAATTGTCGACCACCCGCCGGGCGTAGCCTTGGCGACCGCCCTGCAGCCATTCGCGGAAGCAGACCGCCTTGGCCGCGATCATGTTTTCGAGGGGGCCGCCCTGCAACCCCGGGAATACCGCCATATCCACCGCCTTGGCGTACTCGGCCTTGCAGAGGATGATGCCGCCGCGCGGGCCGCAGAGAGTCTTGTGGGTGGTGGCGGTGACGAAGTCGGCGTAAGGCACGGGCGAAGGATGGGCGCCGCCCGCCACCAGGCCGCCGATATGGGCCATATCGACCATCATCAGACAGCCGGCCTTGTCGCAAATCTCGCGGATGCGCTTGAAGTCAATGATGCGCGGGTAGGCGCTGGCGCCCGCCACCAGAAGTTTGGGTTTGACTTCCAGCGCCTGCGCCTCCAGGGCGTCGTAATCGATCGTCTCGGTTTCGCGGCTGACGCCGTAGGGCACCACGTTGAGGAACTTGCCGGAGAAATTGACTTTGGCGCCGTGGCTCAAATGCCCGCCCTGGTCGAGCGCCATCGACATGATGGTGTCGCCCGCCTTGAGCGCGGCGGCGTAGACCGCCATGTTGGCGGCGCTGCCGCCGTTGGGCTGGACGTTGGCGTGATCCGCCCCGAACAGCGTTTTGGCGCGCTCGATGGCGAGGCGCTCGACCTGGTCGACCGGGCCGCACCCCGAATACCAGCGGTTGCCCGGATAGCCTTCGGCGTACTTGTTCATGAGCACGCTCCCGGCCGCCGCGCGACAGGCGCGCGAGACGTAGTTTTCGGAAGCGATGAGATTGATGGCGCCATCCTCCTGGCGCGTCTGCGCCTCGACGGCGGCGAACACCTCGGCGTCGGCCTGCGCCAGAACGCTGGCGTCGCTCAAGCGACCGGCGCGTTCGAGCTTGGCGCGGCGGCGCGCATGGCGCGCATCCATATCGACGGGGGTGGCGATGAACGCCTTGGCCATTTCGACGGCATAGCCGATGCTCAGCGCGTCCGCCCCCATGCACAGCACGTTGGCGCCGTTATGCTGGCGCGTGGTGACCGCCGCCTCCACGGTGGCGCACACGGCCGCGCGCACGTTGGCGAACCGGTTGGCGCACATCGACATGCCGATGCCGCTGCGGCAGATGAGAATGCCGAAATCCGCCTCGCCCTTGGAGACCGCCAACGCCACTTTGACGGCATAGTCGGGATAGTCGCAACTCGCCTTGGTGGCGCATCCCGCGTCCACCGCCCCCAACGCGGCCACCAGCGCCGCCTTGAGGTCCACCCCGCCATGATCGCTGCCGATTATTATTTTCATCGCTATTCCGTTATTTGGATGTCGTTCAAGTATTATACCATATTCCGCGCCGTTTTGCAAGCACAAACGAGGCTTAGAGGGCGGCGAGGAGTTCGTCGGGCTTGGTCACGCCCACGAAGCCGGCGCTCTGGCGGCCGTCCTTGAAGACGAGCAGCATGGGGATCGACTGTACGCCATACCTGACCGCCAGTTGCGGGCACTGGTCGACATCCACCTTGATGATATCGACTTCGGGCTTGACGGGCGCGACTTTGGCCTCGATGATGGCGCCCATCATCTTGCAGGGGCCGCACCAGGTGGCCCAGAAATCCACGAGTTTGGTGCCGCCGGCGATGGCGGCGTCGAATTCGGCTTCGGTAGTTACGTTCTTGATCATAAGTTCGGACCTTTCTCGTTTAGTTGTTCGCCGCCGCCAGCTTTTCGATGCGGCGCGAGGTTCTTACCGCGCAAAACTGCTTGCCGCACATCGAGCAATGGTCGTCGCCATGCGCCACTTCGGCGCTGGCGCGGGTCTTGAGCCAACGGTTGCGGGCATGTTCCGGGTCGAGCGCGAGCGCGAATTGCTCGTCCCAGCAGAAATCGTGCCGTGCCTGCGCCATCCGGTCGTCGCGGTCGCGCGCGCCGGGGAGGTGGCGGGCGATGTCGCCGGCGTGGGCGGCGATCTTGTAGGCGATGCACCCCTGGTGCACTTCGTCGCCGTCGGGGAGACCCAGATGTTCGGCGGGGGTTACGTAGCACAGGAGGCTGGCCCCGTAGGTGGCGGCCGCGGTGGCGCCGATGGCGGTGACGATATGGTCGTAGCCGGGGGCGATATCGGTGACGACCGGCCCCAGCACGTAGAACGGCGCCTTTTTGCAGAGCTCCTGCTCCTTCTCCATGTTCATCTTGATCTGGTCGAAGGCGATGTGCCCGGGGCCTTCCACCATCACCTGCACGCCGCGCGCGCGGCAGCGATCGACCAGTTCGCCGAGTTTGGCGAGTTCGGCGAACTGCGCTTCGTCGGAGCCGTCCATCAGACACCCGGACCGGAGGCCGTCGCCGAGCGAGACGGTGACATCGTGCTCGGCGAGGATCTCCATAATTTCGTCCCAGCGCTCCCACAGCGGGTTTTCGCGCTGGTTGGCCATCATCCACTCGGCCATGATCGAGCCGCCGCGCGAGACGATGCCCATGCGGCGCTTCATGGCCTTGGGGATGTCCGCGAGCATGAGCCCGGCGTGGAGCGTCATGAAATCGACGCCCTGCTCGGCCTGCGCCTTGATGACCGAAACGAGGAACGAGGGATCCATGTGCGGAATGTCGCCCTCGAGGCGCGAAATGGTTTCGTACACCGGCACCGTGCCCAAGGGGCGGTCGGAAGCGTCGAGCATGCCCTGGCGGATGGCGGGGATATCCTCGCCCACCGAAAGATCCATGACGAAATCGGCGCCGGCCTTGAGCGCGATCGCGAGCTTCTCCAGCTCGTCGCCCTTGCCCGAATGCGTGACGCTCCGCCCGAGATTGGCGTTGATTTTGGTGGCGAACATGCGCCCCACGCCCACCGGACGGCAATTCTTGTGGTGGATATTGAGCGGGATCACCGCCTCGCCCGAGGCCACCGCCGCCATCACCGCTTCGGGGGCAAGGCCCTCGTCCGCCGCCACGATCCGCATGGCGTCGGTAATTATCCCCTGTTTGGCCGCTTCCAATTGCGTCATTTGAGCATCCTTTCCAAATCGTCCGCCGCTTGGCTATTATCTTTGAAACATATCGCCTGCCAGCCGCATTCGCGGGCGGCCGCGCAGTTGATCTCGAGATCGTCGATAAAACAAAGTTCGTGGGCCTCGAGCGCGATCCGCTCGCGCAATAGCTCGTAGATTTCGGGCATGGGCTTGACCAGGTTGACCTCGCCCGACACCACCATGGCATCGGCCAGCGCCACGTAATCGGCGAAATGCCGCCTAAAGAGCGGCGCGAACGCGGGGGCCATATTGGTGAGAATGCCGATTTTGAGCCCGCGCGCCTTGAGGCTTTGCATCCACTCGAGCGTAGCTTCGTTGCGGCTAAGCCAACTGGCGGTATCGTCGGCGCAGAGGCGCGCTTTGGTTGCGGCGTCAAGTTCGAGCCCCGCATCGGCCAAGATGCGATCGTACATCTCGGATAGCGTAATTACCCCCTGGTCGTACAATAGCCGATGCTTGGCGAAGCCCGCCACGAACGCGGGCCACGGGAGCTTAAGCTCCGCCACCGTGGCTTTGAGCACCAAGGGCATGGTGCTGGCGCTGATCACCCCGCCAAAGTCGAAAACCGCCGCTTCGATCATTGCTCGGCCGGCGCTTCCGGCGCCTGCGGTTCCATGCCTTCGCAAACCGAAACCGAAACGAGCCGGGCGCCCTCGCCAAGGCGCACGAGCCTTACGCCCATGCCCGAGCGGGAGACGACCGCGATCTGGTTGACGGGGCTGCGCACCATCTGCGCATCGCTGGTGATTGAGATGATGCTCTCGTCGTCGGCCACCGCGTGGGCGGCCACGATCTTGCCGTTGCGGTCGATATTCTTGATGGCGGTAACTCCCATGCCGCCGCGATGGAGCGTGCGGTATTCGGAGAACGGCGTGCGCTTGCCGTAGCCGTTGGCCGTGGCGAGCAGCAAGGTTTTGCCCTCCTCGGCCACGTCCATCGACACCACCCGGTCGTCGCCGCGCAGGCGAATGCCCATGACGCCGGTGGCCGCGCGGCCCATGCGGCGCACTTCCTCGACCTTGAAGCGCGTGCCGATGCCGCCTTCGGTGAGCATCACCACTTCGTCGGAAGGCTTGACGAGGCGCACTTCTTTGAGTTCATCGCCCTCGTCGATGTTGACGGCGCGGATACCGGAACGGTTGACGTTCTTGAATTCCCCGAGGAGCGTGCGCTTGACAGTGCCGAGGCGCGTGGCGAACATCACGTCGACATCGCCCTCGAAACTGCGGATGGGCAGGAGATTCAACACCTGCTCGCCCTCCTGCAGCTGCAAGAGGTTGACGAGCGGCCGCCCGAAACCGGTCTTCTGCGTCTGGGGGATTTCGTAGGCGTCCTTGACGAACAGCCGCCCGGTGTTGGTGAAGAACATTAGGCTGTCGTGCGTCTGCGCCACGAACACGAGGCGGATGAAATCCTCCTCCTTGACCTGCGCGCCCTTGACCCCGTGGCCGCCGCGGCGCTGCTCGCGGTATTCCGAAAGCGGCACGCGCTTGACATAGCCGCGGTTCGACAGCGTGATCACGCACGGCGCGTCGGGGATGAGATCTTTCATCGACACCTCGTTCTCGTCGGGCACGATCTCGGTGCGGCGCCTGGCGTCGTCCTTGGCGCAGTACCTCAGCTTGAGGTCCGCGAGATCCGCGCGGATGATGGCGTAGATCTTCTCGGGGTCGGCCAGGATAGACTTGAGCTCCTCGATGGTGGCCAACAGCTTGGCGAGTTCGTCGGCGAGACGCCCGCGCTCGAGGCCGGTGAGCTGATAGAGGCGCATTTCCAGGATGGCGTTGACCTGCAGATCGGTGAAGCCGAAGCGCGCCTGGAGCTTTTGCTTGGCTTCCTCGCGGTTCTGGCTCGCCCGGATGATATCCACCACCTCGTCGAGGTTGTCGATGGCCAGCAGGAGGCCGTCGAGGATGTGCCGCCGGGCCTCGGCCTTCTTGAGCTCGAACTCGGTGCGGCGGGTGATCACCTGGAAGCGGTGGTCGGTGTAGCAGCGGAAGAAATCTTTGAGGTTGAGTAGCTTGGGCCGCCCGCCGTCGATGGCCAGCATGATCGCCCCGAACGTCGTCTGCAGCTGCGTGTGCTTGTAGAGGTGGTTGAGCACGATCTCGCCCTCGGCGTCGCGCTTGACGTCCACCACGATGCGCACGTCGGCCTTGGATTCGTCGCGGATGTCGCTGATGCCGAGGATAACCTTTTCCTTGACGAGATCGGCCATGTGGCGGATCATCTCGGCCTTGTTGACGGCGTAGGGGATCTCGGTGATGACGATCTGCTGGCGGCCGGTCTTTTCGTTGGTTATCACTTCGGCCTTGCCGCGCACGGTAAGCTGGCCGCGGCCGAGCTTGTACATGGCGTTGATGCCGTTGTAGCCGCAAATCTGCGCGCCGGTGGGGAAGTCGGGGCCTTTGACGAACCGCATCAGATCGTCGATCGTGCAATCGTCGCGATGCTGGATGTAGTAGTCGATGCCGTCGCAAAGTTCGCCCAGGTTGTGCGGCGGGATGTTGGTGGCCATGCCCACGGCGATGCCGGAAGAGCCGTTGAGCAGCAGGTTGGGGAGCTTGGCGGGGAGGACGGTGGGCTCTTCGGTGGTTTCGTCGTAGTTGGGCGCCATGTCCACCGTGTCTTTTTCGAGGTCGCCCAAAAGATCCTCGGCGACGCGCTGCATCCTCACTTCGGTGTAACGCATGGCGGCCGGCGGATCGCCGTCGATGGAGCCGAAGTTGCCGTGCCCGTCCACGAGCGGAATGCGCAGCGAAAACGGCTGGGCCATGCGCACGATGGTATTGTACACCGCGGTATCGCCGTGCGGGTGGTATTTACCGATCACGTCGCCTACGATGCGGGCGGATTTGAGATGCTTGGTGTTCCAGGCGTTGCCGAGTTTGTGCATGGCGTAGAGACAGCGCCGGTGCACGGGCTTGAGACCGTCGCGCACGTCCGGGAGCGCCCGGCCCACGATTACCGACATGGAGTAGTCGATATAGTCTCTCGACATCTCCTCTTCAATGTTTATTTCTTCCAGGCTCATCGAAAGTACAATTTAGGATTTTTTGCTAGAACTATGCATATTATACCATAATTCCAGTCCGTTTTCAAGATTAAAAAACCTGCCGTCCAGTTGGGCTTCGTAAAGCGCCTTGAGGTCTTGCCCCATCGCCGGCCCCGGCGCCATGCCCAAAGCCAGCAAATGACGGCCTAAAACAATGGGTTTGGGCGCGTTTTGCGCGATATCGAGCCGCTCGGCCGCGCCCTCGAGCCACGCGATCGCCTCGGGCGGCGTATTGTCGGCCGCCGCCACCTTGAGGAGCCGGTCGAGCCGCACGACCCTTGCCGACAGCCTGCGCACGGCCGAATCGCCGGCGCGCGAACGGTAGTAGGAATAGGGCGCCATGTGGAATTGCACCAACGGCGGCACTTCTTTGAGGAGGCGCTCTTCGCGCGTGAGGCGCTTCAGGAAATTGAGCGTATGCTTGACGCCGAGGACGTCGTGCCCGAGGCTCCGGATGCGCCCGGCCTCGGGATCGAACTTGGTGCAGTAGGGTTTGCCGAAGTCGTGGCACAACACCGCGAGCGCCACCACGATATCGCCCTTCTCCATGCGATCGAGACACTCGAGCGTATGGTTCCACACGTCGCCTTCCGGATGCCAGGCGGGGTCTTGCTCGCAGCCGATGCATTTGGCAAGTTCGGGATAGTATCTTACCCACCCGGTCGCGCGCAGAAATTCAAGCCCCCGGGAGATTTTCCGCCCTTGGAGGAGGAGCTTTTGCCATTCGTCGAAGAGCCGCTCCCGGGGCAAACCCTCGGGCGTCATCCGGCGGCAGATTTCCACCAGTTCCTTGGCGGGCTCGAGCTCGAAGCGGGCGATAAACTGCATGCCGCGGAGCACTCTAAGCGGATCTTCGGCAAAATGTCCGGACACGTTCTTTAAAACCTTGGCGCGCAAATCGGCGATGCCGCCGTAGGGATCCAGGTATTCGCCGGTGAGCGGATCCTGGTAGATGGCGTTGACCGTAAAGTCGCGCCGCGCCGCCGCCTCGGTCAAAGTGAGATGGGGGTCGCTTGCGATCGCAAACGCCTTGTGGCCCTGCCCGAGCTTCGTCTCGCGCCGGGGGAAGGCCACATCGACGTTGCCGAGCTTGATTACGCCAAACGATTTGCCGACCGTATCGGCGCCGGGAAAAAGTTTGAGAACATCTTCGCAAACCAAGCCAAAGACTTCGAGATCGATGTCCTTGGCCTCAAGCCCCAAAAGCCCGTCGCGCACGCAACCGCCCACCAGGAGCGCTCGGCCGCCGGCTCCCTTGATCTTATGCGCTATCTCTAACGCGGAAAGTTTCAATGGCCGAGGCCTTTTTGGTGGCGGGATCGAAAGTGACGATGGCGCCCTCGATGACCGCCGGGCCCTTGGCCACCTCGAAGCGCCCCGGCATGCCGGTAAGGAACTTGCGCGTCACCGGCTGCAAATCCCGCCCGATACTGCTGAGGTACGGCCCCGTCATCCCAAGATCGGTAAGGTAGGCGGTGCCCTTGGGGAGCAGCATGGCGTCGGACGTCTGCACGTGCGTGTGCGTGCCGCAAATCGCCGTGACCGCGCCGTGGAAATAGTTGGCGAACGTTATCTTCTCGCTCGTCGCCTCGGCGTGGAAATCGACAAATACCGGCACGTCCTTGGGGATCTCCTTGAGGACTCGCTCCATTGCTCTAAAGGGACAATCGCAAGGCGCCATGAACGTGCGGCCCATGACGTTCACGACCGCAAAGCGGAACGTGGGCATGGCGACCAATGTCCACCCCTTGCCCGGGCATTCCGGCGCAAAATTGCAGGGCCTCACCAAATGCTCGATTTTGCCGATTTCCCCGGCGAATTCCTTCTGGCCCCACGTGTGGTCGCCCAGCGTTATGGCATCGGCGCCCGCGTCGAACAGCTCCTTGGCGAGCGCAGCGGTTATGCCCGACCCGGCCGCGCAGTTCTCGGCGTTGACGATGCAGGCGTCGATCGCGCGCGCATCTTTGAGGCGCTTGACCTCGCGCGCGAAAATCTTGCGTCCGGGTCCGCCCACCACATCGCCTACCATCAAAATCTTCATAGGGGTTTGTATCCGTTCTGCTCCAGCCAGCGCGCCGCGTTGATGTCGCCCGCGGCCGCCTTGGCCCGCAATTTCCATTCCGTGGCCTTGAGCGCGTTGGCCTCCACGCCCGTACCTTCGTCGTAGCAACTCGAGAGATTGTCCATCGCGGGGATGAACCCGCGCTTGGCGCTTTCGAGGAAAAGTTCGATGCCGCGCTTTTCGTCTTTGGCGACTCCCCGGCCGGTCATGTAGCAGACGGCCAGCAGATTGTAGGCCTCGGGCATTTGGTGTTCTTGGATAACCTCTTCGAAATACTTGGCCGCCTTAGCCTCGTCCTGCGCCACCCCTTCGCCGTTCTGCAAGGCGAGCGCGTAGTTGATTTGCCCGTAGGGGTTGCCGAACGACGCCGACTTCTCGAACCACTTTGCCGCCTGGGCCAGATCCTGCTCCACCGCCACGCCGTCGCGATAGCACCCGCCCAGGTTGTTGATGGCCTCGGGATGCCCGAGCTCGGCCGCGCTCCTGAAGGCATCGAACGCAAGTTCGGGATTCTTGTCCACGCCGAGACCGGTCATGTAGCACATCCCCAGGTTGTAGAGCCCGTTGGCGTCTTTGGCCGCCGCCGCTTTGCCGAACACTTCGAAAATCGCCTTGGCGACTTCTTCGCGCCGCTCCGACGACATCTCGGGGTTGCCCAGGATGTGGCTGTGCATCACCGTGCCCCAGGCGTTGTAGGCCTGGATATTGCCGCCGTCCACCGCCTTGCGCAAGGCGTCGATATTCTGCGTCTCGAGACTCAGCAGATACCACGCCAACGCATTGTTGCGCTTTTCCGCCATTTGGCGGATTTTGGGCCGGGCGTGCTCCAGATATTTGGCGGAGGCGGGGTCTTCTGGGCAGATCACCCCGTACACGAACTCCTGCAGCACCTTGCCTTGGGCGGCCTCCTCGCGGATTTGCTCGAGCGCCTGGCGATAGACCCGGGGCGAACCGGAGGTTTGGGAATTCAAAAGCACCAGAATGGCTTCGGAAGAATCCGCCGCCACCGCCGCCATGGCCGCCACGGCCAGCAAAAGCGCCACCGCCCTTTTCATAACGCGATCTCGCGCTCCTCGCGGGTGGCCAGATCTTTCAGCCGCGCCACGCCCTTGGCGACGTCGTCCGGCCCCAGGAATACGGCCTTGGCCGCACCCGACTGGTCGGCGTGGGAGAAGAACTTCTTGGGCTTCTGCGGCTTGAGCGCCATATCCACCTGTTCGCCCTCGGCGCGGAGCCTGGCCGCCAGCTTGACGGCGGCATCGGCCTCGGCGTCGAACATGAAGCCCACCGCCACGCCCGCTTTTTCCTTGGCGGCGTTGCCGCCCAGCCGGGCCTTCAAGAGCTCGGTAACCACCACATCGCCGAACCCCAGGCCCACCGCGCTCGTCGGCTCGCCGCCGATGGTGGTAAGCAGGTTGTCGTAGCGCCCGCCGCCGAAAATGGCGCGGAATTCGCCCTTGGTGTCGAAGCACTCGAAGACGATGCCGGTATAGTAGCTTAGGCCCCGGATCACGCCGATGTCGAACTGGAGGCAATCGGCGAAACCGGCCAATTCCGCCAAGCGGAACAGTTCGGCCAGTTCCGGACTCTGGGAACAGTCCTTGGTGTCCATGATGGCGAACGTCGCCTTGACTTCGTCGTCGGAAAGCCCCCCGTCCTTGAGCATGGCGGCGATTTCCGGATCGGGCATTTTGCCGCGCTTGTCGAGCGCCAGAAACACCTGCGCGTGCTTGGCGCTTCCGATGCCGCTCGCCTCCAGAAGCTCGCCCAGAAACTTGCGCGAGCTCACATGCACCTTGAAATCCTCGGCCTTGAGGCCCATGCGCTTGAGCGCGTCGCACGCGCACCCCAGCACCTCCACTTCGGCCAGGATCGACTTTTCGCCGATGATATCGCAGTTCCACTGGTAGTGCTCGCGCTTGCGGCCCTTGGTCATGCGTTCGTAGCGGAAGCATTGCGCGATCGTGGTCCATTTGAGCGGGAAGGCAAGCTCCTTCTGCCGCTGGGCGACCATGCGCGCCAACGTGGGCGTCATCTCCGCCCTAAGCGCGATGTGCCGCTCGGACTTGTCGAAAAAGTGGTAGATCTGCTCGCCCACCTCTTCGCCCGCCTTGCGCGCCAACAGCTCGTAGCTTTCCACCACGCAACTGTCGTACGGCTCGAATCCGTAGCGCGCGGCGCTTTCGCGCATGGCGCCGAACACCTTGTTGCGCCACACCATGTCCTCGGGGTAGAAGTCGCGCATTCCGCGCGGCGGCTCGAAACTCAGTTTTTCGCTCATTTCAGCAATTCCCCGATCGTCGCCGCCGCGTGGCCGGGCTCGACCATGCGCGTAGCGCTCTTGTCCTCGTCGCGGCGCTTGATCTCCACCCCGCCGTTCGCGAGGCCCTTGGCGCCCACCACCACGCGCACCGGGAAGCCGATAAGATCGGCATCCTTGAACTTTACGCCGGGGCGCTCTTCGCGGTCGTCCACGATCACGTCCACGCCCGCCGCCTCCAGTTCCGCCTCCAGCTTTTCGGCCACGGCGGCAACTTCGGGAACGGCCGGATCCAGCAATTCCACCACCACCTGATAGGGCGCCACGCTCGCCGGCCACACG
>JAFXST010000025.1 GCA_017525475.1 Kiritimatiellia bacterium | reverse complement strand
GCCGGCCACGGCGGCCGCTTCGGGGACGGACGGATCCAGCAAATCGATCACCACCTGGTAGGGCGCTACGCTCGCCGGCCACACGATACCGTCTTTGTCGTGGCTCTGCTCGATGATCTCCTGCAACGTGCGGCTGATGCCGATGCCGTAGCAGCCCATGAGCATCGTTTCTTCCTTGAGCTCCGCCGTCTTGTAGGCGGCCTTGAACGCGCCCGAATATTTGGTGCCGAGCTTGAACACCTGGCCCACCTCGATGCCGCGCTTGATGGTCATCTTTTCTCCGCAATGCGTGCAGACGTCGCCCGCCTTGACGATGGTCAGATCGGCGTAGGCGCCCACGTCGGCGTCGCGCTTGAGGTCCACGTGCTTCAAATGCGCATCCGCCTTGTTGGCGCCCACGATCACGTCGGTAGCGCCTTCGAGGTCGAGATCGGCCACGATCCTGACGGCCTGGGCCGGCTTGACGGGGCCGGCAAAGCCCACCGGCGCTCCGGTAACCTCTTCGACGATCGCCGGCGGCGCCAGTTCCACCGTCTTGGCGCCGAGGAAGTGCTTGAGCTTCACCTCGTTGACGTCGCGGTCGCCCGCCACGCAAACCAATACCGGCTTGCCGTCGGCCACGTACACGAGCGTCTTGACGAACTTGTCGGCCGTCTCGCCCATGAAGGCGCCGATCTCTTCGATCGTCTTGGCGTTGGGCGTGGCCACCTCCTCGACGGCCGGGCATTCGCCGCCGGCGCGGCGGTTCGGCTGGCGCTCGGCCTTCTCGAGATTGGCCGCATAGCCGCAGCGCGGACAAAAGGCGATGCCGTCCTCGCCCGCATCGGCCAACACGTGGAACTCGTGCGTGAGGCTGTCGCCCATGTCGCCGCCATCGGCCTGCACCGGCACCGCCTTGAGGCCGCACCGCGCAAACACGCGCTTGTAGGCCTCGTACATGGTCCAGTAGCTCTTCTCCAGCCCTTCGGCGTCCACATCGAACGAATACGCGTCCTTCATCAAAAATTCCTTGGAGCGCATGAGCCCGAAGCGCGGACGCGTCTCGTCGCGGAACTTCCAGTTGATCTGGTACACGATGACCGGCAGCTGCCGGTAGGAGTTGACCATGCCCTTGACGACATCGGTAACCTCTTCCTCGGCCGTCGGCGCCAAAGCCACGTCGCGCTGGGCGCGATCCTTGAGCTTGAACATGTTGGGGCCCATCGTCTCCCAGCGCCCGGTCGTCTGCCAGAGTTCCGCCGGCTGCATGATGGGCAGTACCGTCTCCTGCGCACCCGCGCGGTCCATTTCCTCGCGCACGATCTGCTGGATCTTCTTCAAAACCCGCATCCCGAGCGGCAAATACGCGTACAATCCCCCGGCGATCTTGCGCACGAGCGAAGCGCGCACCAGCAGCTTGTGGGAATCGATTTCGGCATCCTGCGGACTTTCCCGCAACGTCTGAATCAAACTTTTAGTCCATTTCATAATCGTATTTCCAGAGAGGATTCAAGTGGCAGCCCCAAGGAGAGTCGAACTCCTCTACCAAGCATGAAAAGCTCGTGTCCTAGCCGATAGACGATGGGGCCGTTTGGATAAAAGTGCGTGTATTATACCATATTCCATGTTGCCTTGTCAACCCCCTTTTTCGACAAACCTGCTCAGGGGAATTGCCCGGCGGCGACTTCGGCCACGTACCGGGAGAAAGCGCCGCGCACGACCGTGGCCAAATCCGCATACTTCTTGACGAACCCGGGCACCCGCTCGTTGAGGCCGAGGAGGTCGTGCATCACCAGCCACTGGGCGTCGCACTCCTTGCCCGCGCCGATGCCGATGGTGGGGATCGCAAGCTCCGCGGTGATGGCGGCGGCAAGTTCGGAAGGTATGCACTCGAGCGTCACCATGAACGCCCCCGCCGCCGCCACCGCCTTGGCGTCGGCCAGAATCCGCGCCGCCGCCTCGTCCGTCTTGCCCTGCTTCTTGAAGCCGCCGTACACGTTGACGCTCTGCGGCTGCATCCCCACGTGCGCCAGCACCGGGATGCCCGACTCTACCAGCCGCTTGATCAGCGCGCAGACGCCGGGCGTGGCGCCTTCCAGCTTGACCGCGTCGGCGCCGGCCTTGAGGCACCGGACGGCATTGGCCACCGCCTCGTCCGCCGAAGCCTGATAGGTGCCGAACGGCAGGTCGGCCACCACCATGGCGTCCTTGGCCGCGCGCGCTACCGCGCCCACGGCGCGCAAGGTGTCCTCGAGCTCCACGTTGAGCGTGTTGGGATAGCCGAGCACGTTGTTGCCCATCGAGTCGCCCACGAGGATTATCGGCACTCCCGCCTCGTCCGCCAAACGCGCAAACGCCGCGTCATAGGCGGTTACGCAGCCGAGCTTGGCTTTGCCCTTGGCTTCGCGGATTGTCGTTACCGTCCACTTTTTCATCTTAGTGTATGTTGCCGCGCGAAGGATGGCTCTTCGCCTTGGGTTTTTCGAGTTTGAGGAAAGTCGCGAACTGCATGGCCCCGGCCGGGATCTCCTCGCCGGTCGTGTCGGGCATGTCCTTGAGATCTGGCGCCTCGGCGTGCGTATGGTGGAAGCGCGTCTCGGGCTTGACGATCTCGCGCAGGCGCTCCTTGAACTCGTCGAGCCCCTCGCGCGTAAGGCAGCTGATCTTGATGGGGTCGATTTGGGTGCGCGCCGTAAACTCCGCCAGCTTCGCCCGCGCTTCCTCGGTATCGAGCTTGTTGGCCACCACCAGCGACGGCCGCTCGGCCAGCTCCACCGAATACTCTTCGATTTCGCGCTTCAAAGTGGCGTAATCGTCCCATGGCTCGCGGTTGTCGGTGCCGGCCATGTCGATTACGTACACGAGCACCCGGCTGCGCTCCAAGTGCTTCAAAAACGCGAGCCCCAGCCCCACGCCCCGGGCCGCGCCCTCGATGATGCCTGGCACGTCGGCCATGCGCACCTTGGCGTAGTCGCCGTAGACGATGGTGCCCACCATGGGATTGAGAGTGGTAAAGGGGTAGCTGGCGATTTTTGGCGTGGCGCTCGAAAGCGCCGACAGGAGCGAACTCTTGCCCGCGTTGGGAAAGCCGAGGAGCCCCGCGTCGGCGATCGTCTTGAGCTCGAGCCGGAGGCGCTTCTCCTCCGCTTCGCCGCCGGGCGTGTGCTCGGTGGGCGCCTGGTTGACGCTGCTCTTGAAGTGCACGTTGCCGTAGCCGCCCGCGCCGCCCTTGGCCACGATGGCGGCCTGCCCCGGCTGGGTGATGTCGGCGATCAACAGCCCCGTGTCGGCCTCGTAGACCTCGGTGCCCAAAGGTACCGGCACCACCAGATCCTTGCCGCGCTTGCCGAACATCTTCTGGCCCTGCCCTGGCGCGCCGTCCTGGGCGAAGCACTTGGGATCGTAAAACAGCGAAAGGAGCGAGGTCACGTGTTCGGACGCCTTCAAAACCACGTCGCCGCCGCGGCCGCCGTCGCCGCCGTCGGGCCCGCCGAACGCCACCAGCGCCTCGCGCCTAAAAGACATTGATCCGTCCCCGCCTTTGCCGGAACGGACCAATATCTCGACCTGATCGATGAAAGTTTTGGCTTTCATCGCTTAGGTTCAGCCCTCGACGATGGTTACTACCTTGCCGTCCTTGATGAACTTCACCTTGCCGTCCTTGAGCGCGAAGAGCGTGAAATCGCGACCCTGGCCGACATTCTTGCCGGGGCGGATCTTGGTGCCGCGCTGACGGACGATGATGGAACCGGCAGAGAGCTTTTGGCCGTCGTAAGCCTTGACGCCCAGGAATTTGGGGTTGGAATCGCGGCCGTTGCGTGCAGATGCTGAAGAAGCCATTGTCTATACCTCCTTAAGCGATTGCCTTGACGGTGGCCACGGTGAGATCCTGGCGATGACCGACTTTGCGGCGCGAGCCTTTGCGGCGCTTCGCCTTGAAGTTGATCACCTTGGGGCCGCGCTTCTGGCCGTCCACGACGAGCGTAACCTTGGCGCCTTCCACGTAGGGGGCCCCAACCTTGAGCGTAGTGCCGTCGCTTACGGCACATACGGTGTCGAGCACGGTCTCCGTACCCGCTTCGACCGAGAGCTTTTCAATCTCGATCCTGTCGCCGACCTTGACCAGCAACTGTTTGCCGCCGGTGGCGAGAATTGCGTATGCTTCCATTTGTTGTTTCCTTGTTCTTGCCTGCCGTCCTTGTGTGCAAACCGCACACGAACGGCTAAGATTGACGTATTATAGCATATTTCCACGCCAAAAGTCAATAGGGAAAATGCCATTTTCCATCATAATGACGCCTGGGGACAGGTTGGCGTCTCCGGCCAGGAGTGTTTGGGATAGCGCCCTTTCATCTCCTTGCGCACCAATTGGTAGCTTTCGCGCCAGAAGCGCGACAGGTCTTTGGTGATCTGGATGGGGCGGCGCGCGGGCGAGAGGAGCGTCATCACCACCGGCACCGTGCCGTTCATCACCTTGGGCGTCTCGGTCATGCCGAAACACTCCTGGAGCCGCACTTCGGCCACGGGTTCGGCGCCGCCGTAGACGATACGGGCGTGGCGGCCGTTCGGCAGCCGGAAGCGCGCGGGCGCCAGGCGATCGAGCTCTTGGCGGCTTTTGCCCTCCCTGGCGAGCATAAAGTCCATGACGGCGCACAAATCGACGTTGCCCAGATCCTTCCACTTCAAAATCCCGTCGACGAACCCGGCGAGCGACTCCAGGAACTTTTCTTCGTCCCATCCCCACACGAAGGCGATGCGATCCTTGAGCTCCAGCGCGCCTTGCGTCCAGCACGGCAGATTCTCCACGCCTTTCTGCCGGATACCCGACAGGAGCGCTTTTACCGTATCGCCAGCGACGGCACGGCGGCTACCGACAACGAGTTCGCCAACCATGCGGCGGATCTCGCATTTTACCGCTTCGCTCTGCCGGTCCCACGCGCAATACGGCACCTCGCGCACGATGTCCGCAAACCGCGCTTCCACCTCGTTCTCGGTCATTTCGGCCGCCAGAAACACCTTGGCGTCGCCCTCGCGGTCGTCGAGTTCGGCGGCCACCAGATACCGGCAGCCGCACATCACATCACCTTCGTCGAAGTGGCAACCGCGCCCCGACACCATACGATAGGTGCCGTTGCCGCGGTTTTTGGCCACCCGCTCGGGATAAGCGTAGCTGAGGAGCATCCCGGCCGATTCGCCCCGGTCCTCGCGCCCGGCATAACGCACAAACCGCTTGGCCAGCGCTTTTTGCCGGTCGGTAAGGCGAACCTTGGTTATGTCGGTCTCGCGCGAGCGCGCGCCCTCCTCCAGAACGGCTGCCAAGCGCGAGGCCAACTCCGGATTGCGCCCTTTGTGCATCATGGCGGCCAGCCGCGGGTGCATGGGATAGCGCCCGAGCGTCTCCGGCTCGACCCCCAGCAGCTGCACCGTTTTCACCGCCTGTTCCCACGCGGCGGCCGCGGGCGGAGTAAGCCACGGCAGATCTTCGCGCCGCCGCGCCCCCCAGCAAAACGAAGTAACCACGAGCGCGGCCAGGTCGGCATTGAGGATTTCGGGCGTCACGACCGCCGCGCGGGCGCGCTCTTCGGCCTCGGTCCAAAGCCGGTAGCAGACGCCGGGGCGCACCCGGCCCGCCCGGCCGCGACGCTGTTCGGCCCGGTCGAGCGACAGGGGCAAGGTTACGAGCCCGCTCATGCCCGTGCCGGGGCGGAAGCGCGGTATGCGCATAAGCCCGGAATCGATTACGCAGGTGATGCCCGGCAAGGTAAGGCTCGTTTCGGCGATGGAAGTGGCCAGGACCACCTTGCGCCGCGCGCTCGGCGCGAAGACCCGATCCTGTTCGGCCTTGGGCAAACTCCCGTACAAGGGCAGCGCCTCCGGAACCTCGGATATCACGCGCTTGATTTCGCCCTCGCCCGGCAAAAAGCAAAGGATGTCGCCCTCGGTCTCGGCCTGGGCTTTGCGGATGGCGGATACCATCGAAACGCCGCCCAAATAGCGCGTTTCCACCGGGAACATGCGCCCTTCGGCATGGATGGTCATGGCGCCCAAGTGCCTTGCCACCTCGCCGGCGTCGAGCGTGGCGCTCATCACCATGATGCGCAAATCGTCGCGGAGCCCCCGCCGCACGTCGAGCGCCAGCGCGTAGGCGAGATCGGCGTTGAGACTGCGCTCGTGGAATTCGTCGAAAATCACAAGCCCCGTGTCGGCCAGTTCGGGGTCGACCAGGATGCGCTGGGCCAACAGCCCTTCGGTAATGATCTCAAGGCGGGTGTCCGGCCCGATTTTGCGCTCCAGCCGCACCTGGTAGCCCACCTTGCCGCCCGGCGTTTCGCCGAGGCGCCGCGCGACATACTCGGCGCTGCGCGAGGCCGCGAGCCGCCGGGGCTCGAGCATCACGATCTTTTTGCCCTGGAGCCACGGCTCGTCCAACAGCGCGGGCGGCACCACGGTGGTCTTGCCGCTCCCAGGGGGCGCCGTCAACACCACCGGCTGATTGTCCGCCAACGCCTGGCGGATTTGGCCAAGTACTTGCTCTACGGGAAAATCCACTTACGCGCGGGCTACGCCGGTAGCCCTGGCCGCCGCCGCCACCGCCGCCGGGACCATTTCCCGAAGGCGCGGATCGAACGGCTTGGGGATGATGTAACCGTCGCCGAACTCCAGCTTTTCGTTGGGGTACAAGGCCTGGACGGCCTCCGGCACCGGCTCGCGCGCCAACATCGCCAGCGCATTGGCCGCGGCCACCTTCATGGCGGTGTTGATGGTGCTCGCCCGGCAATCGAGCGCGCCGCGGAACAGGAACGGGAAGCACAGGACGTTGTTGATCTGGTTGGGGTAGTCGCTACGGCCGGTGACCATGACGTAACGTTCGCCCTTGAGCGCTTCGGCCACCACCTCGGGGCGGATTTCGGGGTCGGGGTTGGCCATGGCGAAAATGGCCGGAAATTCGCTCATCCCCATTACGTCCTCGCCCGAGAGGACGTTGGCCTTGCTCACCCCCACGAACACGTCCGCGCCGACCAGCGCCTCGGTGCGCGTAAGCCGGGGATCGACGTCGGCGCGGGCGTGCGCCTTGGTGTATTTGCTCAATCCCTCGGTGGCCGGAGTGAGCACGCCCTTGGAGTTGAACATGGTCAAGTCCTTGACGCCCGCCGCCTTGAGCATGTCGGCGATGCGCGTACCCGCCGCGCCGGCGCCGTTCACCACCACCTTCAAGTCCGCCATCGCCTTGCCCTTCAAAAAGGCGTAGTTCATCACCCCGGCGGTAGTGATCACGGCCGTGCCCCACTGGTCGTCGTGGAAAACGGGGATGTCGAGTTCCCTGTCGAGCGTATCTTCGATCTCGAAACACGCAGGGGCCGCGATATCCTCCAGATTGATGCCGCCGTACTGCGGGGCGATCATCTTGACGGCCTCGATCACTCGCTTGGGGTCGGTCTTGCCGGTATTCTCCCCGCCCATGCGGCAATGGTCGAGCGGCACCGGCCACGCATCCACGTCGGCAAACGCCTTGAAGAGCACGGCCTTGCCTTCCATGACCGGGATCGAAGCCGTGGCCCCCAGATCCCCCAGCCCCAAAATGGCGGTGCCGTCGCTCACCACCGCCACCAGATTGCGCTTGGCGGTGTATTCGAACTTGGCATCGGGCCTGGCGGCGATTTCCTTGACGGCGTGGGCCACGCCCGGCGTGTACGCCAGGCACAGGTCGTCGCCCGTCGCCAGCGGCTTGAGGAGCTTGACTCCCACTTTGCCGCCCTCGTGAAACTTGAGAACTTCTTCCCGGTCGTATTTGGCCATCCTATATTTCCTTTTCCTTGAAAGTGAAAACGGTCGTCTTTACCCCCGTGGGCCTAAGCGTCTCTTTGACCACCTTGAGCCAGCTGTCTTCCATCTCGCAGGCGATCACCACCGCGTCCACGTTGAGCCGGTTGATGATTTCGGGCGCTTCAAGCAGCGTCCCCTGCACCCGGATGCCGCCCACGTACTTGCCCTTGAGCAGCAAATCGTCGTCGATGAACCCCACGATAATGCGGCCGTTGGCGGTGGCGTTGCGCACGAGTTCGCGCCGGAACGACCGGTAACGCAAGCCCGATCCGTACACGAGAATGCGGCTTATGTCCTTGCGCCCGACCAGCCGCGAACAGTCGATGGCGTAGAAAATATCGCGCATGATGATGCGCACACTGCGCACCGCGAACAGCAAGAAACCGCTCCAGAGCGCGTACGACACCGTCAGCGCGATCATGTTCTCGCGCATCGCCGGAATGGCGTAGTACAGGATGGAGCCGCCGATCATGCTGCCGAGAATGCAGGCGAAGAACAGCCTGAGATAGTTGCTCAGCATCGCGCGCGACCAGATGGTGCGGTAGACTTTGAACGCCGCCAGGCACACGAACACCGCGAACACCCTGACCGGAATGACGGAAAGCACGATGCGGCGATCGACGGGAATGTCCCAGATGAAGCACAAGGCGAGCGACAACAGCGACAGCGCCACGAAATCGTAAAGGATGTAGAACGGCACCGCCAGTTGCGCCCAGCGGCGGCGCGCCTTGACGGTACGGTCGTGCGCCACCGCGTTCAAGAGCCGCCCGGCGTCGAACAGCTCCACCCGATAGATATCCTTGAAGATGATCACCGAAGCGATGGCCACCGCCAACAGCCACAGCCCGCCCGTGCGCGACTCGAGGCTCATGCCCACCATGCCCAGCGCCACCATAAAGATCGCCAGCAAATAGAGCGTCCAGGCCGCCTTGCGCTGGTTGAGCCCGGCGCTGCGCAGAATGCGGTGGTGCAGATGGTCGCTGTCGGCGGTCATCACCTGGCCTTCGCCGCTATCGGCGTTGCGCGAAATCAAATGGCGGATGGACCGGCGCACGATCGCGAGCGAAGTGTCGAAAATCGGCACGCCCATCGCCAGGAGCGGCACCCCCACAGACACCAGGAACGATTCGCTAGCATGGTGCGTAACGAGCGGCAGCACCGCAATCACGTAGCCGATATACATGCTGCCGGAATCGCCGAGAAACACCGAAGCCGGATTGTAGTTGTAGCGCAGGAAACCCAACAGACCGCCCGCGAATACGCAGTAGAAAACGATATTCTGCGCCTCGCCCAAAAATACCAGGCTACCGCCCATGCCGACGGTGGCGATAAGCGCCAGCCCCGAGGCGAGGCCGTCGAGCCCGTCGATGAGATTGAAGGCGTTGACCGCGCCCACGATCCAAAATACGGTTACGAAGGCGTCAAGCCAGGCCGGCAAGAACGGAAATACATTACGGAAACCGAGATCCGCCCACAGCCAGACCAGAAACGCCAAAACCAACTGCCCCGCCAACTTGACCTTGGGCGGCAGGTTGAACTTGTCGTCGGCGTAGCCCAAAAGACATATCAAAGTAGCAATGGCGACAAGCGGCAATAGCCGCGCGCTTTGGAAGATGGCGATATCCGAGCCGTAAAGCGCATACAGCAACGCCAGCGCCAAATGCACGCCCAGGAACAGCGCCAGCCCCCCGCCGCGCGGAATCGGCACCTTGTTGATGCGCCGGGGGTCGGGCTTGTCCACCATCCCCAAACGCCGGTTCAGCTCGCGCACGAGCGGCGTCAAAACCAAGGTAAAACCAAGCGCGGCGGCCATGCCGACAACATACGGGATCACTTTGCCCATATAACCTCCTCGAGCCGCGACAAAAAGCCCAGCATGGCCTCTTCGTCGGCCCGCGACGAGTTTACGGTTATCATCACCCACCGGTCGTAACGGTTCTTGAGCGAACGGTCGATCACGTCACGCAATATCCGCCCGGTGTGCGATGCGGTGGAAAAACCTTCCTGATTGAAAAACGTGTAGGCGAAACCGAGCGGCAGGCCGTAACCGCGCTCGATGTCGATCAAATGCCAATCGCGCCCGGCCGTACGGCGATTGCGCGGCCGCACCATGCTGAAGCCCTGGCTCGGCAGGCAAAGTTCCGGCCGGTGGATGGACCCTTTGGAAGTGCCGCCCACGATGGCCGAAACGAGGTACCAATCGCCGGTCGCTCGATGTACATAGCGGCGTTTCAAGATCAAGGTATCCTTGGGGAGGGTTTCCAGTTCCGCTTCGCCGGGCGGCAGCGTTTCCGTCACATAACCGTCGAGCTCCGTCAACGCCAATGCCGGCGCTTCGGCAAGCTCCGGGCTCGTCTCGCGCGCCTGGAACACCATGAACGCCACCACCCCGAGCGCCACCAGCCCGAGCGCACCCGAACGCCAAGGCGAAGTTTCCTCGGGTACGGTCGCCTCGCGAGGCGCATCTTCCGCCTCCGGCCCGGTCCCCAGACGCGTCAAGAGGCCGCTAAACGCCACCATCAGGCTTACCGCCACCAAAAACACCACATAGCCCGAGTAGTCGTGGTAGAACCCGGTGGCGAACTCGGTGCTGCACCAATTGGCGGTGGCGACGATCGTCAAGATGCGCACCACGTTGCCGAGCACGGCCAAGGGTACGCTCGAGGCGAAAAGGAGCGCCCGCCGGCCCCAAGTGGGCTGGGCGAAATAGCTGTAGGCGGCCGTAAGCGCCATCAGCGCAAAGATGCTCCTGAGGCCCGAACAGGGCGCGGCCACGTCGATGGCGAAAGTGCCGGCGGACGAAGCGAGCATGGTGCCCTGACGTACGATATCGGCGCCCATCCCCTTGAGGATCGCGAATGCCGTACCGGTGGCGAACAGCCTCAAATGCACCGTAATCACATCGAGGAACGAATTGAGCGGAATGCAAAAGAGGAGGAATGCGCACGGGAACATGGCCGCCTTGGCCGTGCGCCAGCCCCAGAACAGGAGCGTAAGCGACCACACGATGCCGATGAAGCCCACGATTTCGAATCGCAACTGCGCCCCGCGAATGCCGATAAAGCCCAGGAACAGCGAAGGCAACAGCAGCAGAACCGCCGCCCAACATCCCCGGCCGGGCATGAGCCGGGCGCGTTCGCGCCACAAGATGTAGAGCGAAAACAGCGGCACGAAGTAGCCGTAGCTCAAATCCTCTTCCGGCGCGCTGAACGCCCACAGGGCATGCGCCGAAAACATGAGCCAGAAACCCCACCCCAGGCTAGCTAGAGCGAGTGCGAACAACGCCAGTTTGAGTTTGGTTTTCATGGCCGGTTCACACAAGTTTGCCGTCCTCGCCCAATTGCCGTCGCAAGAAGCGCCGGACACGGCGTTTAAGTTTGAGACCCACGAGCGCCGGGAACATACGATCCAACGGGATTAGCGTGCGCGATGCCGGTTCGAAATCCACTATCCGTAACTTGAACTCCCCTCCGGGACCCAGCATTTGCACCAACACGTTGGGCGGATCGAAAAACCGCACCCGGTATTTGGCCAAATCGAGCATCAGCGCCTTGAACCGCGCCAGCAGCTCCGTACGGCATTTGCCATCGCTCTGCCGGTAGGCTTCGGCAAAACCCTTAGGCGACGAACCGTCGTAATTGCGCACTTCGGTCTCGATCAGGCACCACCCGCGATTTTCGTCGCTCGTCAGCTCCATCTCGTCGGGGAAAGTCGCCAACAGTTCCGCCGGCACCCGCACCTTGAGCTCCTGGAAGTAATCGTATTCCGCGGCGCAGGTGTTGCGCTTGCGGTCGAAACGGCAGTTCTTGATTTCCTTGGCTATGGCTCCGGCGCCATCGACGAGATCGTCGGGCAAATAGCACTTGAGGCAACGCCCCATGCCGGCCAGACGATATGCCGCCCGGCGCCGGCCGCGCCCCAACAGTTCCAGTTCGCCCGCGCCCGCCATATCAACGGTTCCCGGGGCACAAGCCCTTGGCGCGCTGTACGCAACCGGCCTTGGGCTGGCCGCCCGACTTGAGACAATGGTAGCAAATCTCGTTTTCGAGCGGCTTGCCGGCAAAGTAGTCGTCCAGATTCTGGAGCGTGGTGTCGGCGATATTGGCGAGCGCCTCGTGCGTCAAGAACGCCTGGTGCGAGGTTACGATGACATTGGGCATCGACACCAGGAGCGACAGCGTCTTGTTCTGCCGGGTCACATCAGAGCGGTCCTCGTAAAACCACTCGCTCTCTTCTTCGTAAACGTCCAGCCCCGCCCCGCCGATCTTGCCGTGGCGCAACGCGGCCAATAGCGCCTCGCTGTCCACGAGCCCGCCGCGCGAAGTATTGATCAGCACCATGCCGGGCTTGACCTTCCCGAGCGTCTCGGCATTGATCATGTGATGGGTCTCGGGGAGGAGCGGACAATGTAGCGAAACCACGTCGGATTGCGCCAGCAATTCGTCGAGCGCAACGTATTCGAGCCCGCTCGCCGGATTGGGGAAGGCGTCGTAGGCGATCACCTTCATGCCGAACCCATTGCAGATGTCGGCAAAGATGCGCCCGATCTTGCCCGTGCCCACGATGCCCGCCGTCTTGCCGTGCAGATCGAAGCCCGTAAGCCCCACGAGCGAAAAATTGAAGTCGCGCGTGCGTGCCGAAGCCTTGTGGATATGGCGGTTGAGCGTAAGCAACAGCGCCGCCGCGTGTTCGGCCACCGCATAAGGCGAATAGGCCGGCACCCGCACCACGGTAAGCCCGTATTTGCAGGCCGCCTCGAAGTCCACGTTGTTGTAGCCGGCGCAGCGCATGGCAAGGATCTTGACGCCGCGCTTGACCAGCCCTTCCACCACCTT
Organism: Kiritimatiellia bacterium; assembly: GCA_017525475.1. Classification (GTDB taxonomy): domain Bacteria; phylum Verrucomicrobiota; class Kiritimatiellia; order RFP12; family UBA1067; genus UBA1067. The sequence continues at coordinate 11,990 of JAFXST010000025.1, read as the reverse complement.
GGCGTCGATTTCGGCGTTCACGAACGCGCAGGCGGCGTCACAGCCCTCCGCCAGCGGCACCGACGGCGCTTTGAGCCGGGTTTCGAAATAGCAAATGTCATACCGGCCCTGGTTGGCCCGGTCGAACGACTCGCGATCGTACGGCTTGGTCTCAAAAAACGCAATTTTCTTCATACTGCCAAATCCTCCTTATTCCAGTTACTTTCGGGATATTATACCAAATTTCCGCCATCACCGTCAAGGACAAAGTGGAGGAAGTTGCACGCCACCTTGCAGGCTACAAGTCAAGAATCGAGAATGCGCACCTCGGCGATGTCGGTGGCGCCGGAAAGCGCCATCACGAGGCGGTCGACCCCCAGAGCCACGCCGGCGGCGGCGCCGACGAGCGGCAGGAGTTCCAAAAACTCCTCGTCCAAAGGATAGTCCGCTTCGCCCAACGCCCGGCGCTCTTGGCGGGCCGCCGCAAACCGGCGGCGCTGTTCGTCGCCGTCGCAAAGCTCGGTAAAGGCGTTGGCCAGTTCGAGGCCGTCGACGTAGAGCTCCCAGCGTTCGGCATGGCCGTGCGCGAGCTTCGCGAGCGACGCGCACTCGGGCGGATAATCCATCAAAAACACCCAGCCGCCGAGGTTGGGCTCCACCTTGGTGGCCATATCCAGATCGAACCGGTCCTGGTCGAAGGCCGCGAACGGATCCCACCCGGCGTACTTGAGATACGCCTCGCGCACCGTGATGCGCGGGATTTCCTCGAGTCGCGTCCAGGGGCGCAGCAATTCCTCCATGTCGCTTAGGATGTCCAGGTAGCCGGCGCCCTTGCGGTACCACTCCAGCATGGTGAACTCGTCGCTGTGGCGGCGACCGTTTTCGCCCAGGCGGAAGCAGGGCCCGAGCTGGTAGATTTTGTCCATGCCCGCGGCCAGCAGTTTTTTCATCTGGAGTTCGGGCGAGGCGCGCAAGAACCTGTCGATGCTCGGCGGGCAATCGATATGCGGTTCGGGCGCCGGCGCGGCGATGCGCACCGGCGTTTCCACCTCGACAAAACCGCGATCGTCGAAAAAGGCGCGGATTTGCCGCACTACCGCGGCGCGGAACTCAAGCCGGTTGGCGGGCATTGGCTTCCACCAGGTCGGCCACCCGCTTGGCGGCGTCGGGGGTGGCGAGTTTGAGTATCTTTTCGCCCATGGCGGCAAGCCGGGCGGGATTCTCGCGGGCGCGCAGGATGTAGCGCGACAGCGCCACCGCGCTCAAGATCGACTGCTGCCCCTCGTCGGCGGCGCCGTGCGACACGAAGCTGTCGGCGTTGAAATGCTGGTGGTTGCGCATGGCCGAAGGTAGCGGGATGAACATGGCGGGCTTGCCGCAGGCCGCGAGCTCGAAGCAGGTGGAAGCGCCCGCACGGGCGATCACGAGATCGGCCGAGGCAAAGGCGTCGGGCATCTCGCGCTCGAAGGCATGGACCCGCGCCGGAATGCCCGCCTCCGCATAGCGCGCCATCACCATCGCCTCGTCGGCGGCTCCGGTCTGGTGGATCACATAGAGCGGACGCTTGGAATCCTGCAGGCGGGCGAGTTCGCGCCCGGCCATGCAAATGGCGGTGGAGGCGAGCTTGTTGACCGCGTGCGCCCCTTGCGAACCGCCGGTCACGAACACCGTAAAGCTGTTGGCGGGGATGAAATCGAATCTGTTGCCGGCGGCGATTTCGTTGCGGATCGGCAACCCCGTCAGCACCGTCGTGGCGCGCGGCAGATGCTTGGCCGTCATCCCGAAGGAAATCGCCACCGTCTTGGCGTAGCGCGAGAGGAACTCCACCGCCTTGCCCGGCACGGTGTTGGCTTCGTGGAGCACGACCGGGATGTTGTAGTGCCGGGCCGCCAATACCGGCGGCAGCGAAGCATAGGAGCCCATGGCCAGCACCACATCGGGCTTTTCGCGCTTCATGGCCTGGACGCAGCGCAGATACGAGGCCAGGATGGCGAACACGTACTTGGGCTTGAGCTGCCGCGCTTTGGTGGAGAACACCTTGCCGTCCCAACTCTTCATCACGCTCTGCTCGATGTCGCGCCCGGCCGACCATACCGTCACCTCGTGCCCGCGCGACCGCAGTTCCTTGGCCACCGCGATCCCCGGGAAGGAGTGCCCGCCCGTACCTCCGCATGCCACTACAATTTTCATTTACCAGTCCCTTTCGTTTGGCGGAAGCGGCGCTTTGCGCATGCGCGCCTTCTTGTCCGCTTCGTGTTCGTCGTTGCGTTCTTCGGCTTTCTTCAAAACGGCTTCGACCGGATCGTCGCCGGGGTCGTCAGCGTCCGATGCCGGCGGCGGTTCCGGCTGTTCCTCCGGGGGCGTCTCGGGCGATTCCGGCGGCTCTTGGGAATTATCGTCAGGTTCCGGCGGCGGTTCGCCCGCTCCGGCCGCCGCCGCGCCGCCCTGCCCGTTTTTGGGCAACAGCGCCATGATTTCGCGGATAATCCCCATGGCTTCCTCCTGCTTGGGCGGCAGCTCCGTTTCTGCGCATTCCAGCTGGAGTTTCTCGAGTTCGGTGGCCAAGGCGCTGATCTTGGCCTGGTCTTCGGCCGCGAACGCCACAAGATAGGTGTCGGCCGCCGCCTGCTGTTCGTAGGCGCGCGCCCAGGCGGGGAATTTGGCGCGGAACGCCCGGGTGAAATCGAGGGCGTCTTGCTGCCAGCCGCGGCCGTTAACCGCCTCCACGTCGGCCCAGGCGTTGGACTGCGCGGCCAAATCCTCGGCCATGGCGCCGGGCGGCAAGACCACGAGCTTGAGGAAGCGGGTAAAATCGCTTTCGGCGCGGGCGAGCGAGGAATACGCCTCGCCGTCCATGTCGGCAAGTTCCCGGGCGCCATCGAGCGTGGCTTTCCTGGCCTCGTCGAGCTGCAGCAAAATGGTGGCGGCATCCTGCTCGTTGGTGACCGACCTGGCCACCGTCTCCCTTACCGGGATCCAGACGTCGGCCAACGCCTCGGCCCGGGAGGCGAGCGCGTCCGAAAGCGCCACCGCCTTGGCGGCCTCGTTGGTGCGGTAGCATCCCGCCTCCGCCAAAACCTGGCGGCACTCGCGCACGGCGGATGCGAGCATCGCTCCCGGGTCTTTGCCGGCGGCCTCGGCGAGCACCGCTTCGATATGCCGGTTTTCGCGCCAGGCAGAGAGCCCGCCCGCGGCAATGGCGAAATTGCGGTTTTCCTTTTCGCCCTTGGGATTGGCGCGCAAGGCGATTTGGCTGGCGAACGCCGCCGCCTCGAGATCGCCCGCTTCGTATTCGAGCTTGGCCACCACCTCGGCCGCGCGCGCGCCGTATTCGCGCGTGAGCATGAGCGGGCGCAACACCTGGAGCGCGTTGGTATTATCGCCCGCCTCGTAGTACGCCACCCCCTCGTTCCACGCGTCGGTGTCGGAAGCCGCGCCGGCGGCGGCCAGCAGGAATATGGCCAACAGCGCGGACATCAGACTCCAGCCATCTCCTCGCGAATGGCGCGGGCGGCGGCGGCGGGATCGGCCGCGGCCAGGATGGGCCGGCCCACCACCAGATGGGTGGCGCCGTCGCGCACGGCGTCGGCCGGGGTGGCCACGCGCTTCTGGTCGCCCACCTCGGCACCGGCCGGGCGAACCCCGGGGGTCACGAAGAGCGTGCCCGCCTTGAGCGATCGGGAAAGCGCGCCCACTTCGCGCGGGCTGCACACGAGGCCATGGGCGCCGTTCAGGACCGCAAAACCGGCCATCGCGGCCACCTGCTCGGCCGGGGTGCGCCCGAGAATGCCGACATCGGCCAAATCGCCCTGGTCGAGCGAAGTCAATACGGTAACCGCCAGAATCCTGGGGCCGCGCTCGCCAAACTCGTCGGCGGCGGCGCGGGCGGCTTGGATCATGGCCTTGCCGCCCACCGAATGGATGGTCAGCAAATCCACGCCCAGTTTGCCGCCCGACTTTACCGCCCTTTCCACCGTGCGCGGGATATCGTGGAACTTGAGGTCGAGGAACACCTTTTTGCCGAGGTCCTTGACGGCCTTGACCACATCGGGGCCTTCGGCGGTAAAGAGCTCGAGCCCGATCTTGTAGAAATCCACCGCTTCGCCGATCGTGCGGATCTTCGCTACCGCCTCCTCGCGCGTCTGGACGTCCAAAGCGACAATCAGTTGAGACATGAGAGCAACCCTCCCTTGAGAACGATTTGTTTTTCGCGGGGCGAAAGCACGGTTTTGAGCTTGATGCCGCCGATTTCCAGCCGGCCGTCGCCGGCCACCGCCCGGCGGATGCCGGCGAGCGTCAGCCGTTGCCCCTGGGCCAGGCGACCGTAGTCGGCCGGATTTTCGAAGACGAACGGCACGATGCCGAAATTCACGAGATTGGCGCGGTGGATGCGCTCGATCGACTTGGCGAAAACCGCCTTGACCCCGAGATACATGGGGCACAACGCCGCATGTTCGCGGCTGGAGCCCTGGCCGTAACTCTCGCCCGCCACGATGACATTGGCGAGGCCCGAGGCCTGGTTGGCCTGACAGCGATCGTGGAACTTGGGGTCGCACGGCTCGAAAACGTACTTGGAATATTCCGGCACGTTGGAGCGGTATTTGAGCCGGGCGCCCGCCGGCATGATGTGGTCGGTGGTGATCTTGTCGCCCACCTTGATGGCCACCGCCGCCTCGAGGTCTTCGCCGAGCGGCAGGCCGGCCGGTACGGCGGCGATATTGGGGCCGCGCACGATTCTGGTCTTGGGTACGCCCTTGCCGGCCGTCGCCTTGAACAAGAACATGTCGTCCGTTTTGGGGAACCGCTTGGGCGGCGGCACCTTGGCGGCCTTGGCGCAGGCGGTAAAACGCCCGGTCAGCGCCGAGGCGGCGGCGGTCTCGGGCGAAACGAGGTAGACACGGGCGCTCTTGGTGCCGCTACGGCCTTCGAAATTGCGGTTGTTCGTCCTCAGGCTCACGGCACTGGTGGCCGGCGACATGTGCGCGCCGATGCAGAACCCGCAAGCGTTTTCGAGCATGCGGCACCCGGCCGCGTGGAGAGTGGCCAGCGCCCCGTCGCGCGCCAGCATCGCGATCACCTGGCGGCTGCCGCAGGCGATACCCACTTCCACGTCCGCCGCCACGTGCTTGCCCTTGAGGAGATTGGCCACGGTGCGGATGTCGCGGTAGGAACTGTTGGTGCAAGAGCCGATCAGGATCTGGTTTACCTTGGTGCCCGCCAGGCTCTTTACGGTCACGACATTGCCCGGACTGTGCGGCGCGGCGGCCAGAGGCTCGAGCGTGGAGAGGTCGATTTCGAAAACGTCGTCGTACTTCGCCCCCTTGTCGGCCGTAAGTTCCACGAAATCGCCCGCGCGGCCCTGCGCGGCCAGGAACTGGCGCGTCACTTTATCGGACGGGAAAACCGAGGTCGTAACCCCGAGTTCCGCCCCCATATTGGCGATAGTGGCCCGCGACGGCACGTCCAGCGTGGCGACGCCCGGCCCGAAATATTCGAAAATCCACCCGACGTTGCCCTTGGTACCGAACTCGGCGAGCACCTTGAGGATTACATCCTTGGCGCTCACGCCGCCGGGGAGGCGGCCGACGAGCCGGATGCCCCGCACCTTGGGCGCGGGGATATGGAAAGCGCCCCCCGCCATCGCCACGGCGATATCGATCCCGCCCGCCCCGATGGCCAGTTGGCCGATGCCGCCGCCGGTGGGCGTATGCGAGTCCGACCCCAACAGCGTGGTGCCGGGCTTGCCGAAGCGTTCCAGGTGCAACTGGTGGCAGATGCCGTTGCCGGCCTTGGAATAGATGATGCCGTATTTCTTGGCGATAGACTCGAGAAAATCGTGGTCGTCGGCGTTTTCGAAGCCGATCTGCACCGTATTGTGGTCCACGTAGCTGACGGCCAGGTCGTTCTTGATGCGTTTCAACCCCATCGCCTCGAACTGCAGATAGGCCATGGTGCCGGTGGCGTCCTGCGTGAGCGTCTGGTCGATGCGGATTGCCAGTTCCGCATCCACGGCGGGATCGCCCGCCACCAGATGCGCGGCGATCAGTTTGCCGGCCACGGTTTGCGGCGTTTTACGCTTGCGTTCCATTAGGCAACACCCAACTTACCGCCCGGTTTCGGCGATCCAAGACCTCGCGGGCGACATCGAGCACGTCTTGGGCGGTTACGGCTTTTACCCCGGAGATCTGCTCCTCGGGCGTTACGAGCCGGCCGAACGCCAGCATGGTGGAACCGAAAAAGAACATTTTGCTGGCGAGCTTCTCGTGCGACAGCTTGAAGTTGCCGGTCAAGAACTCCTTGATGCGCCCCAGCTCCTTGGCGCCCACCTTGACGGTGCGGATGCGTTCGATTTCGCGGTCGATGACCGCTAGCGCCTTTTGGCGCTTGCTTTCGTCCATGCCGGCCGAAACCGTCCACATCCCGCAGTCGCGGAAGAATTGGAGCCGCGAGGCGATATCGTAGCTGAGCGCATGGCGCTCGCGCACCTCCAGGAACAGCCGGCTCGACATCCCGCGCCCCATGATCGCGTCCATCACCGTAAGCGCGTAGCGACGCGGGTCTTTGACCCCGAACGTGCGGTAGCCCAGCGCCAACTGCGCCTGCTGCACGTCTTTGAAGACGGTTATCGAAGGCGTTACGCTTTTCATATCCTGCCCAGCAGCTCCCGCGCCTTGGCTTCGTCGAAACTCCCGGCCACCACCACCACCGTCTTTCCCGGTACGTAGTGCGCCTTGATCCACGCTTTCATCTCCGCGGCGTCCAAGGGGCGCAGCGTCTCCTCGTAGCCGCCGATCGGCCGCCCCAGCGCATGGCCCGGAAAGAGGCACTTCTGGAGATTCTCCATCGCCACGGTATCGGGCTCGTCGGCGTACATCCGCAATTCCTCGATCACCACTTCCTTCTCCTTGGCGAATTCGCCGGGGTCGATCTTGGCGTGGCGGTACATGTCGGCGAGGATATCCACCGCCTCGGCGAAGTATTCGTCGGACATGTGGGCGAAGAAGCAGGTGGATTCTTCACAGGTGAAGGCGTTGAACATCCCGCCCCGGCCCTCGATGGCCAGCGTGATGTCGAGGGAGCTGCGCTTTTCGGTGCCTTTGAAGAGCATATGCTCGATAAAATGCGATATCCCCGCGTGGCGCCGGTCTTCATGGCGCGAACCCGAGGCCACGAACAGCCCCACCGCCACGCTCTGCGCCTCGCAAGGCACGAGCACGGCCTTGAGCCCGTTGGGCAACCGCTCACAGCGCGGCGGCATTCATCTCCTTGAGCGTGGTGCGCCCGTCGTAGAGCGCCTTGCCGCAGATGGCCGCGGTGAGATTGGCCCGCTCCAGCGCCTTGAGGTTGGCGATGTCGTAGGGCGAAGAGACCCCGCCCGAAGCCGTGATCGAGCACGTGGGCGCCGCATCGCAGATATTGGCCAGTTGCTCCAGATTGGGCCCGCCCAGCATGCCGTCGGTGGCGGTATCGGTATAGATGATGGTCTTCACCCCCATCCCGGCCACCGCCGAGGCCAGATCCACCGCCTTGACCGTGGTGGTGTCCACCCAGCCGTGCGTCTGCACCATGCCGTTTCTGGCGTCGATGCCCACGGCGATCCGCTCGCCCCACCATTCCACCGCCTTGGAGAGGAAATCCGGATCCTCCAGCGCCGCCGAGCCCAAAATCGCCCGCGTCGCGCCCGCCTCGAACACGGCGTTGAGCGCTTCCGGGGTGCGCAGGCCGCCGCCCACTTCCACCGGGCCGCCGAATTCGCGGATGATCGCCCGGATCGCCTCGAGATGGCGCGGCAGGCCGCCGAACGCCCCGTCCAAATCCACCACGTGCAGTTCCGCGCCGCCCTGTTCGCGCCAGTCGCGCGCCTGCAACGCGGGATCGTCGCTGTAGACGGTGATATCCGCCGCGCGGCCTTGCCTTAGGCGCACGCACTTGCCGTCCTTGAGGTCTATCGCCGGTAATATCGTCATATCAATCCCTTCGAGGAGGGCACGCCTTTCTCCGCGGGGTCGATCTTCACCGCCGCGCGCAACGCGCGCGCGAACGATTTGAAAAAGCCTTCGCAAACGTGGTGGGCCTCGTCGCCGTAGATCTGGCGGAGGTGGATGTTGGCGCGCGCCTCCACGCTCACGGCGCGGAAAAACTCCTCGACGAGCTTGACCTCGAAATCCCGCACCATCATGTGCTTCATGGGCGAAACCATCACGAGATACGGCCGCCCGCCGAGATCGAGCGAGGTTTCGCACAGCGCCTCGTCCATGGGGATGGAGGCGAAACCGTAGCGCGTCAGGCCCTTGCGCTCGCCCAGCGCCTCGTTCAGGGCCTTGCCGAAAACGAGCCCCACGTCCTCCACCGTGTGGTGATAGTCCACCTGGATGTCGCCTTGGGCCTCGATCGCAAGATCGATGTTTGCGTGTTTCTTGAGGAGCTCGAGCATGTGGTCGAAAAAGCCGATCCCGGTGGCGATGGCGCCTTCGCCCGAGCCGTCCAGCTCCAGACTTAGGCGGATCCGGGTTTCCTTGGTGTTGCGTTCGATCGTTGCGCTTCTCATCGTACGGTTTTCCTCTTGTAGTCCCTCACCCGGGACAGGAAGCGGGTGTGGGAAAGTAGCGGCGGGATGGTGGCCAACGCGGTAATCGCGTCCGAAACCGGCAGCGCGATCCAGATCGCCAACGGTTTGTCGGCGAGCACGTAGGGCATCAGCCAAATGCAGGGGATCATCACCACCCCCTGGCGGAGCGTGGACAGGATGATGGCGGTTTTGGGCTTGCCGATCGACTGGAAATAGGTGGTGGCCACCACGTTGATGCCGATGCACCACAGCATGCAGTTGGAGAGCTGCAGATCCTTGGCCGCGAGTTCGACCATCTCCTTGCCCTCCACGAACAGCCGCGCGAGCCAATACGGGAACGGCGGTACCACCTGCGCCACGAACGCGCCCACGCACAGCCAGGTAGTCACCCAAAAGCCGAGTTTCACGGTGCCGAGCACCCGGCGATACTGCCGCGCCCCCCAGTTGAACCCGATTATCGGCTGCAGGCCCTGCTGCGTGCCCATGATCGGCAGCACCATCAATATGAGCACCGACTGGAACACGCCGAGCGAGGCGATCTGCGCCGTGCACTGCGCCTCGTCGGTTATCCACTTGGAAAACGCCATCTGGATCGACACAGCGATCAGCGCGGAGAGGAGCTGCTGCAAAAACGGACCGAAACCGATGGCCGCCGCGCGCGCCGCGTATTCGCGGTAGAAGCCGATGCGCCGCCATTCAAGCCGCACCGCGGTCTTGCCGCGCACGTAATACTGCAACGCCCACAGGCACGAGAGCGCCATCGCGATATTGGTGGCCCACGCCGCGCCGGCGATGCCCATGCCGAAACCGAAAATGAAGATCGGATCGAGAACGAGGTTGGTGCCGAAGCCCACCACCATCGCCATCATCGACCGCTTGGCGCCGCCCTCGGCGCGCTGCAACGCCGACAGCCCGAACGCCAGATGCGAAAAGAGGTGCGAAAAGAGGACGATCCTAAGGTAAGTCTTGGCGCTCGCGAAAGCGCCGGGCGTCACTTTGTCGGCGCCGCACAGCCCCAGCACTTCGTCGAGGAAGATGAACACCAGCGGCGGGATGGTCACGAAAAACGCGAGCTTGAACGCCACCAGCTGGCCCACGATCTTCTCGCACGCCTCGCGGTTGCCCTCGCCGAGCTTGATCGACAGGGTCGACGCGTGTCCGGCGCCCACGAACACGCCGAAGGCCGCGAACAGCATCATCAGCGGCATCGTCAGCGTAAGCCCGGCCATCGCGTCCGTGCCGCAGCCGTGGCCGATGAAAACGCGGTCCACCACCACGTAGAGGGCGTTGAGGCTCATCGCCACCAAGGCCGGCCACGAATATTTCAAGAGGAGCTTGCCGGTGTTGCCGCTGCCCAGCTCCTCGAGATTGTGCGGTGCTGACGGACCCGAACCCATCAAAAGATCACGGCCACGTCGGGCAACGCCTTGCGGATGCGGGCCATTTCCGCCGCGGAGAGCTTGAGGTCGCCCAGCTGCAGCGAAGCGAGCTCCCGCCACGCCGAAAGATCGTCGGGGAGCCTGGTTATCCCGGTCCGGCTGAACGACAGGTTCTTGAGCCCGCGCTTCCGCGCCAGCCACCCGGGGATCTCCCGGATGGGATTGCCGCTCAAATCGATATCGGTGAGTTTGGGCAGCTTCTCCAGCGCCGGCGGCACTTCGGCGAACCGGTTGTCCTTGAGGTAGATGCGCCGCAAGTCCTTGAGCGTGGCGAGATCCGGCAGCGACGACAGCCGGTTGCCGTTGAGCCTCAGCCACTTGAGGCGCGTGCACATCAAGAGCCGCTTGGGGAACTCCTCGAACCGGTTGCGGTCGAGATTGGCGTAGACGAGAACGCCGGGATCGAACTTGGCGTCGAGCGTCGCGAGATTCCGGTCGTTGAGCCGCAGTTCCGCGCCCGCCGGGCGCGTTTTGTACGCCGGCACCGGCTCCTTAAAACAACCGACCAGCGCGAGCAAGCCCGCGCCAGTCAGCATGGCCGTTATCGCACCGGAGATGCGCATCAGTTGCCGGCGGCGACGATTCCGGCGAAGTCGCCGGCCTTCAGCGCCGCGCCGCCGATGAGGCCGCCGTCGATATCGGGCTTGGCCAGCAGTTCGGCCGCGTTGGCGGGCTTCATCGAGCCGCCGTACTGGATACGCACGGTCTGGGCGGTTTCCTCGCCCACGAGCCGCGCCAAAATCGAACGGATCAGCGCATGCACTTCCTGCGCCTGGTCGGGAGTGGCCGTCTTGCCGGTGCCGATGGCCCACACGGGTTCGTAGGCGATCACCAGCTTGGCGCAGTCGGCCGCGGTAACGTCCTTGAGGCCCGTGGTCATCTGGCGCTCGATAACCTCCACGAGCTTGCCGGCCTCGCGCTCCTCCAGCGTTTCGCCCACGCAGACGATGGCCGTCATGCCGGCGGCGATCACCGCGCGCGTGCGCTTGTTGACCGTTTCGTCGGTCTCGCCGAAGTACTGGCGGCGTTCGCTGTGGCCGATGATTACGTACTTGACCCCGGCGTCCACGAGCATGGGGCAGCTGATCTCGCCGGTGAACGCGCCCTTGGCCTCCCAGTGGGCGTTCTCCGCGCCGATCCCCACGTGGGTGCCGCAGGCGGCGGCCACGGCGGCGGGAATGTCGATGGCGGGCGTGCAGCACACCACTTCGACGTTGGCGAAATCCTTGGTGGCCGCGGCCACTTCCTTGACGAGCTCGGCCGTCTCGCTGGGCAGAACGTTCATCTTCCAGTTGCCGGCAATGATTTTCTTACGCATTTGGCTTATCCTTTTTGCAAACGTATTCGCGGTATTTGACGCCGCTTTCCTTGAAAATCTTCTTGACTTTGTCCAGAAACTCGTAGCACCCGTCGAACACCACTTCCTTGATGCCCGAGTTGATGATCAACTTGGCGCAGGTGAGGCAGGGGCTGAGCGTGATGTAGATGGTGGACCCCTGGAGGCTGGTGCCGTACAGCGCCGCCTGGCAGATCGCGTTCTGCTCGGCGTGCACGCACATGCACTCCTCCAGGTTGGTACCGCTTTTTACCGTTCCCGCGCAGCGCGGACAACCGCCGGCGAAACAGTTTTTGACTCCGTGCGGGGTACCGTTGTACCCCGTGGAGAGAATATGGTTGTCCCGCATCACCACCGCGCCGACATGGCGGCGCGAGCAGTTGCTCCTGGTGGCGACCACCCGGGCGATGCCCATGAAGTAGTCGTCCCAGGACGGACGCGGGTCGACCGTTTTCTTAGGCATCGACGGCCGCGCCCTCGTCCAAAATGCGGATCTTGAACTTGACGGTCACGCCGTGGCCGAGGTCGATGGTGGCGTCGTAGTCGCCCACTTCGCGCAGCGAATCCTCGATGTCGAGCATGCCGCGTTCCACCTTGACGCCGCGGTTGGCCTCGATGGCGGCCAAATGGTCGGTCACCGAGACGGCGCCGTAGAGCTTCTTGCCGT
>JAFXST010000024.1 GCA_017525475.1 Kiritimatiellia bacterium | reverse complement strand
GAACCGCGCTTGAGCGCGTCGATCATGATGAAGAGCTCCATGTACGCGTCGTTGGGCTTGGGCGAGCCCGACTGGATCACGAACACGTCGCGGCCGCGCACCGTTTCGCCCACGATGCAGAAGGTTTCGCCGTCGGGGAAGTGGCGGATATCGATTTTGTTGAGGGGTTTGCCGAGGTAGGCGGCCACCTTTTCGGCGAGCGGCAGATTGGCGGTGCCGGAGAAAATCATCAGATCGTCGGTGCTGTATTCGGTCATGGCTTATCCTTATGTTAGGCTGTTAAAGAATATTATACCATATTTGGCGGACGCTGGCAAGGGGCTAAAACCAAAATCGCTATTGGAGGTAGATGCGGTAGTCGCGGATGCGGCCGGACCGGCTATCCTGGCGCGGCGTGTAGCGGACGCCCTTAACCTCCACCGTGGCCCCCAAATCGATCACGAGGCAGTGGGGTGCCTTAGCCTGGTCTTTGCTCCAGCGCGAATGCCAGTGGTTGCTGATCTGGCCGTCGATCGCGTTTTCGGCCGAGCCGTCTTCTTGCGTAAGTTCCTCGCTCGAGACCGAGACGAACTTCCAGTTGTCGTGGGCGATGCTCTCGCCCTTCAAGTCCAGGAGCTCCAATTCGCCGATGGCGGCCACGCCCTTTCGGCTCCAGTCGCTATCGGCCACGAACGCGAAGCGCCGGGCCTTGCGCGGAGCCTTGAGGATAAGCTCCTGCGCCGCTTCGGTATCGGGGAATTCGCCGCGCAAAGCCGGGTCGGGACCGGGCGTGAACGGCTCGCTCACGCGCTTGGGCGCGGCGATAAAGTCGCAATCGGGGTGCATCTCGTCGAGGATGGGCGTATCGACGAAGGTAAGGCCCTCCAAGGGGACGTTGCCGCCAAAGTCGAAGACTACGAGCTCGTTGACGCCCTCCTTAAGCCAGCAACCGGGCACGAACATGGTCTGCGTCGGACCGATGCCCCAGAAGCGCCCGAGCGCATGGCCGTTGATCCACACCGAGCCCTTGTGCCAACCGCGCACCAAGAGGTAGGTATCGGCCGTGGAGGGGAATTCCACCTTGAAGCGCTTGAAGATGCAAGGCTCGTTCTTGAGCGCGGGCGTATAGACGATGGAGGCGACGAACTCGGGCGTATCGGGCGCGGGATAGGCGTTCCAGCCCTTGATGGGTTTGCCGTTAAGCGTAACCGGCGCGAGCAGGCCCTTCTCGGCATGCTTCATCGCCGCGCCAAAGTGGTAGCGCCCCATGTGGGTGACGACGATCGAGAGCATTTTCGTGCCTTGGGGGATTTCCACCCCGCGTTCGGCCCAGCGCCGATCGAGGAAGCCAACATGGCGGCCATCGGCGTAGACCGCGGCCTGATCGCGCAGATTGGGCGCCTTGAGGAGGCCGCCCTGGCCCTCGAGCTTGGCGGCGTAGACCATGGCGCCAAACCCGAGGCCGAGCTTTTCGAAGCTCTGCGGCTCGTCCATGGGTTCGGGGTTGGCGGGACGCGGGCTCAAAGGCGCGCCGAGTTCGGCCTTGGCGTCGGAGACGAACGATTGTAGCGGCAGGGGTTCCGGGACGCTCGGGAGCTCCGCGAGTTCCTTGGGCGTCATGTACTTCTGGAACAGTTCGCGCAACGCGTCGAACTTGAAGATGGCGCGGCCCTGCTCGCTGATGGGGGCCTCGTAGTCGTAACTGGTGGTGATGGGCGCGAACGGCGAATTCTGCCCGGCCCAGTGGCCGAAGCTGGTGCCGCCATGCGCCATGTAGATGGAGAAGGAGCCGCCCACCTTGAGCATGTAGTCGAGGTCGTTAAGCATGATCGAAGCGGGCTTGGTGTGGTGGCGCTGACCCCAGGAATCGTACCAGGCGGGGTAATATTCGCCGCACATCAAGGGGCCCTTGGGGAGCACGGCCCTCAGCCGCGTGTAGCCGTTGGTGGGGTTGGTGGGGAAATTGACCACCTTGAACACTTCGGGGATCGCGCCTTTCTCAAGATGGTAGGCGGGGTTGCAGGTGAAGATCGGGACATCGAAGCCCGCTTCGCGCAGGCATTGGTAGATCTCGCGGATATACTCGCCATCGTTGCCGAAAAAGCCGTACTCGTTCTCGTCCTGCACCATCAAAATGGGGCCGCCGTGGGTAACCTGCAGCTCCTTGAGCTCGGCGCCGACCCGCTTAAGATAACGCTTTACCGGCTCCATGAAGCTTTTATCGCGCGTACGCAACTTGACCTGGTCGGCGCCCTGATCGAGGAGCCACCAGGGGAAGCCGCCGAACTCCCATTCGGCGCAGGCGTAGGGACCGGGGCGCAAAATGACCCACAGCCCCTCTTCGGCGGCTTCGCGGCAGAAGGCCGCCACGTCGCGATCGCCGGAAAAGTCGAAGACGCCGCGCTCGGGCTCGTGGAAATTCCAGAAGAGATAGGCGCAGACGGTATTGAGGCCCATCGCCTTGCACATCTTGAGCCGGTTGCGCCAGTATTCGCGCGGCACCCGGGCAAAGTGCATCTCGCCGCAGCGGATCTGCATGACCTCGCCGTCCATCACAAATTGATTGCGCTCGTAGTCGATTTTGAAGTCGTGTTTGGCCAGGGGCGAAATGGCGCCAAGCAGGCACGCGGTGGCGACAGCTGCACAAGTCATGGGTTTTCCTCCTCGTTAGCGGTTTCTTCGATACAAAGGGAGCTGGCGCCCGGCGAAGTGCGCGGGCAGAATTGGACGCCGTTTTCCACGTCGCGGCACATTTCGATGACGTCGGCCCAGGTGGAGAGGCGGTCTTCGCGGTTTTTGACGAGCATCGCCTCCAAAAGCTGCACGAAGGCGAGCGAGAGCTTGGGGCGGTAGCGCCGGGGATCGGGCGCTTGCGAGGCTTCGTCGCAATGCGCGCGCATCATCTCGTCGATCGTGTCGCGATCCTCGAAAAGCGTATGTCCGGTGGCCAGATGGTAGAGCGTAGCCCCCAGCGAATAGATGTCGGCGCGGCAATCGGGCTCGACGTCGCCGTACACGAGCTCGGGGCTGATGTAGGCGGGCGTGCCGGTGACGTGATCGGGCACTTCCTGGGCGCCGTCGGGCTTGAACTGGAAGCGGTAGGCGATGCCGAGATCCATAAGTTTGATCTCGCCTGCCTGGTTGATCATGATGTTCTCGGGCTTGAGGTCGCAGTGGACGAGACCGTGCTGTTCCCAGGCGTAATCGAGCGCGGAAGCGACCGATTCGCAGATGAGGAGGCAATCCTCCTCCCTCACGTGGCCGTGCGATTTGAGGTACTCGCCAAAGGAGTAGCCGTCGACGAACTCCATCACGTAATACCACTCGTCATGGTCGTTGGCGAACTCGTAGGCCTGCACGATGCCGGGATGGTGGAGCTCCTCCATGGCAAGCTCCTCGCGCTTGAAGTTCTGCACCTCTTCGGCCCGGGCCGAAAACTCGCGCTTCAAGACCTTGACCGCCACCAGCCGCTTGTCGATCTTGTCCCAGGCCTTCCAGACCGTGGACATGCCGCCTTCGCCGATCTTCTCGAGTAGCCTCAGCTTTTCCATTCGTTGAGCTTGCGGTGCAAAGTGCGCCGGCTGATGCCGAGTTCTTCGGCGGCCCGGGTTTTGTTGTAGCGGAAGCGCTCCAGGGTGGAGAGGATCTTGGCCTTTTCCATCTCCTTGATGTTGATGCCGCGTTGCGGAGCAGCGGTATAGACGGCGCTTTCGGGACGGGCTTTGAGCGCGTGGGCGATTTCGTAAGGTACGTCGTCGAGGACGAGCCGGTCGCCCTCCGACAAGACCACCATCTTTTCGACAGCGTTCTTGAGTTCGCGCACATTGCCCGGCCAATCGTAGGCTTCGAGCGCGCGCATCGCCTCGGGTGCGATCGTTTTGGGTTTCCCCCCGTTCTCCTTGGCGAATTCCTTGAGGAAGCGGCCGGTCAAAAGCGCGATGTCGCCGGGACGATCCTTGAGCGCCGGCAAATGTATATCGATGACGTTGAGCCGGTAGTAGAGATCTTCGCGGAACTTGCCTTCGCTCACGTACTTGCGCAAATCGCGGTTGGTGGCGGCCACGATGCGGATATCGGTTTTGATGTCCTTGTCGCCGCCGACTCGCTGGAAGGTGCGCGTTTCGAGGACGCGCAGGAGCTTGACCTGGGTGGAGGCGTCGATTTCGCCGATCTCGTCCAAAAAGAGCGTACCGCCGTTGGCGAGCTCGAAGCGCCCCTGACGCTCGCGAATGGCGTCGGTAAAAGCGCCCTTTTCGTGGCCGAAGAGTTCGCTTTCCAAAAGCGTGGAACTGAGGGCCGCGCACTCCACCGCCACAAACGGCCCTTTGGCGCGCGCGCTCAAGTTATGGAGAGCCTGCGCCACCAGCTCCTTGCCGGTGCCGCTCGGGCCTTCGATCAGCACGTTGGCGTTGGACTTGGCGGCTTGGCGGATGCGCGCGTACACCTTTTGCATCACTTCGGAGGAGCCGGTAAAGTTCTCGAGCCCGAACTTTTCGTCGAGCCGGGTCTTGAGTTCCTTGACCTCCGCCTCCAGCGACGCCGTTTTGAGCGCCCTTTCGATCCGCCGCTCCAGCTGGTCGAGATCGGTGATGGGCTTGGTGAGAAAATCGTCGGCGCCGTCCTTCATGGCCTCCACCGCCAGTTCCACGGTGCCGTAGGCGGTGAGCAAGATCGAGAAGAGCCCCGGGCGCAGCGCCTTGGCCTTTTTGAGGAGTTCGACGCCGTCCATGCCGGGCATGCGCACGTCGGAGAGCATGAGCTTGACCTCGGGCTCGGCCTTGAGGATTTTGAGCGCCTCGGCGCCGTCGGCGGCCGTGAGGCATTCGTACTTGCCGCCCAAGGCCCGCGCCATTACGGTGCGGATGGCGGCTTCGTCGTCGACGATCAGGATTTTCGGCTTGTCCATGCTATTTGAGCGCCCGGATGCGTTTTTCGATGCGGGGGAGACGGATGATAAAGGTGGTGCCTTCGCCGAGTTTGCTCTCGGCGCCGATCGTGCCGCCATGTTCGCGCACGATGCGCTCGGAGACCATGAGTCCCAAACCGGTGCCGCCGGCCTTGCCGGTGCGGTAGGGCTCGAAGAGGTGCCTAAGCCGCTCCTCGTCCATGCCCTCGCCCGAATCGCGGATGCGCGTTTCGACCTCGCCGTCGTTGGCTGTGACCGCAACCTCGATGCTGCCACCGTCGTGCATGGCCTCGAGCGCGTTTTTGAAGAGATTGAAGAACACCTGCTCGAGCTGGTTTTTGTCGATGGCCACCACGGGGATGGCGCCCGGGATATCGAGTACTACGCGCACGCGCTTCTCCTCGAAGCGGTGCTTGAGCGCGTTGAGGCAGTTGGTGAGCGGCTCGGCCACGTTGCCGGGAACGAGACATGGCCGCGAGGGCCTGAGCGCCTGCAGAAAATCGCGGATGATGGCGTCGAGCCGCTTGATCTGGTGGCGGCACACTTTGATGGCGTCTTCGTTGGGGTAATCGCGCGCCAAGAGCTGCAGGTTGAGGCTCAGCGCATTCAAGGGATTGCCGATTTCGTGGGCGACTCCTGCCGCCAAATCCCTGACCGCGCTTTGCCCGGCGGCCATCAGCGCCTCTTCGGTGTGGCGCTTTTCGGCCGTGACGTCGCGGATGATGACGAGCGTCGAATTGCGCTCGAGCATCATGGTCTGCACTTCGAGCGCGCGCTCTTCGGGGTAGGTGACGGCCAACTCCTGCTTGGAGCTTTGCCCCAAGTTGATGTTGAGGCCTTTTAGTCCCCCCTTGCCCAAGAGCTCCACGGCAAAGGGATTTTGGTAGGTTACTTCCCCGTCGCCGTCGAGGACGACGATCCCCTCTTTGATCGCGCCCAGGACCTTCTCGAAAAAGTCGAACTCGTCGGCGACGCGCTTATATTGCTCGCGCAACGCATCGGCGCTCAATTTGCCGATATGCTTGCGCACGCCCTTGAAGAAGCTGTTCATCGCGCCTGCAACGCCTCGATGAGTACGCGCATCTGTTGGTCGGTGCCGATGGTGATGCGGATAAAGTCGCGCACGTTGCGCTTGGGCCACCAGCGTACGAAGATGTTCTTCTCCCTCAAGGCCGCAAAAATCGCGCCCGCCTTCTGCCCTTTAGGAGGTTTGGCAAAAAGGAAGTTGCTCTCGCTCGGAGCCACTTGCCAGCCGAGTTTTTCGAGCTCGTTGCGCGTCCGTTCGCGGGTCTTCACGACCTTGGCCACGTTAGCGTGCATCCAGCCGATATCCTTGACGGCCGCCAATGCCACCCTTTGGGCGATGGCGTCGACGTTGTAGGAGTCCTTAACCTTGGTGAGCGCCTCGATAAGCGGCTTGGGGCCCACGCAGTAGCCGACGCGCAATCCCGCGAGCGAAAACGACTTGGAGAACGTGCGCATCACGATAATGTTGCGGTTCCCCTTGGCCGTGGCGAGCTCCATGCAGTTGCCCTTGGAAAAATCGGCATACGCCTCGTCGACGATCATCACGCCCTTGAACGACTTGGCCGCCTTGGCCACGAATTCGGGCGGCGCCCAAGCGCCAGTGGGGGCGTTGGGATTGGTCCAGAGGAAGAGCGATACCTTGCCCCCTAGCTCGTTGCCCTTCCAGGGAACGTTACGGATATCGGCCAACGTCCGATAGAGCGAATAGGAGGGATCCAAGGACCCGATCGCTTCGTCGTTCTCCACGAACGCCTTGGCCGCCAGCGCCAGAATCTCGTCGGAGCCGTTGCCCACGAAGACGTGCTCGGGCGTGGTATGGTTGAGCTTGGCGAGCGCGGCTTTAAGCTCGGTGCAGTCGGGGTCGGGATAACGTCTAAGATTGTCGAGATCGAAAGTTTTCAAGACCTCGGCGCACTTGGGGCTCGGCGGATACGGGTTTTCGTTGGTGTTGAGCTTTACGACCTCGCGGCTCTTGGGCTGTTCTCCCGGTACGTACCCTTTGAGGCGGCGCACACTTTTGGCGATCATCATGGCTATATTGTCTCCATTGGCGACAATTTGTCGCGCTTGCAACTGCGCGTGGCGAATCTCGACTGCGACAGCTGCATGTTACTTGCGCTTGAGCACGATGGCGGTGCGGGCAGGGAGGTACAGCTTGATCTGCTGCACCAGCTCCTTGCCGTTGTCCACGAGTTCCGGCAGATATTCGCCGCCTTTGGCGATGCGACCCTGGCCGCCAAAGCGCTTTTCGTCGGTGTCGAAAAGATGCTGCCAACTGGTGGCCGGAGGCACGAGAATGCCGTAATCGGTATAGCTCTGCGACGGGTGGAAGTTGAACGCAAAGAGCAAATCGCCACGCACGTACGCGAGCACCTTGTCGGGCTCGTTGGCCGCGAGCTTGACCGGCGTTGCATTGAGCGCGAACGGGCGCTTGATGGCGCCGATCATCGCCTCGTCGAAATCGCCGAGCGCCTTGAAGCGGAGATTGGGGTCGTCGCGCAGCGACCACTGGCGACGCGCATGGTCGTAGCTGTTGCCGTTGCCCTCGCGCGGGAAATCGATCCACTCGGGGTGGCCGAACTCGTTGCCCATGAAGTTGAGGTACGCGCCGCCATTAAGCGAACTCGTGGCCAGGCGCGCCATTTTGTGGAGCGCGATAGCACGCTCGACCTCAAGCCCGTTCTGGTCCTTGGCCATGCCGTAGTAGATGGCCGCGTCGGCCAACTGGAAAAAGAACGTCTTGCCGCCAACCAGCGCCTGATCGTGGCTTTCGACGTAGCTCACCACCTGCTCCTCGGGACGCTTGTTGGTGAGCTCGTAGAAAATCCCGCCCATCGGCCAATCGTCGTCGCGCACCTTTTCGGCGAGCTTGAACCAGAAATCGGGTTCGCCCATGGCCATGCGGTAGTCGAAGCCGATGCCGCAATCCACCGCAGGTGCCGCGCAACCGGGCATGCCCGACACGTCTTCGGCGATGGTGATCGCATCGGGGTGCGACTCGTGGATGACGCGGTTGGCCATCTGCAGATACGCCCAGGCGTCGTCGTCCATAGAGCCGTTGAAGTACATGGGATAGCCCGAGAAATCGGTGCCGAGGCCATGGTCCCAATAGAGCATGGAGGTGACGCCGTCGAAACGGAACCCGTCGAAACGGTATTCGTCGAGCCAGAACCGGCAGTTCGAAAGGAGGAAATGCAGCACCTCGGTTTTGCCGTAGTCGAAGCAGCGGCTGTCCCACGCCTGATGCCAGCCTTTGGCGCCGCTGTGGAAATACTGGTAGTCGGTGCCGTCGAACATGCCGAGTCCATCGCGCTCGTTCTTGACCGCGTGCGAGTGGACGAGATCCATGATCACCCTAAGGCCCATGCCGTGGGCGGTATCGATGAGCGATTTAAGCTCGTCGGGCGTGCCGAAACGCGAAGAGGCGGCGAAGAAACTCGAAACGTGGTAGCCGAAACTCCCGTAGTACGGGTGCTCCATCACCGCCATCAGCTGCACGGTGTTGTAGCCGGCCTTTTTGATGCGAGGAAGGATGTTGTCGCGGAACTCGGTGTAGCTCGCGACCTTGCGCTCCTCGGAGGCCATGCCCACGTGCGCTTCGTAGATAAGCGTGGTGGCCGGCTTTTTGGGGGCGCTATGCTTCCACGCGTAGGCGCGACGGGGCGCCCAAACCCGGGCGCAAAAGAGATCGGTTTCGGGATCCTGCACCACATAGCGCGCGTAAGCGGGTATGCGTTCGCCGCCGCCACCTGGCCACTCCATCTGGAGCCGGTAATTGTCGCCGTCGCGGATCGCGGTTCTGGGGCCCTTCCACTCCCACACGCCGGAACGCTTGCGCTTGCACTCGAACTTGCGCGTTAGCTTCCACTTGGAAAAGTCGCCCACGAGCCACATCCGGGTGGCGTTGGGCGCCCATTCGCGGAACGTCCAGCCGTCGTCATGGCGATGGAGGCCAAAATACTCGTGGGCGCTGGCCCAGTCGGCGAGACCGATTTTGCCGCCGGTAAGCTCTTGGGCCCGGGCGAAAGCGTGTTCGGCCCGACCCCGCACGGCCGCTGCGAACGGCTGCAGATACTCGTCGTCTTGGAGGTGTGCCATCGCGCCGGACCTTTCAGTTTACGAGCGGACGATCGAGCATCTTCTCGTAGATCTGGATGTATTCCTTGGCGCATTCCTCGTGGTTGAAGCGCTGCAGCGACTCGCGCATGATGCGGGCGACTTCCGCCTCGCGTACTTCGGCGGGCTGCATATAGAACTCCATGGCCTGGTCCATGGCCCAGAAAAGCCCGCCCGAATCATAGGTGTCGAACACGAAGCCGTTGCCGGTGTGGTTCTTCCAATCGAGGGGATTGACCGTATCGTGAAGGCCGCCGGTGTTGTGCGCCACCGTGAGCGAACCGTAGATCGGCGCCTGCATCTGCGGCAAACCGCACGGTTCGAAGAGCGAGGGCATGAACGTGAAGTCGCTGCCGGCGAACCCGAGCTGCGAAAGGCGCCCGTCGAAGTTGTGCACGCCGAGGCGACCCTGGATGCCGTGGAATTCGCGGATGTCCCAGAACGGCTGCTGGTAGGGGCCGTTGGCGATCACCGCGATCTGCGCGCCCTGGT